>JAUVJI010000081.1 GCA_030596605.1 Bacteroidales bacterium
CAGTCGCAGCAGGTACTTGAGTATATGCAGGACATTAACAATCAATTTACAGCTTCAGGTTCAATTTTGTGTGGCGACTTTAATGATCCGCCCGGAACCCTGACAATTACCCAGATCACTGAAACCGGAGGTGATTCTACTTATTACGATTCATTTAATCAAGCCAATCCTGGAATCCCGGGATATACAGTACCATCCAATTCACCTAATACACGCATCGATTATATTTTCTATAGCAATGTAAGCGGTTTTCATGTTGATTCATCAAAGGTTGTAATGGACACTCCTTTCACAGGTGAACTTTATTGCTCCGACCATCTCGGAGTATTGAGTGTTTTTAAAGAAGGACCTGCCGGTTTTTCTGACCCGGAAAATCAATTAACTCATCAGGCTTTTGAACTTTACCACAATTACCCCAACCCCTTCAGTACCAACACCACTTTTATCTATAGATTGCAAAACAGAACCCATATCAAATGTGAAATATTCGATTTCAAAGGACAACAAATTAAAACCCTGATTGATGAAGTTCAACAAAAAGGTAATTATGAATTTGAGTTTAAGGGAGAAGATTTAGAACCAGGCATTTATTTTTGTATATTTACAAGCGATAAAGAAACACAGACCAGGAAATTGATAAAACTTTAACACCCCCACCCCGACCCTCCCCCTTAAGGAGGAGGGAGAAAGGGAGGGATAAAAATCGGAATAATTATGAAAAACCTTATTCTTACAATTACTACTTTGCTGATTATTCAATTGTCAGCATTGCCACAACCTTGCCTGCCAGAGGGCATTACATTTACAATCCAATCCCAGATTGATAGTTTCCAAATCAATTATCCGAATTGTACAGAGATTGAGGGGGATGTAACCATTAACGGAAGTAATATTACAAATTTAAATGGACTTTCCGTTTTAACATCCTTCTTAGGTAATGTTTATATTTATGGTAATAATGCTCTTGAAAGTTTAACAGGACTAGAAAATATAGTTACAATTGATGGTGATATGGTAATTGGCAATTTGGTAACCATTGGATACGGTAATCCATTACTGACCAGTTTATCAGGGTTGGACAATCTTACTACCATCGGAGGTGATTTTGAAATTTGTATCAACAACAATCTGACATGTTTATCGGGACTGGAAAATTTAAGTTCTATTGGAGGGAAACTTACTATTGACTTAAATACTTCCCTAAATAGTCTAGCTGGATTACAAAATTTGACCAGTGTAGGTGATTGGATATACATTTTTGGCTGTCCAGTGAATAGTTTGACAGGATTGGAAAATATATCTTTTTTGGGAGGAAGCCTTATTATTTGGGGCAATGCACTAACAAGTTTAGCTGTATTTAATAATTTGAAATCCATTGGAGGAAGTCTTCAGGTTATGTACAATCCATATTTGATAAGTATATCAGGTCTCGATAATGTAGATAAAATTGAAGGTTCAATTATAATTATTCATAATTCTTCACTGACGAGTTTGACAGGACTTGATAATCTAACTATTATTAATGGAAATCTTGAAGTTGAAGACAATGAGTCTCTAGAAAATTTATTCCCTATTAATAGTTTGAATTATTTAGGAGGCGAACTACATATCGCATTTAACAATCCATTATCCGTTTTAACTGGATTTGAGAATATAGACTCCATTGGAGGAATAAACATTCATCATAGTGATGGTTTGCAAAGTCTTACTGGATTGAATTTGACTTATATTTATGGTAGCCTTATAATTGGGGATAACGAATACTTTAATAGTTTTACAGGTTTGGAAAACCTTGATTTTATTGGAGGAAAATTGAAAATAGAAGATAATAACTCCTTGAAGAGTCTGGAAGGATTGGAAAATCTGGCACATATTGGTGGAAACATTGAAATTATTGGCAATGTTGGTTTGGAAAATCTATCAACATTAAACAATATTACAACTATTGGAAATAGTTTAATTCTCAATTCCAATCCTACACTTTCAACTTTTGAAGGATTAAATAACGTAACTTCAATAGGACAAAATTTCATTTTAAAAAACATGGATGCTATTACGAATTTTGATGATCTTGAAAATTTGTTTACTATTGGGGGTGACCTTGAAATAAGGCTCAATGCCGATCTCACAAATTTTGAAGGGTTAGAAAGTTTATATAGCATAGGGGGAAGTATTATGATTTTGAATAATACTCAATTATATAACTTATCTGGATTAAACAATTTGAATTTTATTGGTGGAAATCTTTTGACATGTAGCAATCCTAACTTAGCAAGCCTTTCTGAATTGGAAAACATGACCTCTATTTATGGAAAAATAACTATTGGCAGTTCTTATTATGGTGGTAACCCAGAACTTATCAGTTTGTCAGGAATAGATAATATTGATGCAAACACAATTGATGAATTAATCATACAAGAAAACAATTCATTATCAACTTGTGAAGTACAAAGCATTTGTGATTACCTGTTAGCTCCGAATGGTGATGTTATTATTGCTTATAATGCTCCTGGCTGTAACAGCCAACAAGAAGTGGAAGATGCTTGTTGGACTTCAGTTGATGAAATAAGTTCCACTGATAATTTTACTATTTCGCCAAATCCATACTCAAATTCATTAAACCTTCGATTTACGATTCTCGAAGACGATTTAGCGATTGTAGATTTATATGAGATTTCAGGAATTAGAATTAAACGATTGTTGAATGAAATTAAAATGCCTGGGACTTATGAAATGGAACTTGATTTAGGTGATTTGCCGGCAGGGATTTACTTTTGTACATTAAAAACAAAAGGTGGAATACAAACTAAAAAATTGATAAAACTTTAACACCCCCACCCCGACCCTCCCCCTTAAGGAGGAGGGAGAAAGGGAGGGGTAAAAATCGGAGAAAATTATGAAAAACCTAATTCTTATATTTATCACATTGCTGACCATCCAAATATCAGCATTTACACAGCCATGCCTGCCAGAGGGCATCACTTTTACAACGCAATCCCAAATTGACAGTTTCCAAATCAATTATCCAGGATGTACCGAGATTGAAGGACATGTTTGGATAGAAGGAGATAACATCATTAATTTAGATGGATTGAATTTAATATCATCTATTGGTGGATATCTACAAATAAAAAATAATCCACTACTTCCCAGTTTATCTGGGTTGGGTAGCTTGGCTACTATTGAAGGAAATGTAGATATTCTAAATAATTTTTATCTTATCAATTTAACAGGTTTAGGGAACTTAAATTCAATTGGAGGTTATTTACGGATTCTGGATAATGCTGTTTATGATTTGTCTGAGTTGGAATCTTTAGAAGCCATTGGTGGACTTATCAGAATTTCAGGAAATTATAACCTTTTAAGCATTTCAGGTCTCAATAATATTATTGAAATTTCGGAATTGTTGCTAATTTATGATAATTTTTCCCTAATGAGTATAAATGGATTTAATAACCTTAACTTAATAGAGGGAGACCTCAAGATTGTATCTAACACAGAATTAATCTCATTTGATGGTTTTACTAAACTAACATATATTGACGGAGACCTTAAGATTGCTAAAAATAGTATCCTAAAGAATTTATCAGGATTGGAAAATTTAACCACAATTTCAGGAGCTGTTCTGATTTTTAATAATGCATTTCTTGAAGATATATCAGCATTAAATAATTTAACAAATGCAGATAATTTATATATATGCAATAATAACTCTATTGGTGATATTTCTGGTATACCAAATTTGTATTCTATTGGTGGGAAATTTGAGATTTCAGGAAATTCAACTTTGATAACTGTAACAGGACTAGGTGCTTTAAATTCAATTGGATATTATTTACGAATTGAGAATAATGAATTGCTTCTGAATCTTGATGGATTAAACAATTTGAGTTCAATTTCACATTTATCATATATTAGATTTAACAATTCTCTAAGTAGTCTTACAGCTCTGAGTAATCTGACCTCTATTGAAGGCGGTATCGTGATAGATGGAAATCACTCCCTTAACAATTTATATGGATTGGATAATATTGATGTAAATTCCATCCCTGGAATATTTATTTATAATAATAGTTCTCTAACAACCTGCGCAATTAAAAGTATATGTCACCTACTTGACAGTTCAACTGCTTTGATTGAGATTGAAAATAATGCCCCCGGGTGTAACAGCATCGAAGAAGTAGAAGCAGCATGTGATACGGTTTTGGTTCAGGAAATAATTTTTGAAGATGATTTTACTATTTCACCCAATCCCAGTTCAAGTACTGTGAACATACGATTTACAATTTACGAAAACGATATAGCGATTTTCGAATTATATGAGGTTTCTGGAAATAAGATTAAACGATTGTTGAATGAAACTAAAATGCCTGGGACATATAAAATGGAATTTGATTTAGGTGATTTGCCGGCAGGGATTTACTTTTGTACATTAAAAACAAAAGGTGGAATACTAACTAAAAAGTTGATTGAACTTTAACACCCCCACCCCGACCCTCCCCCTTAAGGAGGAGGGAGAAAGGGAGGGGTAAAAACCGAAAATAGTTATGGAAAACTCAATTCTTACGATTTTAACAACGCTGATCATTCAATTAACAGCATTGGCACAGCCCTGCCTGCCAGAAGGTATTACATTTACTACTCAATCTCAGATTGACAGTTTCCAGATTAATTATCCCAATTGTACAGAAATTGAGGGGCAAGTAATGATCACTGGAAATGATATTACAAACCTGAATGGGTTAAATGTAATTTCTTCAATCTGGGATACGCTAATTATCTTTTCCTGTAATAATCTCACAAGTTTGACCGGTCTTACGAATTTAACTATTATCGGGGGTGATCTGAGGATCTACAGCAACAACAGCCTGAATACATTGTCAGGCTTAGATAATGTTTTTGCCATTGAAAGTAACCTTGTGATCATTGATAATGATGCAATGCAGGATCTGTCCGGCCTGGGTAACCTTGAATTTGTCGCAGGGGGTTTATATATCTTCGATAACGAAAACCTGGCTACCCTGGATGGAATAGATAACATAGCAGCCATAGAAGGAGAGCTGGCTATCGGATTTGATGATCCTGCAAATTTGGGCAATCCGTCCCTGACAAATATTACGGGATTAAGTTCATTAACATCTACAAACGGATACCTCTTTATTGCCGGCAATGAATCGCTTACGAGTTTAACCGGATTGGAAAACATATATTCCGGCACCATTGATTTCCTGTACATCTGCAACAACAGTTCGCTGTCGTCGTGCAGTCTGGAAAACTTTTGTGATTTTCTCACCGATCCTTTTGCAGATATAATTGTTGAAAATAACGCACCCGGTTGTAATACTCCTGAGGAAGTGATAGAATCGTGCGAAGGCATTTGTCTTGCAGGTGGAACTTTTTTCTCCAGCCAGGAAGAAATCGACAGCTTTCCGGTTTATCACCCCAATTGTACTGAAATAGCAGGAAATGTTACAATCAGCGGAGATAACATTTCTAACCTGGACAGTCTGTACAATTTAACTATTAACTGGGGTTACTTGGAAATTAGTGCGAATCCAATACTCACAAATTTGTCAGGTCTGGATAATATGATTTCAACCGGTGGATCTCTTTTTATTTCAAACAATGAAACCCTAATCGATATAAGCAGCTTAGAAAACCTTTTAGAAATTAATGGAAATTTTTATGTTTTAAATAATACTTCGCTTGAAAGTTTAGCGGGATTTACAAATGTGGAATTTATCGGTGGGCATTTGAAAATTTCCAATAATCCAAACCTGATTGAAATTGGTGGATTGGACAATATCATTTATATCTGGGGTAACTTTGAAATTCACAATAATGACAACCTGGAAAATCTAACTGGCGCTACCTCCATCCACACTATTTTAGGAAGTTTAAAGATTACAGAAAATGACCTTTTAACCAATTTAGCCGGAATGGACAATATCAATACCCTTTGGGGAGGAGTTGAAATTAAGGGCAACACCAGCCTGACCAGTTTAACGGGAATAAATAGTTTGGCTAACATTAATGGAAATGTACTAATAGAAAATAACGAAAACCTGGAAACTTTATCAGGGTTGGAAGGGCTATCAGCTATCAGTGGCAGCCTTGTAATAGGCTCCATTGGTGGAAATGGAAACTCATCCCTCACAAGTTTAACAAGTTTGAGTAACCTGGAATCAATCGGAAGTTTTCTGATAATTTGCGGAAATGAATCATTGAACACTTTATGGGGATTACATTCATTGGATCCGGAATCAATTGCGCACCTGATTATAATAAATAACAGTGCTTTATCTGAGTGTGAAGTTCAAAGTGTTTGCGAATACCTGGTTTCGCCAAATGGTTACATTGAAATTTATGACAACGATACCGGATGTAACAGCCCGGAAGAAGTGATGGATGCTTGCTTTACATCAACGATGGAAAATAATATAAAAACACAAGATATCCTGACAATAGTAACTAATCCATGCTCAGAAACTTTAAATCTTAAAATCAAAGTTGATAAACCGGGAATGGTGAATTGCGATTTATATAATGCGTCAGGAATTAGGATTAAACGATTGTTGAATGAAACTAAAATGCCTGGGACATATGAAATGGAATTTGATTTAGGTGATTTGCCGGCAGGAGTTTATTTTTGTATATTTACAAGCGATAAAGGAATACAAACCATGAAATTGATTAAACTTTAACACCCCCACCCCGACCCTCCCCCTTGAGGAGGAGGGAAAAAGGGAGGGGTAAAAATCGGAATAATTATGAAAAACTCAATTCTTACAATTTTGACATTACTGATATTTCAGATAACAGCATTGTCACAGCCATGCCTGCCCGAAGGTATTATTTTTACTACACAATCTCAGATTGACAGCTTTCAGATTAATTATCCAAATTGTACAGAAATAGAGGGGTACGTTAAAATTCAAGGTAATGCTATCACTAATTTAAATGGTTTAAATGTTTTAACAGAAATAGGTGAAACTCTTACTATTTGCGGGAATCCAAACCTGGAAAGTTTGACAGGACTGGATGGCCTTACTATGATTGGAGGTGATTTGCACATAGGATTATATAATAATTTGCCCATTATAGGTAATCCCTCTCTTACAAGTATTTCTGCTTTAGAAAATGCAACTTCAATAGGAGGAGATATACAAATTACTGGTAATGACGCCCTGCTGGATCTTTTAGGACTTCACAATATTTCAACTATCAACGGAGGAATAGAGATTTGTTATAACGCTTCCCTGACCAGTCTTGATGATTTAGTAAATATAACTTCTATAGGTGACCATCTAATGATTAACTATAATGAGTCTTTAAGTAGTCTATCGGGACTTGATAATGTTATATCTATAGGTGGTCATCTTAGCATTTCCAATAATCCTATTTCAGACCTATCAGGTATTGATAATATCACATCTATAGGAGGTTCCCTATTGTTGTCATATAACGAATTTCTAGGGAATCTTAATGAACTTCAGAACTTAACTTTTATAGGAGAAAATTTATCTATACATGGAAACAATTCTCTTAAAACATTATCGGGACTGTACAATATCACTTCTGTCGGGGGACATCTTTGGATTGTTGGTAACGATTCCTTGACCAGTTTGACAGGGTTGGAAAATATAGATCCCCAATCAATTTCTGAATTAATTATTAATTATAATCCTTTACTCCATAATTGTGAAATCCAAAGTTTATGTGAATACCTTTCATCCCCAAACGGCACCGTGAATATTTATAACAATGCGAATGGTTGTAATTCTCCATCAGAAATCGCCGGTTCATGCGGATTCACTATTCCATGCCTTCCTTTCGGGAATTATTATTTATTATCTCAGCAAGATGTATCAAGCTTTCAAGCAAATTACCCGGGATGTACTCAATTGGAAGGCGATGTAGAAATAAGAGGGAATGATATATTTTCTTTAAATGGATTATCAGAAATTACATCGGTTGGGGGTACTTTTCGAATTTTTAGTAATGATTCACTTCAAAGTTTAAATGGATTGGAAAATTTAACAAGTATTGGAGCAGATCTTGAAATTCGTCAAAATGGTAACTTATCAAACTTAACCGGTCTTGAGAATATTACCAGTATTGGGTGGAGATTGTATATAGGTTATAATGACCAACTAACTAACATATCCGGGATTGAAAATATTAATCCAAATACAATCCATCATCTTTTTATTACTTCAAACAGTTCATTATGTGATTGCGATGTACATAGTGTTTGCGATTATTTAGCTATCTCAAACTCTGTAGTTGATATTTTTTACAATGCCCCCGGCTGCAACAGCATCGAAGAAGTACAGGCTGCCTGTGATACGGTTTCAGTGCGGGAAATATATTTAGAGAATAAATTTACTATTTCACCAAATCCCTGTTCAGGTTCTGTGAACATACGATTTACAATTTACGATCCCGATAGCTATCGGGACGATTTAACGATTTTAGATTTATTTGAGATTTCAGGAATTAGAATTGAAAGATTGTTGAATGAAACTAAAATGCCTGGGACATATGAAATGGAATTTGATTTAGGTGATTTGCCGGCAGGAGTTTATTTTTGCACTTTAAAATCGAACGAAAAAATTCAAACGAAAAAACTGATTATAAAATAACAGTATTATATTATTACATCCTGAATTATATTGTGACTATTTTTGTAAATATTTTAGAGAATATTTCTTTGGACACCTTAGATTCTGAACCAAGTCCAGAATGATGTAAACCTTTAAAAAAAACAATAATAAAGTTTGGAAAAATCGAAGGTAAATAAACTAATCCCCAATCATCTATTATTTCTATTTTTTACCTATTTATCTGGATTGTTGTTTTTCACAGCTTTCAGGGTTTTACTTTTATTAAGTGAGATGAACCGGATTGCTGACCTGCCGGAAAGCGGATCTACCGGATTGCTTTTGAAAGCCTTTTTTATGGGCTTCCGGTTTGATACGGTAATCTCCGGATATATATTAGGAATACCTTTTGCCATACTGTTATTTACCTCCGCATTCCGGTTTACACACCGTATTATTGCCTGGACTATTTTCTGGTATCTGTTTGTTTTATATTGTGTGGCATTTTTTATATGTGCAGCAGATATCCCCTATTTCAACCAATTTTTTGCACGGTTTAATGTTTCCGCATTTCTCTGGGCTGAAACACCGGGGTTTGTCACTAAAATGATCCTCCAGGAATTCAGGTACTGGTGGACCTTTATCCCGTTTATTATATTTTGTTTTTTATTTTACAAATTACTTCGCCGGGTTACAAAGAAATATTTATTGGATAATCCAGTTGAAATCACAGGAAACAGAATACTTTTTTTTGCTAAAAACCTTATATTGACTTTACTTGCCGGACTTATTATATTCGTCGGAATGAGAGGGAGGATCAGCAAAAAGTCACCTATCAGGGTTGGTACAGCCTATTTCAGTAATTATGCCTTTCCGAATCAATTGGGACTAAATCCCGTCTTCACGTTTTTACGCAGTTACCTGAATTCAAGCAATGAAGAAAATAAACAGTTAAACCTGATTGATCCAAACATTGCGATAAAAAATGTAAGGAAATACTTGAATTTTGAAAATTATATTGATTCCATATCCCCTATCGCTAGAAACATCATCCCCGACACTATTTTAACAAACAAACCAAATGTTGTTATTGTGATCATGGAAAGCATGAGCGCTGCAAAAATGGGCAGATATGGAAATGACAATAAGCTGACTCCGGTTCTTGATAGTCTGGCGGCAACCGGTTATGCTTTTGACAACGTTTATACAGCAGGGATACATACCTATAACGGCGTATACGGAACACTCTTTTCTTATCCGGCCATAGGCCGGTTTCATCCCATGAAAGGTGTGGAAATGCTGAAGTATCATAGTATAGCATCCGTGCTCAAAAAACATGATTATTCATCCATTTACTTCACCACACATGATTCACAGTTTGACAATGCAGGTGGTTTTCTTAGCGCCAACGATTATGAACAGATCATATCTCAAAAAGATTTTCCATCAAATAAGATTTTAAGTACACTGGGCGTTCCGGATGATTATTTATTTGAGTTCTCAATTCCGATCCTGAATAAACTGCACGAAAAAAATAAACCTTTCCTGGCAGCTTTTATGACCGCAAGTGATCATGGACCCTATGTTATCCCCGATTACTTTTTTCCCAAAAGCGATAATGTAAGGCAACAAATTGTAGAGTATGCCGACTGGTCAATAGGAAAATTTATTCAACTTTCTTCAGAGCAAGAATGGTTTAACAACACATTGTTTGTTTTTATTGCTGATCATGGAAGTCCGATGAACTCAGTGTATGACATGCCCCTGAATTATTTTCACACACCTTTAATATTTTTTGGGCCAAATGTTCTGGAAGAAAACAGGTCGTTCGATTGCTTTGGTGGCCAGATTGATGTGTTCCCAACTATATTAGGTATTCTCGGATTGCCTTATGTTAATAATACCTTCGGGATTGACTTAACAAGGGAAGAGCGGCCTTATACATATTTTTACATGGATGATAAATACGGTGTGATCAATCAGGAGTTTTTTCTTGTTATCCGTGAGAATGGTTTAAGCTCGTTATATAAATACTTTGAAAAGGATACAAAAAACTATTTAGAAGACTTACCAGATATAGTTGATGTTATGGACACCTATGCCAAATCCAACATCCAGGCAGCTCAATGGATCATTCAGAATAAGAAGACAAAGGTAGAAACAAGATATAAAACACAAGAGCCAAGATAAAAGTAAAAAGTAAAAATGAAAAAGTAGCAGTTGGCAGTAGGCAGCAAGAAATAATTCGATTACTTTAACTTCAAACCTCGAACTTCGAACTTCAAACTTCAAACTAAAAAGAATATGTCACTCCCAACAACACATTAAACTTGTACGAAGGATAGTTATACCAGTTAAAATACCGCTGGCCAAGGATATTATTAAAATTTATAAAGCCTGAAAGCACTTTTGAGTAACGATATTCTACGCCAAGATTAAGATCGACTTTTCCGCCTATTTCAACAGGTACTTCAGTCACTGTGGTGGTAGTTCCTGATGTTTTGGTTTCAAAGGTTCTGGCATACATCTTATTGAAGGTAAACAGATCGGCCTTGATCAGAATTTTTTCCTGTAAGCTATAATCGGCGCTTAACATTATTTCAAGTGTCGGTTTGTGCCAGGGTTTATCTTCGTTATCTAAAAAATAATTATTGTATTTTCCCCGAAGCATTGCATTGAACTTGTTTTTATAATGAAACCCGAACTCAGCAATCACACGGGAGTATTTCACCCTGTCATGTACCACTGTAAACTGATTATTCAAACCTTCTCCCAATGCCGATACGGTATCATTGACAAAAAACGGCATGTTCTCAACGGTTGTATTAACAAAACTAAGGTTGTAATCAAAATATTTTGTTAAGTGCCCTTTAATCCCGCCATACTGAGTGAACACATCATTGGTAAATCGTTTTTCAATGGTGGAAATGATAAATGGATTTTCGTCGCTTAAGGATTTAAAACTGTTTTTATGCACCTCACCGTAAACACCCGCATATGTAACAAGGAAATCTTTAACAACTTTAACCTCTATCCTAACAACCGGGTAAAAATGCAAATAGGTAACAGAACCTGATTCCACCTCAATATTGAACCCTATCTTGAAGCTGTACTGTGAAAAAGCAAGATCATAGAAAGGTTCCAGCTTAATAATACCGGCATTATGTTTTTGCAATGTGTCCTTATTAAAATAGTAATCCACCTTGGCATCGAATCCTAACTTCTCATGATCCGAAAAGTTAAAAAAGCTTGTATTCTTATTTAATCCTGCTGTAAACAGGATATTGTTTTCATTCGATTCAAACCGGTCGTAGAAATAGTAATATTTGAAATCAATATAATGGTTGAACTTATTATCTTTTGTATAATTACTTTCAAATGCCACATCCATTCCGAACAGGTTATAACTTTGCTTGTAATCCTTTTTTGGGAGATCTGTGGAATCAATAAATCCATAATAATGAACACCGGTCCGCTTGTACCATGTTGAAGCAGTGAGTGTATGCTTATTCATGAATTTTTTACCATAGGCTGAAACACCGGTAGTACTGCTTCCCGGAAATCCATAACCATCAATATTTCCGGATGAGGACAAGTACTTAACATACACACCAAAAGCATTTTTTTTAGAGCGAAGTGTGTTGGCATACATTTCAAGATAAGGAGTCCAGTAATTACCAAAACCTGCTTTGATGTAATTCTTGTACAATTTTGTTACTGATTCACCCATGATCTTCGCCGGTTTGATTGGCTCAAGTGATACAGGCGATTGTATTGTTTTCGGTTTGATGTTATAATCAAACTCAGGCTTCTCCATATTTTCATCAGGTATTTTTGGGGATACATTAATTTTAAAAGCATCCGAAACAGACGGTTCGTAGGGAGCCACAACTGTTACTTCTTCCGTATCACTCACCTCCTGCGCAAGCACCATAGATGGAACAAAGAATAACAGCATTGCCATCAAAACAATAGAAACCAATTTCAAATCCTTATATGTTTTATTTCTCATTATTCAAATTTTCAAAAATCTAACCAATTCCCCAATGACCAATGACCATTCAATCATTCTATCATTCAATCATTCTATCATTCTATCATTCACTCATAATTCTATTCCATTTCCAACAACTCCCCCTCTATCACAATCGTATCCG
Organism: Bacteroidales bacterium; assembly: GCA_030596605.1. Classification (GTDB taxonomy): domain Bacteria; phylum Bacteroidota; class Bacteroidia; order Bacteroidales; family JAADJA01; genus JAADJA01. The sequence goes on from JAUVJI010000081.1 coordinate 12,761, forward strand.
GTTCAGCATCTATATTTTCCAATTGAAGTTTTTCCATTTCCTCCTTACTTTCCTGCTGCAAAATATCGTCTAACTTACTAATGGCAATTCCTTTCAGATCATCCTCTTCATAATTATCAATGATACTTTGCAAGGTTTGTTTTGCCTGGAAAATATTATCTGTTTCAATATAGATATCCGCTAATAAAATAAATCCTTTGGCTACCCAATAATCATGCGAAGCATACTGGTTTATCAATTCAAAAAGAGTTTTTTCAGCAGATTCATTGTCGGAGATCATAAACTCTATTTCAGCAATCCGGTATTTAGCTTCAGCACCAGCCTCTCCCTGTGAAAACTCCACAATTTTTTTATAAGCGCTTTTTGCAAGCAAAAGATCATCAGTTCTATAAAGAGAATTTGCCTTTATTACTAAAGCATCCAGTTTTTTCTCGTCACTGATTTTTTCAACCGCTAATACTTTTCCGGTTGCTAATAAAGCCTCTTCATAATTTTCAAGCAGATAATTGCACTTCATTATTCCGTAGAAAGCCTCAATTACATTTGTTTTATTTTCTGCATTCGTTTCAAGGTTAATGAAATAATTCAGGGCCTTTTGATAATCTTCCAGGTTATAACTAATGGTAGCGGCTTTTAATAATGCGCTCTCCGTAAATTCCGATTTGGGTTTATTTAAAACAAATTCATAGTTTTCAAGTGCCTCTTCAAATTCCTCTCCTACCAACTGGCATTCGGCCAGATAAAAACGGGCGCTCAGAATAAACGCTCCATCCTCAAATTTTTCTACATAATTCTCCAAAAAAGGACGAGCTGCTTCATAATCTCCATCCATATACAGGTTTTCAGCTGCAACATAAGTAATTGAATCTTGCTCGCTGATCCTCACTTCTGCAAACGGCAGGTCATTCACATAAGCCAGGTACTCATCCACCTCATTTGTCTCCACATAAATATTCTTTATGCTCGCCAGCGCCTCTTTCGATTCGGGGGTGTTAGGAAAATCTGCAACTATTTTTTTAAAGGTACTAAGTGCAAGTTCGCTTTGATTGTTATTATAATAGATCAATCCGGTCTTCAGCCGGGCTTTTACAGCGTAACGACTACCAGAATGATCTAATGCAACCTTGCGAAAATTAATGAGCGCATTTTCATTATCATGGGTTACAAGATAGGTATCGCCCAACTCATATATAACTTCACTGATAGAAGAAGAATTAGGGTATTTCGACATAATGGATTTAAGAGTTTGAATCTTTTCATCATATCTTTGCAAAACTCCCAGGGCAACAGCCTTTTGAAACAATGCATAGTCCACATCAATGGCATTCACGGCAATGGCTTTGTCGTAATATTCAATAGCATTGTCATATCCTTTTGTAATAAACCATGAATCGCCCATTCTTAAAAATGCATCGGCAACCATGGCCGGATTCTCATCCTTAAGTTTTGAGATGAATTCCTTAAAAGAATAAATGGCACCGCTATACTCCTTTCTTTTAAAGTAAACATAGCCAAGGTTATAATTTGCTATATTGTATATGGGAAGTTTTTTAACCGCAGAAGCAGAAAGAAATTCCATGTAGTATTTTTTGGCGCCCCAATAATTTTCCATCCGGTAAAATGACTCCCCTGTCCAGAATTTGGCTTGAGTTGTAATTGATTTGTCAAAATCATTTTCAATAACCTTTAGGAACATATTATTTGCATCTTCATAATTAAACTGGTTGAACAGCTCAATTCCACGATAGAAAGTAATTAGCTGGTAGTTCTTATTATAGTCCTTTCCCTTGGTTTTGATATGCTCCAAAGCCTCCTGTGCATCATCAAAATTCCTTGTCGCCATTGATATTTTAAAAAGAAAATTGTAGGCCTCATCATTCCTTTCTGAATCAGGATAATTCTGAAGATATTTTTTTAATGCATTTATGGCTTCGCTGTAAGGATCAAATGATAATTCAAATGCGAGCTGTGCATGGTTAAAAAGGGCATCTTCCCTGATTTCTATATCAAAAGGTAGTTTATATGCTGAATTAAACGCATTGGCTGCAAACTTTTTTTGTCCGGTTTCGAGGTAACAGGCTGCCAGGTAATAATAGGTATATTGTGCCAACTCATCTTTACTACCGGTTATTTTCTGGAAGTAAGTGATTGCCTTTTCATAATTGCCGGTTTTATAAAGTGTAAAGGCATATGAATAATTGTCCTCCCTGCTGATCCTGCTTCTCGATGTTTTATGGTATTGCTCCATAAATGGCAATGCCTTTTCAAATTTATCCAGCCTGTAATATGATTCACCAATGATGCGTGCAATCTCCGGCTTTCTCTTAACAGTAGCGTTTTCAAATAACTCAGGAGCTACTTCCAGCACTTCGTTGTATTTTTCCTGGACAAAAAGAATTTGAACAAGATAATAAGGCACAACCGGACTAAAATTCGGATCGTTCGACAACTCTTCAAATCCCATCAATGCAGTTGAATAATCTTCTTCGATATACGCAATATGAGCAAGATAATAGGTGGCCGGTGAATCATATTTTGAATCTTTGTACCTGACTTTCTCAAAATATTGTTTTGCACTTGTGTTATCTTTCGTTTTAAAATAGCAATATGCCATCTTAAAATTATATTCAGCAAGCTGGTTTTCACTCAATTCAGATTCATCCACCTGTGTGAAATATTTTTGTGCAGAACTATACTTTTTATTTCTGTAGGCAAGGCGGCCAAGCTGGTAATTGATCAGGCTTACCCTTGAATTAGTTGGATGCTTTCGTATAAACTCATTAAATTTAAATTCTGCATCCTTATTAAAAAGTTCCAAAGCACACAGGGCATCAAAATATTCGGCATTCACTCTTAAATGTGAAAGGGGGTTCTTTATCTCCTTGATAACAAAATCAAAATGCTCCTGGGCTGCTCCATATTTCTCCTTTTCCAAAAGTTCCATCCCCGTTTTATATGATACTTCAGGGTTTCTGTAAATGGCTGTTTTTTGACCCCATAAAGTAAGGGTGAAAACAATAAGAAAAAACAATGAAAAAAATTTATGAAATGATATCCTCATACCTGCACGTCTGATAAAATTAACCTTTCTGTTCCTGCTAATCAGTTAATGAGTTACAACATGGTTGAACCAAACAAAATTATTAACTATAAAGCGTGTAAATATGAAGCGATAAATCTAAATTATAACATCAATTTGTTAATAACTCCTGAATAACGCAGGTTTCAAAAATATATTTTAAAAGAGTTTTTGTAGATGGGGATTTTTTATAGATTTGTACTATCAATATTATATAACAGATATAAGAACCCAAATATGAAGAAATTCTTATTCCTGTATTGTCTACTATTACTCACTAATATTGTTTTCAGTCAGAATGATTCAATAAAATACATCAATCGTTTTGGATCCGCATTTTTTGAAGGGATCAAGGTAAATCCGGCTTATACAGGACTTCAGGGGCAGCATGTTTTAAACTTCTCCTATCAAATATCTCATCCTAAGAACTGGAAGATGCAGGATATTGAAATAGATTACAGTACAAATCTTTGTAAAAATAAAAACCTTGGTATCGGAGGATACTATAATTATTCTTTTAGCAAGGATGGTTTTACTAGCATGCATGAATTGAATTTATCAGTTTCATACAGGATCAACATTGTTAAAAACTTAAATATCAGGGTAGGTGCTTCAGCCATAACATTCAACCGATTAGTTTTAGATGTTGATAAAATTTTGGAACATCCCGCTACTGATACTTTGGATCCTTTGATACAGGAATTAGACCGTTTCGATGATAGATTGGAATATAATATGGGTCTGTGGTTAAATTACTATGGTTTTTACTTAGGATTTTCATGCTTGGATTTTTTCAGTTTTGATCTTGATAGCAAGAAAACCAAATTCTTTGAACCTCCTGCAAGCTATCATATAAACACAGGCTATGATTTCAGAATTGCAGATAAATGGGGTATTTCACCAACTTTCTATGTTCGAAATTTATTCAAGGAAAATAGTGTATATCAATTCGGATTATTTTCAGATTATAATAATATTGTCTTTTGTGGAATTACTTATAGAGATCAGAATGATTTTGATTTTGGTTTCATTGGTTTTAAGGCAGGTGCGATGATTTTGAAAAGAATTAGATTAACATTTGGATATAGTTTCTCTACAGATGAACATTTGCGTAAGGATGTTGATTTCACTAATTGGTATGCTGGATTAAGGCTACAGTATTGAGATAATATTATTGTTTTTTTAAACTTTGATTATTTAATTGGTTTATAATTTTTCACTGAAATTTAAAATATGAAAAATTCAGCCTTTAAACTTCTATTAATTCTTTGGTTAGTGATAATTTTTAGTATTTCATACTCAAAAGCTCAATGGTTTTATGGTATTGAAATAGCACCTCAAGAACCAACTGCAATAGATAGTATAAATGTTATTAGTACTGTCGGTTTTAATTTGGGTTATGGATTAAGTTGCCCTCATGTGGCATATTATACCACTTCAATTACTGGCTCAACAATAGAATTGGATTTATTTTATGATGTTTCAGGTCCTTGGAATTCTGCAAATTGTTATACAATTGACACCTGTAATATTGGAATGTATTCACCAAATAACTATACCCTTAATGTTACAATTAATAAATTTGGTGAAACATATATTATCTATGATATTGAAACAGAAACTCTCGAATTTGAAGTAACAAATTCCTCATCAATTATTAAAAAAAAACTGAGTGAATATATAAATATCTACCCTAATCCTACTGAGAGCTTGTTATTTTTAGATATTTCAAAAAATTTAAAGATAAAATCATTGGTACTTTTGAATTTACAAGGGAAAAAGTTAATGGAATTTGATACTAATTTAAGAGAGTTAAATTTAAGTAAATTCTTTTCAGGATTATATTTTCTTAATATTTTAACCAATGAAGGGATTGTTATGAAGAAAGTGTTAATTAAATAATCTATCATAAAAATTGAATTCACATCTCGCAATCGAATCATCCTATGTAAAGCCGCTTTAGATGTAATATTAAGAACTTCAATAATAATCCAACCATTTCCTCGTGAAGCAAATAATGGATTAGAAATTATCGAAATTGTTAAAACTACCAAACCGGACTTGGTTTTACTTGACATTAACATGCCGTAATTAGAACTAACCCTCAAAAAAAAAGATAACAATTATATAAAAAAAAATTAACTTTGAAAACATTAAATAGGGTTTCCTCAAAAAGTCAGGCCATTGATTTGAGCAAGTTTAATCACATTGAGCACAAAAATGATAACACCAATCCAACTTTCAGAAGTATTCTTTAGTTTTGCCTTGACTTCATTAAGCC
>JAUVJI010000019.1 GCA_030596605.1 Bacteroidales bacterium
CGAACATTCCTTGTTTTCCTTGTTTTTTGTACTTTTGAACCATGTTGAATATATTAGGTAGCTAAGGTAGCAAAAACATCATTATTTAATTGGTTTGTAGTTGTTTAATTTTTAGAGGTTACCATAATTAATAAAATTTACTACAAATATACCAAATCTTTCAAAGCCCATTCGTCACTATTTATAATTCTGCTTTTTTCTTGAAATAGTTATAAATCTCAAACTGTGCCCGTACATTCTTTTTTGATTTGGTATTTCTATATCTATTAATATACTTTTCGCCGCTTACACGTGCTTTGCAATTATCAGCCAGTTGAATTTGTAACATATCCCATAATTCCTTTTGTATATCCTTATCAAGCACAGGAGTTATCACTTCTATTCTATTGTCAAGATTACGCGGCATCCAGTCAGCTGATCCGATATAATATTGATTATTTTTATTGTTGCAAAAAACAAATACCCTTGAGTGTTCAAGAAATCGGTCAATAATACTTATTACTTCAATATTTTCGCTTATTCCATTAATGCCAGGGATCAGAACACAAATACCCCGCACAATCAATTTTAATCTAACACCCGCCTCGCTTGCCTGGTAAAGTTTTTTTACCATTTTTTTATCCACCAGGCTGTTGATTTTAATTATTGCCCAGGCTTCTTTCCCATTTTTTGCATTGTTTATTTCATTTTCCAAAGCATCAATAAAGAAATTACGGGTATAAAACGGAGACACGATCAGGTATTTAAATTCAGGATGCATGTACCGGGTTTCAAATAGCTGGAAAACCTTATCAACCTCAGATGCAATATCCTGGTTGGCTGTCATTAAACTATCATCGGCATATACCTTTGCGGTTGATTCGTTAAAATTTCCGGTACTAATATTTGCATAAAATACATCTTTCTCATCTTCAATGCGCTTTATACCTATTAGTTTGGAATGCACTTTATATCCGGGAATAGTAGGAACAATTTTCACCCCTTCTTCATGAAGTTTACCGGCTAACAATATATTGGCCTCCTCATCAAATCGTGCCTGAATTTCAAGGAATACCGTTACCTTCTTACCATTACGCGCAGCATTAACAAGGGCATTGATCACATTGGAATATTTTGCTGCCCTGTAAAAAGTCATTTTTATTTCAGTCACCAATGGATCGATAGATGCCTCCCTCAAGAAATCTATAACATATTGAAAGGATTGATACGGAAAATGAAGAATTATATCTTTCTTCTTTAAAAGTTTAATAATACTTGTATTGGGTGGGATGCCTTTATGTTTTAGAGGAGGAAATGCAGGGTAGCTAAGCTTGCCAAGACCAACATTCGGGAATGACATGAAGTCTTTAAAGTTATGATAACGGCCCCCACTCCTTAAATTATCATCACCTGAAATCTTCAACCTCTTAGTAATTCTGTTCAAAAATACCTCAGGGATTTCATCATCATAAACAAACCGGACAGGAATACCTTTTTTGCGCTGTTTAATGCTGTCACTCATCTTTTCTAAAAAACTCTTCGCAATATCATTGTCAATATCCAATTCTGCATCCCGTGTTATCTTGATGGTATAGGCATTAAATGTATTAAAACCAAATAACGCAAAAATATCGGGCAGGCAATGCCTTATCACATCATCGAGAAGTATAATATAATTGTTACTTCCTTTTTTAGGTAAAATTAAAAAACGTGACAGCGATTTTTGTGGAACTTTAACAAGCGCAAAATTATCGTCTAATTTTCTGCTTGAACTTTTCAGTTCAACGGCCAAATATATTGAGCCATCTTTAATGGAGGTGAGTTTTTGGAAATTTCGCAACATCATTGGAAATAAGAACTGTCGCATTTCATCCTGGTAAAACTGTTTTACAAATTTGCCTTGTTCTTCGTCCAGGTCTTTTTCATTGATTAAATAAACATCGTGCTTGGCTAATTCTTTAACAATTTTGAAAAAAGTCTTTGTAAAGATTTTTTCCTGTTCAGAAACAATATTATTTATTTCATTCAGAACGGATTTAGGGTCATTTTTTTCGTTATAGTATTTTTTTCCGATTTTAACCAATCTATTGAGAGAGGCTACCCTTACCCTGAAAAATTCGTCCCTGTTATTGGAAAAAATTCCTAAAAATTTTATCCTTTCAACCAAAGGTGTGGCAGGATCAATGGCTTCCTGAAGAACGCGGGCATTAAAATGCAACCAGCTGATCTCCCTGTTAATAATGTACTCGGAATAATTGAGATTACTTGCAGTTTCTTCCATCAAAATAAATTTGTAACAAGCCCTATTTCTTGCTTCTGATTTTCTGGTCTTTGACCATTTTAGGACTGATTACAAATTTAGCTCTTTTTTTCGCATCTAATACATGCTCCCAATTATCAGTGTTAAATTCAATGCAAACAATACCGGAAGTGGGCAGCCAGTCAATCTTGTTTTCTAAAAAATAGTTGGCAAAGGAGGTAAAGGTAGGATTGTGCCCCACCATCATCAGTGAATTTACATCATTACTTAAATCGAAAAAGTGATTCAGTAAAGTATCAACATCACCATGATAAATAGCAGTTGAAATTTGAATATTATCTTCAGGATAGTGTAAAGCGTTACCAATAAACTTAGCCGTTTCTCTTGCCCTTACTGCATGACTTGAAATAATTAAGTCAACATGAACATTATTATCAAGGAGATAATCGATTACCCACTTTGTTCTTTTTTTACCTTTTTCAAGCAGTGGCCGTTCATGATCAGCCAGTCCCGCATGATCCCATGAGGATTTGGCATGACGCACAATGTATAGATATTTCATAGCAGGAAGTTAATAGTTTCCAAAATTAATGATAATCCTTTGCTAAAATGTGTTTTAGAAAAACATTACAAAAAATTAACATTGGGTATTCGCTTGCTTGAAAGAAACTGTATAATATGTTTAGAAATTATTTATCCGGAAATTTGAAAAAATACTTTAATTCAATTTGGGATAATTGATATTATCTTTTATTACAAAAGCATTTGGGTATTCTCTTTCGATTTCTTTGAGGAATTTTTCAGCTTCCATTTTTGTGCGATAATCCCCAATTCTGACTTTATAATAAGGTTCTTGAAAAATCAAATAACAGGAAACATCGGAGTGTCTGTTGACAAATTGTGATTTAGCTTCAACAGCCAAGCGTTTGGAATAATTACCGGCTTCAAAAAATATATTGATCCGCCAACCATCAATTTGGGCATATTCTTCATTTAGTTCAATGTGCTTACTAAGAAGTGTGTCTATCCTTGAATCCTGGATGATTTTTATATTTCCTTCATTATTTTGAGAATATGAACAATAAACCGATCCTATCAGAAAAACGAAAAAAAGGAATTTTACCATATTTAAACTATTTCTACCTCGATTGTATCCTGATATATTCTTTTGCATGAATATTTAATACAGGAATAGGTGAATGATTGACCATCTGCTGTGCATAAGCACCCAGGAACAAATTAGCTGTTGTTAATTCCTGTTCTGTCATAATTGCAATAATGTCTGCATCAATCTCCTTTGCATAATTGATAATTGAATTTGTTACGTTTTCAGCATCAATAGCCTCAACTATGAAATTAACGTTTTCTTCCTGCAAGTATTTTTTAACCTGCAAAGTATAATTGTCAACTTTTTGCCGTACAGCTTTTATGGTAGTTGAATATAATGATACGATGTGGATCTCGGAATTAAAATAGGCGGCTATTTTAGTGGAGAATGGTAATTTTTGCCTGGTCTCTAAAGAACTATCAATTGGCACCACAATTTTTTTAATGTCCTTTTGGAAATCATAATCAGTCCTGACAGTAACAACCGGACAGGGAGCATATGTTACAATACGATACGCATTGCTGCCAATCCAGAATTCTTCAAATCCGGAAACACCATGTGTGCCGGCTATGACCAACATGGCATCGCTGTATTTTGCCTGATTGGCCACTTCAATGTGAACTTTACCTTTCCTTATTTTGTAGGTTATCTCACCCGGCTTCAACTGATCACGGTATTTGGCAATAATCTCCTCAAAGCTATCCGTAATTTCTTTCCTGCTTCCCGTCATTACATCCGGATAAACTGATTCATCACTTCGGGTATTATCTACCCACACCAAAAGGATATTAGACTTGATCCTGTTAGCAAGGACGATGGCATATTTAAGAGCGTGTAGTGAGCATCTTGAGAAATCGATGGCAACAATTATTTGCTTCATGGTTTTGATTGTTTAAATCCAACAGCTAAAATACAAAAAATTTTATTGCTTACTTTTGTTTTTTCATATTAAATCGTATTAATGAACGAAAATCTGGATGCAAGCGGGAAAACACTCACCAAAACCGAACTTGAGATTGAAAAGGTTTTAAGACCTATAAATTTTGAGGATTTTGCAGGTCAAAAAAGTGTAGTGAATAACCTGAAAGTATTTGTTGAGGCAGCCAAACAAAGGGGTGAATCGCTTGACCATGTCCTTCTGCATGGCCCGCCGGGACTGGGTAAAACCACACTTTCTTATATTATAGCTAATGAGTTGGGTGTTGGAATTAAAGTTTCATCAGGGCCTGTATTGGACAAACCGGGCGACCTTGCCGGCTTATTGACCAACCTAGAAGAAAATGATGTTTTATTTATCGATGAAATTCACCGTTTAAGTCCTGTGGTGGAGGAATATCTTTATAGTGCGATGGAAGACTATAAAATTGATATTATGATCGAAACCGGTCCCAACGCACGCAGTGTTCAGATTACGTTAAGTCCTTTTACATTGATTGGGGCGACAACACGTTCTGGCCTTTTAACAGCGCCTTTACGATCGCGTTTTGGAATAAACTCACGTTTATCATACTACGATTCAAAAACACTTAAACATATCGTTAACCGATCTGCCGGCATACTTAAAGTACAAATCAGTAATGATGCCGCCGGTGAAATAGCGAGAAGGAGCCGGGGCACACCACGAATTGCCAACCTGCTTTTACGTAGGATAAGAGATTTTGCCCAGATAAAAGGGGACGGTAAAATAGATTTGGATATTTCAATGTACAGCCTTTCGGAGCTTAATGTTGATAAAAACGGACTGGATGAAATGGACAACAAGATCCTCCAGACCATTATTGAAAAATTCAAAGGTGGTCCGGTGGGCATAACTACGATTTCTACAGCCGTTGGGGAAGATGCCGGAACCATTGAAGAAGTGTATGAACCGTTTCTGATTCAGGAGGGTTACCTGATGCGCACACCCCGTGGCAGAGAGGCTACCGAACTTGCTTACAAATATCAGGGTAAATTTAAAACCAAAGAACAGGAGAAACTGTTTTGATTTTAAATTGAAAATGCCAGATTTAGCAAAAAAGTACTTTACTTCATTAATAAAAAATAAAATCTCAGATTTAGGATTTTATGCTTGTGGGATTTCAGAAGCGAAACACCTTGCTGAAGATGCTGAACAATTAAAGAATTGGCTTGGGCTAGGTTACCATGCAGAAATGAAATACATGGAAAACCATTTCGAAAAACGAAGTGATCCCCGGAAACTTCTCGAAAACGCAAAATCAGTAATCTCTGTCCTGTACAATTATTATCCAAAAAAAAATATTCCTAAAAAAGACAATTATAAAATTTCCAAATATGCTTATGGTACCGATTACCATTTTATATTGAAGAAAAAATTAAAAGAGTTAATTGCTTTAATAAAAACTGAAGCGCCAGACATGAATGCACGTGCTTTTGTAGATTCTGCCCCGGTACTTGACCGGGCATGGGCAGCACGAGGCGGGTTGGGCTGGATTGGTAAAAACACCTGCCTCATTAACAAAGAACAGGGTTCATACTTTTTTATCGGGGAAATTATTACAGATCTGGAACTTGAGTATGATAAAAAAATAATTCCCAACCATTGTGGAGATTGTACCCTCTGTATTGAAGCCTGCCCGACCGGCGCCCTCAAACCTTATGAACTGGATTCAAATAAATGCATTTCCTATTGGACTATCGAATATAAAGGTGAAAAGATTCCTGATAAATTTAAAGGAAAATTCCAGGAATGGATTTTCGGTTGCGATATCTGCCAGGATGTGTGTCCCTGGAACCGTTTTTCTGAACCTCATGAAAAAATGGAATTTAATCCTTCCGATGAATTATTTGAAATGAGAAAAACTGATTGGGAAAATTTATCTGAAGAGCGGTTTCAAAAATTGTTTAAAGGATCAGCAGTAAAAAGGGTGAGGTATAAAGGATTGAAAAGGAATATCAGATTCATCTCTGGTTCCAATCTTACTTAAGATCAATTTTTACTATCTTTACAATATTTCAAATATCACAATATTTAAGTATGAAGTTGAATTTGATCATAGTTCTGTTGTTTTTTTATGTGAATTCCTTTAGCCAAACAACCTTCACCAAATGGATAAACAATGTTAGCTATGATGAAGGAGTGAGGAGGATTTCAGAAATCAGTACTGGTAAATATTTATGTAATCTTTACAAACAAAATCTTAATTTTAATTTACCATTAACGGCATTTGACAAAATAAGTATTCTATATGTTTTAAATGAGTACGGCAACATTACCGACAGCTTATTCATTGAAAAACTTGACCAATACTACATATTGGTTAACAATGTAATCAGAGCAGAAAATAATGAAATATTATTTCTGTGTAATGCCTTAAATGAAAACAACCTTGATATACAACTTTGTTTGTTACGCACTGATTTTAATCTGAATATTCAATCCTATGATTTTTACGGATCACCGGATACTGAAGAGTTAATAATTGATTTTTGCATCAATAATAATAACAATATTGTACTTATTGGTTTGGATTCCTATGAAGCAGGTGAAGGTGGTCACCTGTTATGGGAAATTGACTTTGAAGGTAATTCGTTAACTTACATGATCGATGATACTTTATCACTTCTTATCCCCTCCATTTTACAAATTCCCGGAACCGGAAGATATCATATTAATGATGCAGGTGGTGTTTTAATTTATTCTGCGGATTTTGAATACGATACTATTATTATTCTTGAAAATGCTGATGTTTTTCAGGACAAACCTCAACGACACAAACTAATCGATAATTTTCATTATATAAAAACGGGGATGCACTTTGTTTTAAGTGGAACCCTCCCACCTGAAGATCCATGGGACATGGCATTTTTAATATTAAACGATGAATACCAAATTGAAAATACATTTCTATTTGGAGCAACAGACACCTTGGATTATCCTGGGAAAATAGATTTTATAGATACCAATAGAATTTTTTTCAGTGGGGTAAAAAATTACATCACCTTACCTCCTGAAGATTCCTGGTTATGCCTTTATATCACAAATTTAAATGGTGATACCCTTCAAAGCCGGTTTTATGGAGGCTACGGATTGTATAGTCCGAGTACCGGCCTTGCAACAAGCGATGGTGGATATCTTATTGCTGCCCGGTGGTTTGATTTCCACAACTATGTTCCCCCGGGACCTGTAGATACAGACATTTTTATTATGAAAGTAGATGAGAATGGACTACTAACAAATATTCATTCTGATGTCCCATTCGAACAAACCGATGTGATTGTTTATCCTAATCCAGGTAAAGATTATATTAATATCGAATCATCTCTAAAAAACCTACGATTTCAATTGTTTAATATAGCAGGTGAATTAGTTTTGGAACGGAATTTCAATTCATCAATACAATTAAATGCAGGCTATCTATCCTCTGGAAACTATATTTACAGGATTACTCTAAATGAAAAATTGATCAAAACCGGCAAATGGATTAAAAAGTAAAACCTTTTTATCCTCTGCGTTACTCTGCGACAGACTTTGCGGTTCACTTTAAAATAACTGCTATAATTTTAACCGCTACGGACGCGATGTTCTACGCAATATTTCGCAAAGTATTTTTTAATCAAATTTGTTATTTTTCTTTTTCAACCTTGTTAAAAAACGCTCTGTTTCATATTAAAACACTGAACTTCAAACAACCTCACTCCTCCATCAACTCAAACCGGTCATCTGTAGTAGGATCAAGGGTATTGTTAAGCCGGTTGTAATGCATATAATATTTTCTCTTACTACCCGATGGATAATTATTAGCAATGTAGTTGTTCATGATATAATCGAAAGTATAACCGGCATATTTCTGTCCTAAGCGCTCGGCATACCTGTAAATGATGTCGACATCTATATTAACGGTCTGGTATTTATACTTAATTTCTCCTGTGGCAAGACTCTCAGTAAAATAACCATGTATAATATCAGCAATTGTTTCACTCGCAAAAAAAAGTTTCCTTCCACCCTTCTCCGTATTAAGTGTTGAAATTTCGAACCAGCTGTTAAAATTAACAGCATCCACATCAAAAGACTTATGATAAACATACCCGTTTACTTCCCCCTTATCCTCAAATTTCTTTTTATATTCCTCTATTTCCAATTGGGCAATATTTAATATGTAGGCCGGCTTCTGAAAAAACAAAAAAGTATCGAGGTAATTCTCGGTATAAACAGTGAAGCCAAGTTTTTCAAATTCGATGAACATACTGTTGATGAATGTTTCAAGAAAAATCGAATCAGAAATATCTTTAAGAAATAAACTATTGGTCATCCTGGCCGAATCTATCTCCCAGCTTGTCATTCCGATTGTATCTCCAATATTTTCTTTTTTTAGATTTTTTTTAAAAACATAATCACCTGGCAGTATCAAAATAGAAACATCTGGTTTGGACTCAATGAATGATTTGGCCAACTTATATTCAGGGTAGCAGGATGAAAGTAATAAAATGGATGCAAATATGAATATATAAAACCTGAATGTCATACAGTAATTATTTAGTAAATAGTGATTGATAATTGGGAAAAGATTTGATACTTAAAATAAAAAGATCATTAATCATCAATCTGCTATTCCTGGCTCAACAGTTCTTTTCCAAATTTTTCACCGTATGCCAGGCATTGTTTAATTTCATCACCGGTGGGTGTAAATTTTACAAAAATCCCTTCCCCAAAATAATTCAACTTAAGATTGTTTAGGTTGGATTCGATCATTTTTTTGTTCTCCCCACTCCAACCATACGACCCAAATGCACCGGCCAGTTTTCTTTTATCTCTTAACGGATTTATAACAGCAAAAAGTTTATAAATGGGAAGTAAAATATTCTGGTTGATGGTTGGGCACCCTATAATAAGGGCGGAACTCCTTGCTATTTTTTCATCCACCTCACCTATGGGCATTTTTTCAATATCCTGCACATCCACCTCAATATCGCCAGCCTTTTTTATACCCTCAGCAATTTTTTCTGCAATTATACCGGTTTTATGGTAAGCTGACACATAAGGGATGAAGACTCTATACTTCTCCCTAATCTGCATGGCTTCTTCCGCATATTTCTCTGATGCATCAACATATTTCTTCCAAAAAGTTCTGAGGATTGGGCCATGCCCCGGACAAATCATATTTATTTCCAATGGCCTTATCTTTTCAATGGCTTTCAACATAAACTTACTAAATGGCCGGAGTATGACGTCGAAATAATATTTAAAGGCCTCATCAAAATCACCCACTTCATCATCAAACATCTCCTCATGGCAAAAATGGCTGCCAAACGAATCACAGGTAAATAACAGCTTGTCTTCCTGCAAATAGCTATAGATCGTATCAGGCCAATGCAAATTTGGAGCACCAATAAATTGTAATGATTTATCTCCCAAATCCAGTATCTGTCCATCTTTAATGATCATATAAGGGAAATCGGGACCTATCATATCTTTTAAATAACGAATGGCATTTCCACTTCCCACCACTGTTGCATTTGGGGCTAGATTGAGTAAATTTCTCAGATTCCCTGTGTGGTCGGGTTCGGTATGGCTTACAATGATATACTCAATATCGATTGGATCGGTAAGGCTTTTGATTTTTTCAAGATAATTATCCCAAAACCGCTCTTTCACAGTATCAATGATCGTTTTTTTCTCTGCATTAATAAAAAAGGAATTGTAAGTGGTTCCGTATTCTGTTTCCATGACCACGTCAAAAGTTACTATGTCGTAATCGAGGACTCCTATCCATTTGGTACTTTCAGTAATATCTATCACATTAATGTCTTGCATGACTTAACATTTTTAAATTTAGAATAATTCCATCTGCTGCTTAGTGTCGTCAGATTTTTCTTCATTGGATCCCTGATCGTTATTTTTGCTTTTTGTTTTTGGAACATCAGGTTCCTCAAAAGGTATTGGCTCAATAAATTCTATACTGCGTGTGAATTTTGCAGTTATTCTTTTGCCCTTGGCTTTGGCGCTTTTAATACCGATAAACTCCTCAACATTGATGACTTCGTCAGGTATATTTTTTTTATTGGCCTTTTCATCAAATGTTACTTTTACCTGCGGCAGCCGGTCCAAACTAAATGCCAGGAGATAATTTCCGGTATTTTCTCCTATAAAGCCTATTTTTTTATTGATATTATTTTCCTGCTCTGTTAGAAACCGTTTCAGGTAAAATTTTTCATTTGAAGCTTCATAGTATAGGGCTGAGAGGATTTTTTTTGGATTGAATTTTTCAATTAACAACATATCTTCTTCAAAATGATTAGAAAGATCGTAATTCATCAGCTTATAATATCCTGATTTCTGTAATGTAAAAATCCTGTCATCTGATTTGAATGCTCCAAGATATTTCCCTCTATCATCTGTATTAAGCCTTTTTACGGTATCGTCATACCAAATATCCCTGGCGCCTAAAGTTGAAATGCCTTCTTCGCGTTTAACGATGCTTTTTACACCATGCCTCGTTAAAATATTTCCTTGCGATCCTTTACCTTTTATAGCCAATTCGCTGAAATCATATTCAAATGCCAATTTTTTCAGTTTGGGTTTAGGCTTGAGTATTAACTTTACAATTTCAGCCTCTCCATTTGGATTAACCGTGAAATACAAAATCCTGGAGCCATCAGTTCCTTTGGTGACATTGTATTCCTTATCGCGCATAACACCGGTTGCTGCAAAACGCTTTACCCTTGCAGGGCCTCTTCTTCCATCGCGGTATATCAGGTTATAGATTGTACGATCATCGTTCTTTTTAAATACATCAATATGAAGGATATCCCGGCCTACAAAGGTTTTACCGGAAACTTTTGAAACTATAAAAATACCATCTGCCCTGAATACAATAATGTCATCAATATCAGAACAGTCGCAAACATATTCATCCTTTCGAAGTGAGGTACCTGCAAAACCTTCTTCCCTGTTTACATATAATTTCTTTGATGCAGCAGCCACCCTTGTTGCCTCAATGGTATCAAAATTCCGGATCTCAGTTTTTCTTTCCCTGCCTTTACTATATTTTTTCTTTATCTGTCTGAAATAATTAATCGCATAATCAATCAGATGTTCCAGGTGATTATTCACCTCATCAATTTCAAGTTCAATGCCTTCAATAATTTCATCCGCTTTAAAAGAATTATATTTCGAAATCCTTTTGATCTTTATTTCTGTAAGTTTAACAATATCTTCTTGAGTTATTTTTCGGTGAAAATTCTTCTGGTATGGTTTTAATCCTTTATCAATGGTTTTGATAACGGCTTCCCAGGTTTCGCACTCTTCAATATCCCTGTAAATTCTTTTCTCAATAAATATTTTCTCCAGAGAAGAAAAATGCCATTGTTCCAGCAGTTCAGCCTTTCTGATTTCCAACTCTTCTTTTAAAAGTATAACCGTATTATCGGTAGAAATCCGAAGAAGTTCCTTGATCCCTAAAAAACGAGGCTTATCATTATCAATTACACAAGAATTGGGAGAAATAGATACTTCACAATTTGTAAATGCAAAAAGCGCATCAATGGTCTGGTCGGGGGATACATTAGGAGCAAGCTGGATAAGTATCTCGACATTTTCAGCAGTATTGTCATCAATCTTCTTTATTTTTATTTTCCCTTTATCATTCGCTGTCACCACTGAGTCGATAAGGCTGGTAGTAGTTGTTCCATATGGAATCTCAGTAATTACAAGGGTTTTCTTATCCTGCTGACTTATTTTAGCCCGTATCCTTATCCTTCCTCCGCGTAATCCATCGTTATACCTGGAAACATCAGCCAAACCACCGCTCGGGAAATCAGGGAAAATCTCAAAATCTTTTTCCTTTAATATGCTTATCGAAGCATCAATTAATTCAATAAAATTATGCGGAAGTATTTTGGATGCAAGTCCTACGGCAATACCTTCTACACCTTGTGCGAGTAAAAGCGGAAACTTAACCGGCAATACTACAGGCTCCTTATTCCTGCCATCATAGGATGCCTTCCATTTTGTAGTTTTGGGATTAAATACGACATCACCGGCAAATTTTGACAGCCGGGCTTCGATATACCTTGGCGCTGCTGCGCTGTCGCCTGTAAGTACATTTCCCCAGTTTCCCTGCATGTCAACCAGGATATCTTTTTGTCCTAACTGAACAAGGGCATCACCGATGGAGGCATCACCATGAGGATGATATTGCATAGTATGGCCAATGATATTGGCTACTTTATTATACCTGCCGTCATCCAGGTTTTTCATGGCATGCAAAATCCTCCGTTGAACAGGCTTTAATCCATCTTTTAAATTCGGAACCGCCCGCTCAAGAATTACATAAGAAGCATAGTCGAGAAACCAGTTTTCATACATACCCGATAAATGAATAGTCTTGTGAATATCTCCATGATCCTGGTCATGGGATTCCTCCTCCTCAAAATTATCATGTATCTGATCATCCAATTCACTCATGTAATCTTTGTCCTTTAAGGATTTTCAAAACGCACCAAAAATATAAATAAATTAAACTCCGCTTTGATTGATTATGGAAAATTTATCCACTATTGTATCTTTGCAAAATATTTGAGATAATGATGAAAAGTTTCCTGATAGTAATTCTAAGTTTGTTTTGTTTTTTTGCACAATCACAAGATACCCTGACAGTCATGCACTACAACTTATTAATGTTTGGAAACAATACCGGCTGGTGCACGCAATCAAACAACAATTATATTACCAAAACTGATAATCTTAAGACTATCATTGAATATGTAAAACCTGATATTTTTACTGTAAATGAGATAAGTAACTCTTTTCTGTATCACGATTATATCAATAATAATGCTTTAAATGTAAATGGGATCAATTATTATCAAAAAGGTTCCCCCCCTAACCATTCAGGTTCATACATCATTAACCAGATTTATTACAATTCTGAAAAACTATCATTGTTATCTAATCTTGCCATTGAAACCAGTATCAGGGATATTGATATTTTTAAACTGAACTATACTTCAGTTACTCAACCCGAACCTGTAGAATTAAACTGTATTGTGGCGCACTTAAAGGCAGGAAGTGATTACGAAGATGAGGTTGAAAGGGCCAATGAAACAAATAAATTGATGAATTACCTGAACAATTCCAGTGCATCCGGGAATTACCTGATGGCCGGTGATTTTAATGTGTACACTTTTTCTGAAGCTGCCTTTCAAAACCTTATCCTTCATTCAAACGAAGACATCCGTTTCTACGATCCAATTAGTAAACTCGGTTCATGGAACAATAATTCCTATTTCGCATCCTATCATACACAATCTACACATACTTCAAGCAGCTGTTTTTCGGGTGGCGGAATGGATGACCGGTTCGATTTTATTTTGGTTTCTGATGAAGTTTTATATGGGACTGAGAAAATGAAATACTTTGTTGGATCTTATAAAGCATTGGGGCAAGACGGGAATCATTTTAACAGTTCGCTAATTTCATCTCCCAGCAATACTTCTGTTCCAGCAGATGTCCTCAATGCACTTTACGATATGTCGGACCACCTGCCAATTGTGATGAAGCTTGTTATTGGTGATAATCTGAGTGTAAATAAAATCCAGGATCGAAGATTTAGTGTATCTTTTCAAAATCCCGTCAAGGATAAACTTGAATTGGTAATTAAATGCAAAGAACCTGTTTCTTTAACCCTGGAGTTTCAAAATTTACAAGGTCAATCACTTTATTCCAAATCAACTAATATAAAGAAGGACAATACTCCAATTTTGATTCCTGTTGAAAATTTAAAAACCGGGATTTATTTTCTCAAACTTACCGATGAAACCGGATTTTCTGTTATCGAAAAAATTATGAAGATCTAATCCTGTTTTTGAAATTAAAAATCAGAGAAATAAAAAGCGATACAAAATAAACAACCACTGTAACTAAATCTGCAAGATGTCCGGTAATATTTATACCAGTTAGCCTGTTAACAAGGTACTGAATATATGAATTGGGTAATTGCACCTCACCCAACTCATGCAAAACCCGCCAATGCCATTCGGTTAGCGGGCAATATCCCCATCCGTAAAAAATTCCTAATATAAACCATGAAGCTCCGGTTAGTAACAAAGTTATCAGGTTGATCTTTCTGGTTTTTATCCATATCCATCCCAGCATATTAAATGAAATTAATACGGAGTGAAAAGTCACAAAAAATATGTCAAGGAAATTGAACATTTACGATGCTTTTACATTTATAAGAACAGGAAATTATATATTAAAATCGTAAATATTTAGTAATTAGACTTTAGTATTTAGTCAAAAAAAGAAAACATACAGAACTATAAAAAAATTGTTTGTTTGGCAAAAGCCTCAAAAACAAGAATCTAAAATCTCATATCTTATATCTAACTACTAAATACTAACTTTAATTTGTATTTTTGCATCCCAATTTTTAATACGCTTTTTATGGACAAGTTTTCATGGGTTAACAATGCTGATCCAACACTCATAGAAGAATATTACCAAAACTACAAAAATGATCCTGAATCCGTTGAAAAAAGTTGGAAAAAATTCTTCGAAGGATTTGAATTTGCCAGAACTGATTTTTCTCAAAAAAACGACGAACCTGAATTATACCCTTCAGAATTTAAAGTTATAAATTTAATTAACGGTTATCGACAGCGGGGCCATCTTTTTACCAAAACAAACCCGGTACGAACACGAAGAAAATACACTCCAACCCTTTCCATTGAAAACTTTGGACTTTCTGAGAACGACCTTGATAAAGAATTTCAGGCAGGAAATGAATTAGGACTTGGGAAAGCAAAATTGAAAGACATCCTTTCCCATTTGAAAGAGACCTATTGTCAGTCAGTCGGTGCTGAATTCATGTACATACGCAAACCGGAAATTGTGTCCTGGTTAAAGTCGAAAATGGAAAAATCAAAAAATTCTTATGATTTCTCGGTTGAAGAAAGAAAATACATATTCAAACACCTGAGCCGGGCCGTATTGTTAGAAAAATTCATCCATAAAAAATTTCCGGGACAAAAACGATTTTCCCTTGAAGGCGCTGAAACCATGATCCCGGCCCTGGATGCGATCATAGAAAAAGGAGCCATCCTCGGAACAAAAGAATTTGTTATTGGAATGCCTCACCGGGGCAGATTGAATGTACTGGCTAATATTATGAAAAAGCCTTTTCATAATATTTTCAGCGAATTTGAAGGAAAGGAATATGAAGATGAATCATTGTTAGGGGATGTTAAATACCACCTCGGATTTGTTTCGGAACGGACAACAACAACCGGGAAAAATGTTAAATTAACACTTTCTCCCAATCCTTCTCACCTGGAGGCTGTTGATCCGGTTGTTCAGGGTATTGCCAGGGCTAAAGTTGATAAAGACTATAAAGGTGACTATGATAAAGTTTGCCCTATTTTAATACATGGTGATGGTTCCGTTGCAGGGCAGGGAATTATTTATGAAGTTTTACAAATGTCAGGATTGACAGGATATAAAACCGGTGGCACTGTTCATCTTGTTGTAAACAACCAGGTTGGATTTACAACCAATTACCTTGATGCAAGGACAAGCACCTATTGTACAGATGTTGCCAAAACCGTACTTGCCCCGGTTTTTCATGTGAACGGGGATGATGTGGAAGCGCTGGCTTATACCATTCAGCTTGCCATGGAGTACAGGGAGAAATTTAACAATGATGTATTTATCGACATTTTGTGTTACAGAAAATACGGACATAATGAGGGTGATGAACCACGGTTTACACAACCTATCCTTTACAAAATGATTGAGAAGCACCCTGATCCCATGCAGATTTATAAGGAAAAATTAATAGAGAAGGGTATTATCCAGGAAAAAGAAGCAAAAGAAACCATTGATAAAATAAACGAGGTTTTTGAAGTAAACCTTGCAGAAGCCAAACAAACGGAAAAGGTTAATATTACATTTATACAGGAGAAATGGAAGGATATTAGAAAATCAGAACCTGAAGACTTTGATTCATCTCCAGACACAAAGGTCTCCAAAAAGAAATTTTTGGAAATCGGTAAAAAAATAACCCAGGTGCCGGAAAACCTGAATTTATTCAGAAAAATTATACGACTGCAGGAATCAAGAAGGAACATGATCGATAAGACGGATAAACTTGATTGGGCAATGGGTGAACTTCTCGCTTACGGAACCTTATTGGACGAAGGAATTGCTGTAAGGTTAAGCGGACAGGATTCTGCCAGGGGAACTTTCTCACACCGTCACTCAGTTTTAAAAGTTGAGGACTCGGAGGATGAATATGTACCTTTGAATAATATCAGTGATAAACAAGCAATATTTGAAGTTTACAACTCTTCTTTGTCAGAATACGGCGTTCTCGGATTTGAATATGGTTATTCATGCCTTACTCCTAACAGCCTGACAATATGGGAAGCCCAATTTGGCGATTTTAACAACTGTGCTCAAACCATATTTGATCAGTTCATTAGCAGCGCAGAGGATAAATGGAATGTTATGAACGACCTGGTTATTTATTTGCCTCATGGGTTTGAAGGACAGGGACCTGAACATTCCTCAGCGAGGATGGAAAGATTTTTAACCCTGAGCGCGGAAAACAATATGCAGGCTGTTAATTGCACCACTCCTGCTAATTTTTTCCATGTTTTAAGAAGACAATTTTACAGGCCTTTCAGAAAACCGCTGATCATCTTTACACCTAAAAGTTTATTAAGGCATCCCAGTTGTGTTTCTTCTATTGATGATTTTATTAAAGGTGGTTTCAGGGAAGTAATTGATGATGAATCGGCAAATCCAAGCAAAGTGAACAAAGTTGTATTTTGTTCCGGTAAAATCTACTACGACCTGATTGAAGAAAAGGAAAAACTAAAAAATGAATCCATTGCCATAGTTAGGGTAGAACAGTTGTATCCTTTACCAAAAAAACAATTACATCAAATAATTGAAAAATATAACAATGCCGAAACATGGCTTTGGGTCCAGGAAGAACCTTACAACATGGGAGCATGGCCTTTCATGCATATGGAGTTTAACGAAGTTTCGTTAAAAGTTATAGCGAGGCCTGCAAGCGGCAGTCCGGCTACAGGCTCAAGTAAGTTCCATTTTATCAGGCAGCGAAAGATCATTGAAAAGACATTCCATGAATGCATTTGCCCTAATCTCGAATTTGAATGCAAGATGATATGTATAGGTAACCGTTGGAAATCGTTCGAGGAGGAAATCAAGAAAATGCATGTGGAGACTATTGATAGTAAATCAATATCGGGAGTGAAACAACTAAAATAAAATCCTAAATTCTAAACAATAATGAATGACAAAAATTCAAATGTTCAAAACAGAGCTGCTCACGAAATGAAAACCGTTTTGGATTTAAAACATTTGATTTTTGAATTTGTTTAGTATTTAGATATTAGAAATTAAAATATTATGCTTGAAATAAAAGTTCCCAGCCCGGGTGAATCAATAACCGAAGTACAGATTGCAACATGGCTTGTTAGTGATGGTGATTTTGTTGAAAAAGACCAGGAAATCGTAGAGATCGATTCAGATAAAGCTACATTAAGTATCAGTGCCCAAGAAGATGGAAAGATCAAAATATTGATCGAAGAGGGTGAAACCGTTAAAGTGGAATCAATAATTGCATCTATTGATACCAGTGTGAAAGGGGAGAAAAAGATACAAGAATCAAGTACTAAGACAAAAGATATTAGTACAGAGACAAAAGAAAATAGTGAAAAAATAAAAGAGTCTGAAGCAGTTAAAGAAAAAATAGTTGAAAACAAATCGGCAAGCAAACCAATTGAAACGGAATTAAACATTTCACCTTTGGCTAAAAAACTCATGCAGGCCAATAATGTTTCGGAGGCTGATTTTATTAATTTCATGAAGGGTTACCGTGTAGGGAAAAAAGATGTTGATTTCTTTTTATCACAAAAAGATAATGTCAAATCGACAACAAAATCGTGGGGAGGAACAAGGGACTCTGAGAGGAAAAAGATGTCGACACTTCGGTTAAAACTTTCTGAACGGTTGGTATCTGTTAAAAATGAAACAGCCATGTTAACCACCTTCAATGAGGTGAACATGACGCCTATCATGGAAATTCGTAAAAAATACAAAGAGATTTTCAAGGAGAAACATGGTATTTCTTTGGGATTTATGTCATTTTTTACCAAGGCCGTTACCGAAGCTTTAAATATTGTACCGGGGGTGAACGCTCAAATTGACGGCAATGAAGTGGTTTATCACAATTATGCCGATATTGGAATTGCCGTTAGCTCTCCAAAAGGTTTGATGGTTCCTGTTGTGAGGAATGCCGAGCAAATGACTCTTGCAGAGATCGAACTAAATATCAAGGAGCTTGCCAATAAGGCACGCACCAATAAAATCACCATTGATGAAATGATGGGTGGGACATTTACTATCACCAATGGAGGAGTATTTGGCTCGATGCTCTCCACACCGATTATCAATCCTCCCCAAAGTGCAATATTAGGAATGCATAATATTGTAGAAAGGCCCATTGCCGTAAATGGTAAAGTAGAAATACACCCCATCATGTATGTTGCTGTTTCGTACCATCACCGCATCATTGACGGGAGTGAATCGGTTACTTTCCTTGTGAATGTTAAAGAAATGCTGGAAAATCCGGTAAAAATGTTATTTGGGGGAAATGAACCCGTAGAAAGTTTGTTGGGAATATAAAGCATACAAAATGCGAAAAAAAGTTGATTTTCTTGTAATAGGATCCGGGATAGCAGGATTGAGTTTTGCCTTAAAAGTTGCAAAACATGGTAAGGTTTGTATTGTAACTAAAGATAAGGCTGAAGAAACTGCAACAAAATACGCACAGGGTGGAATTGCCGCCGTCATGTACTCGCCCGATACCTATGAAAAACATATCAGTGATACGATGATTGCCGGAGATGACCTGAGTGATGAAAAAATAGTCAGGCTTACTATTACAGAATCAACCGAAAGGGTAAAAGAGTTGATTGAGTGGGGAACACTATTTGACAAAACTGAAAGTGGAAAATACTCACTTGGCAGGGAGGGTGGCCATTCCGAATCAAGGGTTCTGCACCACAAAGACAGTACCGGAGCAGAGATCATTCGTGCTTTATTGCACAAGGTAAAAGAACATACGAATATAGAAATCCTTGAAAATCATTTTACTATTGACCTGCTTACCCAACACCACCTCGGTATGGGTGTCTCAAGGGGAATGTCGGATATTCAATGTTATGGAGCTTACGTACTTTCCCCAATAAAAGGAGAAGTAATCACAATTTTATCAAAAGTTACTTTACTGGCAACCGGAGGTGCAGGTAATGTTTACAGTACCACTACAAATCCTCCGATTGCATCAGGTGATGGAACAGCAATGGCATACCGGGCAAAGGCCACCATCGAAAATATGGAGTTTGTTCAGTTTCATCCAACTTCATTATACAACCCGAATGAAAAACCTTCATTCCTTATAACAGAAGCCTTAAGAGGTTTTGGTGCGGTACTTAAAACGCGTAAGGAAGAAGAATTCATGGAAAAATACGATCAACGAAAATCGCTTGCTCCCCGTGATATCGTAGCCCGTGCCATTGATACGGAAATGAAACTCAGCGGCCATGATTATTTATGTTTGGATGCAACACATTTGGATAAAAATCAACTTATAGAAAATTTCCCCAGGATTTATGCTAAATGCCTGAGTGTTGGTATAGATATTACCAAGGATATGATACCGGTTGTACCGGCAGCTCATTACCAGTGCGGAGGGGTTAAGGTAGATGAATATGGAAGGAGTACGGTTAATAATTTGTATGCCAGCGGTGAATGTGCTTCAACAGGATTGCACGGGGCAAACAGGTTAGCATCCAATTCACTTTTAGAATCAGCTGTTTTTTCACACCGTGCTGCTAAGGATGCCATTGATAAAATAAAAGCCATAGAATTTTTTGACCGGATTCCGGACTGGGATGCTGAAGGCCTAATACTCAATGAAGAAATGATCCTGATTACACAAACGATGAGAGAATTACAATCTATCATGTCGAATTATGTGGGGATTGTGCGATCAGACCTTCGCCTGAAAAGAGCTTTAGACAGGCTGGAAATAATTTTCCGTGAGACTGAAGACCTTTATCAAAAATCAATTATCAGTACCCATATTTGTGAATTGAGAAACCTTATCAATGTGGCGTACCTGATTATTAAAATGGCCCAGCTCAGGAAAGAAAGCAGGGGACTGCATTTTTCAATTGATCATCCTGAAAAAGCGCCTATAAAGATGAATTCGAGAAGATAAACAGATAAAATCCTAAATTCTAAATAAATTCAAATGTTAAATTTTCAAATGATCGAAACAAAATGAACCACAATATTCCAAATGACTGATAAAAAAAAGAAATATGATCTTGAGGATAGAACTTTTTTGTTTGCTAAAAAAGTTAGATCATTTTGTAAGAAATTGCCAACAAAATGGTTAACAATCAGAATACTGTTTTTTTCATAATAATAAGTTTTTAATTGGTTAATAATATTTTACTAAAAAATGCTTTGTCGTTAAATTTTACATAATAAACACCCGGCTTACATTTTGTCCCATTAGCATTTCTTCCATCCCAGGTTACTTTGTCTGCTCTTCCGGATACAATAAGTGTTTTTATTTTTTTACCCGAATTATCATAAATTAATAGCTTTCTTTCTTTTTCATTGTCGTTTAGCTCAAACGTTATATAATTACTAAATGGATTTGGGTAACTTTTCATCACCGGTTGAGGGATATCCTTAATTCCGGTCGTTTTGACAACATGAATATAATCCTCCTTTAAGAAGGTATTTGAACTGTCGGGGCCAATTACGTTTAACCTTACAGAGTAATAACCGGTATCCTGGTATGTCCAGGTTGGTGTTTCCTCGTAAGAATCAATTATTCCATCATTTTCAAAATCCCATTCATATTGTTGAATATCACCAATGGAAAAATTACAAAAATCAACTGTAAAAGGCATTTCCCCTTCTGTTGTATCGGTTGAAAAGTTGGAAAGTATTGGTTCATTCCCTTTGGCAAAGGGATGAAAAACTTCAAAGGTTTTACCGTAATCAAGTGAGTGATAGATATATGTGTGGGCATTTTGCCAGCCCATATTTACGTAATCACACTTAATGTATACTTCTCCATCTGTTCTGCCCCCAACTATGCCTCCTCCATATAAATCACCGAAATTGAAATTGTTAAGGTTAATCCATGTATCTGCATAATCATAGCTCAATAGGAGAAGTTCCCTGTCATAATTAAATAAATATAATTCACCACTATTAGTTCCTCTTGTAAGCCCTATTGCTTCACTCCATATAAAATTAAATTTCTTAACAATTTGTAAATTTTCAAATTTGTCAGAGGAAATAAACATATAAAGAGTATCTAAAACATTTGGGTTATAAGATATAACATAGCCAACATTATTAATTATTGGGTCTAAATCAATGTCCTTCCTGTTTCCAAAGTAACCATTGCAAGTATGATTTATGAATGTTTGTCCGAAGTCTTCGCTGTGTTTTGGAAAACTTGAAAATATTTCACCATCAACTCTTCCACTATTAATTTGCTGGGCCATACCACTATTTCTAAACTCCCAGCTACCGGTAACGCCATAGTTTGTTGATATATAAGTACTCAAAATTTGCTACTAAATAAAGAACCCCTGTCGTTTTATCTGCACAGATACTTCCATAAAATAAAGATTCGTAATCCTGGCAGGTAGCCGTTTCTCCATAGTCTGTAGAGTAATAAATACCAACGCCAGTATTTGTTAAACCGATAAAATATATTTCTCCGGGATTTGGCCCCCTGGTAATGGTGTAATCGGGGCGTACATTTAATGCTAGTAATACAAAGGATAATAAGAGGGTCGCTATTATTTTCTTCATAATAGAATGGTTTAGATCAAGAGTGTAAATTTAAAAAAAATTTTATTAAACAATATTGTCATCGCATATTTGAAGTTTTTAAAATTCTATCTCGTTTTGAATTTTGTACTTTTGTATTTTGAAATTATTTAGGTTTTAGAAATTTGAATTTAGTGCTTATTTAGAGTTTAGGATTTAGAATTTAGTGCTTTGTAGATATGGTTTTGATAAAATCAGTTAAAGGAGTTTCACCCAAATTTGGCAAAAACTGTTTCCTTGCGGATAATGCAACTATAACTGGTGATGTAGTTATGGGTAATAAATGCAGTGTTTGGTTCAATGCCGTGATACGGGGCGATGTTCACTACATCCGGATTGGCAATAATGTGAATATTCAGGATGGTGTAATAGTTCATTGTACCTATAAAAAAGCGCCCGTTGAAATTGGTAATAATGTTTCGATCGCTCACAATGCCATTGTTCATGGATGTACTATCAAGGATAATGTTTTAGTTGGCATGGGAGCTATATTGATGGATCATGTGGTGGTTGAAAGCAACTCAATAATTGCAGCAGGTGCAGTGGTTTCAAAAGGAACTATTGTTGAATCGGGTAGTGTGTATGCAGGTGTACCGGCTAAAAAAATCAAATCAGTTGATGTTGAATTGCTCAAAGGCGAAATAAACCGTATCGCTGATAGTTATAATATGTATGCTGGTTGGTATGATGAATAGTTTGAAGTTCAAAGTTCGAAGTTTGAAGTTAGGGTTCTGTGTTTTTTGTGTATTCTGTGTGATGTAGTTTTAAGGATTTTTATAAATACAATAGGTTGATACAATTAATATGATCTTAATTTATACTGATAAAATAACCAACCGTGTAAAGTTTATCTTTAATTTAATTTTCGGGGAAATCCTGAAAGTTGAAATATCCATAACTTCAAATGAAGAAGAGTATTTGAGTTATGATGGTGTGAAGATGAGTTATTTAAAAACACCACTTAAGGATGATTTATCTTTTGCAGCAGTTAATCTTTTAAAAGAAAGGGGAATTTCCCACATTGATCTATCATTCCTTGAATATGAAGGTCTTCCGGCATTTTTCCCAGTCTACTTTAAAGAGTCAGCCATGCCATTCGATCCTTTTGCGGCCGGTTTTTATTTGGTATCACGTTATGAAGAATACCTGCCTTACAGGAAAGATGAGTATGGAAGGTTCAGTGCGAATGAATGCATCGCTTTTCAAAAAAACTTTTTACAAAAGCCGCTGATCAATATTTGGTCAAAAAAAATTAGTGAAATAATAACTGAAAAGCATCCTTCTTTTACTTTTCCAAACAGGCAGTACAAATATTTACCAACCATTGATATAGATGCTGCCTGGGCTTACAGGCAAAAAGGTGTTTTTCGGTCCATTGGAGGGTATGCCAACGCTATTTCGAGATTGGACATGCCAGACATTGCAGCAAGAACAAGAGTCTTAGCGGGATTTCAAAAAGATCCGTTTGATACTTTTGATTTTCAATTTAATATTCAGAAAAAATACAATCTGAAACCCATATATTTTATCCTTTTCGCCGAATACGGGCATAATGATAAAAATATACCTGTCCAGAACAAAAAATTTCACACACTCATAAAATCACTTGCTGATTATGCAGAAGTTGGGATCCATCCGTCTTATTCATCCAATACCTACCCAAAAAAACTCAAAACAGAAATAAACAGCTTATCAAAAGTCCTTAATCGGGAAATAACCAAAAGCCGGCAACATTTCCTAAAAGTCCTTCTCCCAACAACTTATAGAAATTTGATTAATCTTGATATTACCGATGACTACTCCATGGGATTTGCTGCACAACCAGGATTCAGGGCCAGCATTTGTAATTCATTTAATTTTTATGACCTCGATCTGGATGTTGAAACCAAGCTAAGAATTCATCCATTTACATTAATGGATGGTACTTTGCGCGATTATATGGAAGTCGAAGCTACAGATGCAATTAAGTTTATCAAATCATTAATTGATGAAGTTAAAGCCGTGAACGGAACTTTTGTTTCATTGTGGCATAATGAATCACTTTGCGGCATAAACCGGTGGAAAGGATGGCGAAAAGTTTACGAAGAAATGGTCAGGGAGGCTCAACCATAAATCAGGATGTATGATAAAATACCTTCACCATAGTGAGATTGATAAAAAAAAATGGGATGCCTGTATAAAAGAATCATTTAACGGAATGGTTTATGCCAGCTCCTGGTATCTTGATATTGTGGGAGATGAATGGGAAGCGCTGATTGAAAATGATTATGAAAGTGTTTTTCCGTTGGTATACGGAAGTAAGTGGGGTATTCATTATTTATACCAGCCGGTTTTTACCCAGCAATTGGGTGTTTTTTCCAAAAGCCTTTTATCACCCGAAGTAGTAAATGAATTTCTTATCAATATCCCCAATAAATTTAAGTTCGCCGAAATAAATCTTAATACTTTTAATAAAGCACATACCGGTAAATATAAATTAAAAGAATGGCTTAACTACGAACTTGATTTAATTAATTCATACGATAAACTATTTCAAAACTATTCCACAAATCTGAAAAGAAATCTTAAGAAAGCGGAAAAAAATCATCTCTCTATTTCAAAAAATGTTAAGCCTGAAGAAATCATTAAAATTTTCCGGGAAAACCGTGGCGGTAAAATCAAAAATTTATCAGATGATGATTATTTGAAATTACAGCGTTTAGGCTATATGGGTATTTATAAAGGGCTGATTCAAACATATGGTGCCTATACTGACAAAAATGAGTTTTGTGCCGGTGCAATATTTGCTAAAAGCAATAAAAAGATGATATTTCTATTTTCTGGACTTACCCTGGAAGGAAAAGAGAAAAATGCCATGGCTTTTTTAATTGATTCATTTATTAATGAACATGCACAAAACCATCTGACACTTGATTTTGAAGGATCGAACGATCCGAACCTTGCTAGATTTTATAAAAGTTTTGGTTCTGTAAAATGCACTTATCCCCACATCTTAATCAATAACCTTCCAATAGTTACAAGGCAAATAGTCTATCTGATAAAATTGATTAGAAGATTAACCAAAAATTAAGTTTATTGGCTGAATAATATTTTGATGTGCTGGTGGATAACATACTTACTTTTGTTTATACTTAATTTCACGCAAAGCTACAAAAGGAAGTCGCAAAACAACGCAAAGAAAACAACATGACAGAAAACGAAATCTCATATAAAATAATTGGAGCAGCTATAGAAATTCACAAGAGTATTGGTCCTGGTTTATTAGAGTCTGCCTATGAAAGTGCTTTAACTTTTGATCTTAGGGAATTAGGTTTTGAAATAAAACAACAATATCCTATGCCTTTTGTGTATAAAGATGTTAAACAAGATATTGGATACAGGATTGACATAATAGTAAATAATATGGTAATTATTGAAGTCAAATCTATTGAATCTTTAGCACCTGTCCATTTTGCTCAAACACTCACATATTTAAGATTATCAGGACTTAAATTAGCACTATTGATAAATTTCAACAGCAAAATTCTAAAAGGGAATATACACAGAATTGTAAATAATCTATAATAGTCTTTGCGGCATCTTTGCGTTTAATCTTTCCGTTCTTTGCGAGAAATAAAGAATCCAGCACATCAAAATATTATTTAGCCTGAGAATGAATTATTTTTCTTACATTTGTTAAGGAAATAATTTTTGGTCATTTAACCATAAAACCGGTATCCATGATAAATAATTTAGGTGAAAATAAATCCATTCTTAGTCAATACCTTGCTGAAATCAGGAATATAAATATCCATGGTGATAGTATGCGATTCAGGAGGAACCTTGAACGAATCAGTGAGATAATTGCCATTGAAATAAGCAAAACGCTTCGTTACGAAACAGAGGAAGTAATTACTCCTTTAGGAAGCGCCAAAGTACCTGTTTTGAAGGAATACCCGGTACTGATTCCGGTGTTGCGTGCCGGATTGCCAATGCACCGAGGTTTGCAAAACATCTTTGATAAGTCGGCAAGTGCATTTATTTCCGCATATCGAAAAGCTGAAAAAAACGAAAAATTCATCATAAAAATAGAATATATTTCAGCACCCGATCTGTCAGGAAAAACAATCATCCTGGCTGATCCAATGCTGGCCACAGGATCCTCAATAGTTGCTGCATATAAAGAAATTGTAACGAGAGGCAAGCCAAAACATATACATATTGTTGTTGTCATTGCAAGTATGGAGGGAATTAATTATATTAAAAAACATCTTCCTGATAAAAATATTACGCTTTGGGTAGGCGCCATTGATGATGAACTTACAGCACAAGCATATATAGTCCCTGGATTAGGCGATGCCGGCGATCTGGCTTTCGGCAGTAAAGATTAATTTAAAACAGCCTCTAAAAATGAAAAAATATTTTTCGCATCTTGCAACCCGATTTTAATTCTATTTGTCATAATAATAACCATATAATTTGAGTTGTTTTTATACATGTCGAAACATGGAGAAATATTTTACTGATCATAAGGTATTTTTCTCCTGGAAATAGAAAAAAATTGAAATATGATCAAACTTGTTTGTTAAAATTTCGTTGAAAGATCAAACTTATTCATTAGAGTGTAGAGAGAAAAGAAAAAATTAATGGAATATTTTGTTGGCATATCGGTTTTTAAATTAATCCAGGTATTGGTTATCAGTGGTATTAAATTTCTGTTCGCCCCATTAATTTCAATTGGTTACGGATTTAATTATTTCCAGACTGTCGGTATTAGTGCTGTTGGCGGTATTATGGGTATTTTATTTTTCTACTTTCTTAGCAAATGGATTATTCGTCAATATTATAAATACTGCCCTTTGGCTTTTTCCTATTTTACCGGAGAAAAAGTTGAAAAGGCCAGAAAAATATTGAATTGCAGCGAAGTCCCGAAAAAGAAATTTACCAGGAAAAACAAGTTGATCATCAACGTCCGCAGAAAATATGGTTTTATTGGAATCATATTTTTTACACCTATTTTACTTTCAATCCCTATCGGAGCATTTCTTGCCCAGAAATATTATTCCAAGAAAAACAATGTGTTGGTTTATATGAGCATATCAATAGTTTTATGGTCATTTTTCATTTCATCAATATTTTTTCTTTTCTAATTTTATTTAGCCCATAAAATCCAATTATACTTCCATAATTTATTTCCTATCTTTGTTTTCGTTAAAAAGTCTAAGATGCAGGTATGTTTAGTCTGATAATTGAAAATATTAAAATATCATTTGAATCCATTAAATCCCACTTGATCAGGACAGTTTTGACTGTACTTATTATTGCTTTTGGCATCATGGCGCTGGTTGGTATTCTTACTTCTATTGATGCGATCGAATATTTCCTGACTGAAAATTTCACCATGATGGGCGCCAATACATTTACCATTAAAAACAGGTCGATGCGGATACAAATTGGTAGTGAAGTACACCGGGCCCGTTATTATGAATCCATTTCATTTGATGAAGCTTTTTCATTTAAAGAAAAATTTGATTTTCCTGCACATGCATCCATGCATACTTTTGCAACCCATATTGCCACACTCAAATATGAATCGGAAAAGTCTGATCCGAATGTTGCAGTTATCGGAACAGACGAAAATTATTTAATTACGTCTGGCAATGAGCTTTCAGCTGGAAGAAATTTTACACCCAACGATGTTTATTATGGATCACATGTAACCATTATTGGAGATGAATTGAAAAAAACACTTTTTAAAAACAATGAAAACCCAATTGGCAAAATCATTTCAATTGGCCCTGGCAAATACCGTGTAATTGGAGTGCTGGCTTCAAAAGGTTCAAGTTTTGGCTTTTCAGGTGACAGAAACTGTTTGTTGCCAATAAATAATGTCAGGCAATACTTCCCCAGGCCTGACAGGTCTTTTACCATCAATGTTATGGCTACAAATCCTGAGATGATGGAGGCTGCTATTGGGGAGGCAACAGGATTATTCAGGGTTATTCGGGGTACACCTTTAGGTGAGGATAATGATTTTGAGATCACAAAAAGCGACAAGCTGGTTGAAATGTTTTTGGACAATCTGAAATATATCAGGTACTCAGCAATTTTTATCGGTGCCATCACATTGCTCGGTGCTGCTATAGGATTAATGAATATAATGCTTGTTTCGGTTACGGAGCGCACCAAAGAAATAGGGATAAGAAAAGCAACCGGTGCAACCAGGCGTACCATTAAAAATCAGTTTTTAGCCGAAGCCATTGTAATTGCTCAAATAGGTGGTTTGCTCGGAATAATTTTCGGAATTGGGATAGGTAATATACTTTCCATGGTTATTGGCAGCAGCTTTATTATTCCATGGATATGGATACTGGTCGGTTTCTTATTGTGTTTTTTTGTTGCAATTATATCCGGTTATTTGCCTGCAACAAAAGCTGCAAAACTTGATCCCATCGAGTCGCTTAGGTACGAATAAAAATTATTACCCAGCTGCCTTTTTCTTTTTCAATAAATAAACCGGACCCAATATTAATAACATAGCAGATATTATCATTACAGCATAACCCAAACCAAACTTATCTGCGAAAAATCCTATTAAGGGAGCAAGTAAAGCCGCAATTAATGAATGCAATTGTGATTCAGCAGAAAGGACGGTAGCCAGAATATCTGTTTTAATATTTTCAGTTATATAGGCAACACCTATTGGTTTTCTTAAATTTTCGATGATATAAATACCTACAAATAAAATCACTGCGAGAATAATATAACCGCTCTCATAAAAAACCCCGCTGAGTATTCCGATTATAAGTCCTATAGTAATTGTGACATTAAGAGGAATACTTAAAAAGGAAAAACGTGAAGAAAATCTGCCTGAATTTCTTGAAGAAAAAGAAGTTAACAGATAAACAACAAAATACACCAAACCAATGATCATTGCTGATCGTTGTTTGTCTTCAAGGAATGCCAATACTGGTAAGGCAAGAGCCAGGGTCAGCAGAACAGGTTGCAGGTAATCCTTCATCGCCCTGAAATATCCGGTGAAAACTGAAAGGTTAGCTATGGGTTTCAGCACTTTCAAATTTATTATTGTAAACAGAAAATCCTTTAACACTTTTTTGATATTACGGATCAAATAATCTTTACTGAACCTCGCAGCCTGTCCGTCCAGTTCATTAGGATAAGATGCTACAATAATCAGGTCAAGGATATAGGGTATGGCCGAAAAAAGAAAGATCATTTTATAATTGCCGGAGTAAAAAACCAATACTCCAGCAATAAGCGCTGATATGGCTGATCCAAATTGCGACCATGAGCGCGTGTGGCCATAATAATAAACTTTTTGATTTTCC
The DNA here is from genome assembly GCA_030596605.1 of Bacteroidales bacterium. Classification (GTDB taxonomy): domain Bacteria; phylum Bacteroidota; class Bacteroidia; order Bacteroidales; family JAADJA01; genus JAADJA01. The sequence continues at coordinate 29,592 of JAUVJI010000019.1, forward strand.
CAGCCTTTCATTTTTAAGTAGTCAAATATCATGGCTTTATGCGTCCCGGTACGGAAGGCATCGCCCAACGAATAAATTATCATAGCAAAAATCAAAATCGAATAGCTTCCAGCCATGTAAAAAGTTATAAAAGAAACAATATAGAACCCAAAAGAAAAAATCATGGTTTTTTTGCGTCCAAGAGAATCGGAAATAATACCGGAAGGGATTTCAAGGATATTCCGTGAAATTTCACGAATACTGTACAATACACCTATTTGGAGAAAGGTTAAGTTGTTTTCTAAAAAGAATAAAATCAGGAAGGGTTCAAAAAATCGCAGGTTTTTTAAAAACCCATATAAACAGAATTTATAATACTGAAGGTCCTTATTGAATTTTTGTTTTACCTGTGACATGAAAAAGAATTCAGACAATCAAAATTAAGCATAAAAAAAACCTTCAGGCATTCTTGATGCTATCAGGGCTTGATTCCTTATTTATGGATACTAATGCTGAACAGAAATACAAAAATATTAAAGGTCTGTTCAGTACCTATCCGACTTTGTCAGGTAGGCCTATAACTACTTCTTAACAGCTATCCACGATAGTCATCGGGGTTGCATACTTGTTAAGAATTAGCAGAATTGTTTTTTATAGAATGCTTTAATCAATCCGTTTTATTTTTCTGATTTCTATATTCCCTTTCCACTCCACTACTTTAATCTGGTATATTCCCTCATATATCGAACCGTGAAAAAATACTGCACCTCCGGTGATAGGGTTGCCCCTGTAATAATTACATTTAACCTCTCTAAATCTACGCTCTCTAATATGATAAGATGCGTGGCTTTTAATATATTTAATGTCCCGGTAGGCTGTGAAATTCCACACAATGACAAATATAACAATACAAAATATTCCAATTAGTAAATATTTTAATTTTAGTTTTTTCATTTTTTTTATTTATCACATTTCTTCATTTTACCCAAATGATGCATACCGCCCAGGTTCATCCCTTTTCCAAGCTTTGCAACACTATTCAAATCTATATTACCGGTAAGGCTTAACAATACTGCCTCATCATCTCCATCCACTATCATTATCATTTCTGATATCACTTGATTTTCATGTTTCGCATAGAAGTTTACATTGGCATCATCATCTTTTATGACCATTAATTCCTTGAATTCTCCAAAAGGTATGGATTCCATAATGTCATCATAGAATTTCTCCTTGACTTTATAACTACCTTCTTTAACTGAATAAGCAAGAATTTTAAGAGATTCTAATCCCTCAACAGCTTTTTGAAACTCATCAAAGTCTGGGTCATCAGCCTCAATTTCAGAAAATAATTCAAACAGGCCTTTGGTTAACTCAACGGATGTGAAATCATCCTGATCGGTGTACTTATCAAAAAGTTGATCTGCTGCACTTTTTTGCCCAAATGCAAAAACAGGGGCAAAAGCTAACAATACGATTGTAATTTTTAAAATTGTGTTTTTCATGATTTAAATTGTTTAAGTGGTTATTAATTTGATTTTTATAATTTTAAATAAATGTCTTAATGATATAATGTTAATTGTCATTTTAGCATTTTAACATTCTATCATTTCCTATTTTTCTTCATCTTCAATATTTTCCAAATTCTCCATGCCCTGAATATTCATTGTTTTCGACAGTTTGGAAATGGTTTTAAGGTCAATATCACCCTGGATGCTAATGAGTGCATTATCCTCCACTCCTCCTACGATCATCAGTAGTTCCTTGATGTTTTTATCCTCTTTTCGGATCAGAAATTTTACATCCTGGTCCTTTTTCTTTACCACCATCAGTTCTTCATATTCGTCCTTCGGAAAACTTTTCATGATTTCATCATAGAAGTTTATACTTTTATTCAGTTCTACATTTTCTTCATCAACCGAAATAATTTTAATACAATTTAGATTTTTGACGAGTTCAATAAATCCGTCTTCATCTTCATCGGTTTCAACATTGGCAAAAAGGCTGAACATGTGTTGCGTAATGTAAACCGACGTAAATCCCTCTTGTTCGGAATATTTATCGAATAACTCATCAGCAGGACTTTGCGCAAACATCAGAACCGGCAATATGGCCAATGCGACTAATGCAATTTTTAATTTTAGAAGTTTCATAATTATTATTTTTTAGAAGTTATTATTTTTTTTGATTTATCTAATATTGATATTTTTTCGAGATTCTTCATCCCTGTTTCAAAAGTTGAAATCCTGTCTAATTCACTTAATCCTTTATTAAACTCAGATACTTTTTGTAATTCGTTTGTTCCCGAATTCAATTTACCTGAAACCATCAACAAAACTTTTTTGGTTTCTGCATATGCCAGCAGAGGATCATCATAAGTATCCTCAAAGGATGGTTGGTTCAATCCAAATTGAAAATACAATCCAATAAGAATAATGATAGAAGCAGCAATTCCGGCAATAATATAAACGCTCTTTTTAATTCTGCTTGAAATTGGAATTGTTTTATCCTCGCTTATAGCTTTCAATATTTTATCATCAAATTCCTGATCGGGTAATTCCTCATTGGCAGATGAATCAAAAAAGGTAAAGAGGTCTTTATAGCTTTTCAGGTCCAAAGGGACATTTTCCTCTGTAAAAAACTTCTTTAATTCCGTTTCCTCCCTGACTGAGGTTTCACCCCTTTCATATTTTTCGATCAGTTGTTCAATTTTTCGCAAATTCATAATCATAAGTTTTAACAAGTATTTCCCTCACTTTTTTCCTTGCCCTCGAAAGATTCACCCTGATGGTATTAATACTTAAATTCATTATGTCAGCAATTTCATTATAGTCGTATTCTTCAATATCCCGCAAGTGAATGATCAATCTTTGTTGTTCAGGCAAGGAACCTATTATCTTCAAAACTTTTTTGTACGAATCATTTATTTCAAGGCTTTTATATGGAGTTAAATTAATTATTTGTTCATTTCTTTCAGTGAGTTCATCTGATTTGTATCCTTTTGATTTTAATTTATCCAAACTTAGATTTTTAGTGATCGTCATCGCAAAAGCTTCAATACTTTTTAGCTCGTCGAGTCTATCGCGCCTTGCCCATAACCGAAGAAATACTTCCTGAACCACATCCTCTGCTTCCTGCACATTTTCAAGCAATCTTTTCGCCAGCCTGTACAACTTATTCTTAAGCGGAAGCACTTCTATTTTAAACGATTCGATGGTCATGCTTAAAGAAGACGAAGGTTAATATTATTTATTACAATAAATTTATAAAAATCAATCAAACTGCTCTCAAAATACTGAATTACCGTGAATAAACAAAATTTGGACAACTTAAATATTTAACTATTTTTGTAAACTTTATCGAAAAAATGTAAATTTAATCAAACAAAAATTAAAAACTTAAAATTATGTTAAAAGGACATCCTAAAGGTTTATTGGTAGCCTTTTTCTCCAACATGGGGGAGCGATTTGGCTTTTACACCATGATGGCTATTCTTGTTTTATTCCTTCAGGCAAAGTACGACCTGTCAGCAGAATCTGCAGGCAGTATTTATAGCTGGTTTTACTTTGCAATTTATGCCCTTGCGCTGATTGGGGGTATTCTTGCTGATTGGTCTAAGCGCTATAAAACAGTCATCCTGTTTGGAATAATTATCATGTTTGCCGGATATATATTAATGGCCTTGCCGGGCCTTTCACAGACAGCCACTATTTCCAGCTTGTTTGTCATTGCATTCGGGAATGGATTGTTTAAAGGTAATTTGCAAGCAGTTGTCGGCCAGATGTATGATGACCCCAAATATTCCAAATTCCGTGATTCTGCATTTATGATATTTTATATGGGTATCAATATAGGTGCTTTCTTTGCGCCATTTGTGGCAACGGGTGTTAGAAACTGGATGCTAAAGACAAACGGTTTTCTCCACGATGGCAGCTTACCTTCTCTTTGCCATCAATACCAGAATGGTAATATGCAAAACCTCGACAGGTTTCAGGTATTAGCTGATAAGGTAAATTTATCCGGGACTGTAAGTGATCTTGGAGCATTTGCTACTGAATACCTCGAGGTTTTCGCAAGGGGTTATAATTATGCTTTTGGAATTGCTGCCGGCGCTATGGTGATCTCTCTGTTGGTATATATAATTTTTAACCGTCATTTACCGGCCAAACACGTAGAAGCCAAGAAAAATGATAAAGAAGTCGTTAAAATGCCATGGTCCGAAGAAAAACCTCGTCTTATTTCACTTGGGCTCGTATTCATCGTTGTTATATTTTTCTGGATGTCATTCCACCAAAACGGACTTACATTAACAATGTTCGCACGGGATTATACTGTTAAAGCAGTAGGAGCATTCACATATCTCTTTTTTGACCTGAACCAGATACTTGCATTTGTGGGTACCATAGTTGGAATTGTCTTGTTATTCAATAAAAAATTAAAATCAACCTGGAAAATGGTTGGCGCAGCTATGATTGTGGGCTTTGGTTATCTGACCTATTATTTTTACTCCCACAATGATCCTACAACCAATCCTATTGAACCTGAGATTTTCCAATCATATAACCCCCTGTTTATTGTTACCCTTACATTTTTGGTTATGGGTATTTTCAGTTGGATGAATAAAAAAGGTATTGAACCTTCAACACCAAGGAAGATAGGGATAGGTATGCTCATTGCGTCATTGGGATTTGTAATTATTTTAGTTGGTTCTCTCGACCTTACATCTCCTTTCGAACTGTTAGGGCAACCTGTTCTGGATGATGGCAGGGTTTCACCATACTGGCTGATGAGTAGTTACCTTATCCTGACTATCGCTGAACTTTTCTTAAGCCCCATGGGATTATCATTTGTTTCCAAAGTTTCACCCCCACGATTCCAGGGACTTATGCAAGGTGGATGGTTGCTAGCAACTGCCCTTGGAAACAAACTGTTGTTCGTAGGTTCCTTTATGTGGGACAGGATACCACTTTGGTCATTATGGCTCATTTTCGTGATTTGTTGCCTCGCTTCGGCAGCCTTTATTTTCTCAATCATGAAACGGCTTGAAAAAGTTACAGGTAAAGCATAAATTACAAAATAGATTATTTTTGAAGGGTGACTATTTATTGGTCACCCTTTTCTGATTTTGATAAATGGAATATCCCTGGGGACATAATCGCAGATTCAATTCCTACAGTGAATATTTTAAAAAGGAATTTGGAGAACGGGTACAAAAAGTATCGGTTGATGCTGGATTTACATGTCCGAACAGGGATGGATCACTTGCTTTTGGTGGATGCACCTATTGTAACAATGACGCCTTTAATCCTTCTTATTGCAGCTCAACAAAATCTATAACACAGCAACTTGCAGAAGGCATCGAATTTCATTTAAAGCGCTACCGTCGTGCCAATAAATACCTGGCCTATTTTCAAACGTATTCCAATACTTATGGCAAATTAGAACATTTAAAAAAGATCTATGCTGAAGCCCTGAATCATCCAAAAGTAATCGGACTGGTTATCGGAACCCGGCCCGATTGCATTGATGATGAAAAACTGAAATATTTTCAGGAATTAAATAAAGACAAATACATTATCCTTGAATATGGCATTGAATCATGTTACAACAAAACCCTGAAAAAAATAAACCGGCAGCATACTTTCGAACAAAGTGTAGAAGCCATTGAAAGAACAGCATCTTTTGGAATAAAAACAGGCGCCCACATCATTTTTGGGTTGCCGGAAGAAACAAGGGAAGAGATGCTTCAAGAGGCTACAATTCTTTCCGAATTGCCGTTGAATAATATTAAATTCCATCAACTGCAAATAATTAAAAATACGGCAATGGCTAAGAATTATGTGGGAAGTCCCAAAAATTTCAATTTGTTTTCACTGGAAGATTATATTGAGTTTATCATAAAGTTTATTGAAAAACTAAACCCTGAATTTATCATAGAACGGTTTACCGGTGAAGTGCCTCCCCGCTTTCTTGCAGGACCAAATTGGGGGCTTATCAGAAATGACCAGATCAACTCTTTAATTGAAAAAAAGCTGGAAAAATTAAATACCTGGCAGGGACGATTATTTAAATAATCAGAGAAAATAAAACATAATTTATATGTAGCTTGATTTACAAACACAATATATGAGATTAAAAGCAACCAATATTCATCTTTCAATGTCTATATTTTGCATACCCTCTTTCGCATAAAATTTCAGATAATTATTAATAAATTATTTGGGGTTTTTAAAAAATATCTATATTTGCTGTTCAGAAAAAAAATGAATCACTTAAATTATTTCATTAACTAAATTTTATTATTATGAAAGTTTTTACAAAATTAGGAATTACACTCCTTGTTGTTTTTATTACAACAGGAATGTTATGGGCGCAATCATCGTATGATATTGGCCCCAAGAAGCCAACCGCTCCGATTGCCTCGGAAGCGATGTTTGACTTACAATTTGACTGGCCCGTAGGGGTTGGTGGTGGTGAAGCCGGAATTGAAACAGACGGCAGCTACATTTATACCACCAAATGGAACGGTTCCGATTTCTATCGTTACCAAATGGACGGAACCTACATCGAATCATTTACTTGTGGTTCGGCCGCTTCTGTCAGGGATTTGGCTTATGATGGTACTTACTTTTATGGTGGCGCTGCATCACCAACCGTCTATGAAATGGACTTCGATGCACAAAATACTGTAAGTACATTTTCCGCTCCTACCGATTGCAGGGCAATTGCTTACAACGAAGAAGATGATGCATTCTATGCCAATAATTGGGGTAGCGCTATTACCAAATTCGACAAAACAGGTGCTAACCTCGGAAGCTGGTCTGTAGGACCAATTGGCGACAGCTATTATGGCTTTGCTTATGATAACTATAGCCCCGGTGCACCGTTTCTTTGGGGATATGCCCAGGTAGGTACAACCCTGAATGAGCTGATTCAGATGTCATTGCCCGACGGAGCTGAAACAGGAACCTATTTTGATGTAGGATCTGTTGCAGCTGTTGGAACCGGTATTGCCGGTGGTATGGCCATTGATGATAACCTGGTAAGCGGTTTTTGGACCATTATAGGTACATCTCAGAATGTAAACATTTGGGGACTTGAACTGACACCAAGCGGACCACCTCTGACCGATGATATTGGTGTTTCTGCCATCGTTGCCCCTTCAAGTGGTGTTAACCTCGGTTCGGCTGAAGTGGTAACAATAACCGTTAAGAACCATGGCACTGAAGCACAGTCCAACTTTGATGTTGATTTTACACTTGACGGTGGTACACCTGTAACGGAAACCATTTCTGCAACCATTAACGGTGGTGATACTTACGATCATACCTTTGGAACTACAGTAGATTTATCAGCTCTTGGAGATTATGTATTTGTAGCATGTACTTACCTTGCAGGTGATGAAAATCCTGGTAATGATTGTAAGACCAAGACGGTTAGCAACAATGTACCGGAATACTGTGATGCTTCTACTACTACTGAAGATGAGTGGATTATGGATGTAATTTGTGGTGATATTAATAATCTTGGCACCGGATGGCAAGGTGGTGTTGCAGATTATACCGACCAATGGACTACCATTGATGCAGGCGCTTCAGAAGACATTACTATTGAAAATGGAAATGCCTGGACAAGTGATATTGTATATTGCTGGGTTGACTGGAACATGGATTACGTATTTGAACAAGGCGGCAATGAGGAATTTCAGTTAACAAATGTTGGTGGTGCCGGACAAACATTCACAGGCGCTATTTCTGTTCCTGCAGGTACAGGAAATGATTTATACAGGATGCGTGTAAGGATGACTTATAGCACAGCTCCAACTCCTTGCGGAAACTCCAGCTATGGTGAAGTAGAAGACTATTCTATCATGGTTGGCGAAGCAGTTATAGGCCACCTTGATGGAACTGTAACCGCTGTTGGCGGAGGCGCAATCGAAGGTGCTACTGTTACTTTGGATGGAACTTCTTATTCCGGTACTACAGGACCTGGTGGTACTTACCTTATCGAAAATATTAATATTGGTAATTATACTGCTGAATGTACAGCATCCGGTTATCAAACTGCCACAGCTCCGGTTACCATTACAGAAAACGTAACCACTACACAAGACTTTGAACTGGAAGAAGCAAGTATGCTTGATCCTCCAATCAACTTTGACGCAGTAGTACAGGATGAGGATGATGTTTATTGTACCTGGGAACCTCCTGGAGGAGGCCCCGGACCAGGTGAATGGATCTATTGGGATGCAGGTGTAAACACAGGTAACGGTATTGGTTTAACCAACGGAGGTACTTTTTATGTTGCTTCTCATTGGTTACCTGCTGAATTAACTGCATATGATGGTTACAACCTGACACAAATTTCATTCTTTGCAAACGGTGACGCCGCTGCATCTTATGAACTTATGGTATGGACAGGCGCAAATGCAGGCACATTGGTTTCTTCACAAGTAGTTTCCAGCTTTACAGTAGATGACTGGAATGAAGTTGCACTTGGCGCACCTGTTACCATTGATGCCTCACAGGAATTATGGTTTGGATATAATGTAACTCACGCAGCCGGTACATTCCCTGCAGGTTGTGATGATGGCCCTGCCATCCAGTACAGCGGTGATATGATTGCATTAGACGGCACAACATGGGTATCCATGTCAGCTGAATATGGACTCGACTACAACTGGAACATCTGGGGCTGGGTTGAAGAAACAGATGCTGTTTATCCTGCTAAACAATTAGTAAAAGAGTACACAGCTTCTACAGGATCAATTGCTGCAAGCGGTACTGCAAACACTTATAACAAATTTGTACCGACAGATAATAAAGACCTGTTAGGTTATAATGTTTATAATAGTGATGAATTATTTATCGACTATACTACTGCTCTTGAATACCTGCATACAAATGTTCCGGCAGGAACGTATGATTACTGGGCAACTGCAGTTTATGATGAAGGTGAATCAGGACCATCCAACACGGATGAAGTTACAATAGAAGGTGGCAGTTCCTTTATCTTCTGCGATGACTTTGAATCATACAATGTGGGTGAGCAACTTGTAGTACAAAATCCTGATGACTGGACAACCTGGAGTGGCGCTGCCGGAAATGCTGAAGATCCATACATTATTGATCAGGATGGAAATGCAGTTAATATTACAGGTACAAACGACCTCGTTTATTTAATGCCAAACTATACATCAGGATATTACGAAATGACTTTCGATATTTATATACCTGATGGCGGTGATGGATACTTTAATACCTTGCAGGAATTTGATCCCACTCCAACATGGGGTATGCAAGTGTATTTCGGACATACCAATTATGGTGAAGGTAATATTGACGGTGGTGGAGCCCTTGCACAGATATTTACATTTGATTATGATACGTGGATGGCTGTTAAAGTAACAGTTGACCTCGATGCAGACTGGGGAGAATTCTTCCTTGATGATGTTCTGATCCATGGTTGGATTTGGAGTTCCGGCACTTTTGGAACAGGTACACTTAACCAACTCGGCGCTAACAACTTTTACGCATGGGACGGTGGTGTTAATGCCAACCCGAATTACTATTTCGATAATTATTGCTTAGGAGAAGGAGGCGTACCTCCTCCACCACTATGTACCTTTTTCGACGACTTCGAAGCATATAATGTTGACGAACAGCTTGTAGTGCAAAACCCTGTTGACTGGACAACATGGAGTGGCGCTGCCGGAAATGCTGAAGACCCATATGTAATTGACTTTGGTGGAAATGTTGTCAATATTACTGGTACAAATGACCTGGTTTATGTAATTCCAAACTATATTACAGGATACTACGAAATATCTTTCGACATGTATGTACCTGATGGAGGTGATGGGTATTTTAATACCTTGCAGGAATTTGCTCCTGTTACATCATGGGGTATGCAGGTTTACTTCGGGCATACCAATTATAATGAAGGTAATATTGATGCAGGTGGTGCGCTTGCACAGATATTTACATTTGATTATGATACATGGATGGCTGTAAAAGTAACAGTTGACCTCGATGCAGACTGGGGAGAATTCTTTCTCGATGATGTCTTGATCCATGGTTGGGTTTGGAGTACCGGTGCTTTTGGAACCAATACCCTGAACCAGTTAGGCGGTAGTAATTTCTTTGCATGGGACGGTGGCGTTTATGCCAATCCAAATTATTACTTCGATAATTACTGCTACCTTATGGAAGGCGAACCACTTGATCCGCCACAAAATCCATTTGCTGAAGTTGTTGGTCCTGACTTAAATGATGTTCATTTTACATGGGATCCTCCATCAGGTGGCTCAGGTGAATTGATTGAGCTTGTACAGCATGATGGCACATACTCAAATGCATATTACCAGGCATATGACAACGGCTATGGTGTGGTTTATGACATTTCTGCTTATCCTGACTGTACCCTTGAGTTTGTTGACTATCGTCATTCTCCATGGGGCATTACAGGTACCTGGGATTATAAACTTCACGTTGTTGACTGGGATACATACACAGAGGTATATGTTACTGATGTTTTACAATCAACCGGTAATGATATCTGGGAAGAAGGTATTCCTCTCGGATCATTGGCAGGTCAATCGGGACTTGTTGGTGTATTCCTTGAGCCTATGAGTAACGATCCGGCTGACGCTTATCCATGTCTTGACGGTGATAATGCACTTGATGGCATGTCATATTATGGGCCATTAAGCGATTACAGTGGAATGTCTTTATCAACAGATGTTGGTGACTTCCTGGTGGATCTATGGATCATGACTGCTGAAGACAAAATTGTTGTTAAGCCGCCTAAGGTTCAGATCACTGCTCCTGGTAACGGTATTGGCAGAAATGGTACTACATCACTTACCGGAACTGAATATACGCTGAAGCAAACTGAAAATACAAAATCAGTTAAGGCAGAACTGGAAGGATACAATGTTTTCCGCAATGGAACTTTTCAAGATTATGTTCCAGCTCCAACCACAGAGTATGACGATCTGGATCTCAGTACCGGCACATATGAGTATTGCGTATCTGCAGTATATGATGACGGTGAATCTATTCAGGTATGTGCTGATCCTCCTATTGTAATTGCACCTCAATATCCTCCGGGACCAACCAACTTGCAAGGACCTGATTGGGCATATATTTACGACGAGGTTGAATTAACATGGGATGCACCCGGTGAAGGCGAGTGGATCTATTGGGATTCAGGGGAGAACACAGGAAACGGAATCGGCCTGACCAATGGCGGAACATTCAGTTGTGCATCACGTTGGTATCCCGACCAGCTTGGACCTTACAACGGATTTCAACTGTTGAAAGTACTCTTCTATGCCAACGGCGATCCGGCAGCTACCTATGTCATTAAAGCATGGACAGGCGCTAACGGAACAAATGAAGTGTTTAGCCAGGATGTAGGCAGCTTTAATGTTGATGACTGGAATGAAGTTACTTTGACTAACCCTGTAACCATTAGCGCTGCAGATGACTTCTGGTTTGGTTATGAAGTAACCCATGGAGCTGGTACTTTCCCGGGTGGTTGCGATGATGGCCCTGCTGTTGCTTACAACGGTGATATGATCTCAACCGGTGGTGGCTGGGTATCCATGTCAATTGATTACGGCCTGGATTACAACTGGAACATCCACGGTTATGTAGGGCTTGCCGATGGCAAAGTTGCAGATCCGATGGTGAAAATTGTACAACCAACTTCTACAGGTACTGACTTTATTGCATCCGGTTCAAATGGAACTAATAATAAGTTTGTTCCAAATGATAACAAAGATCTCGATTATTACAATGTATATCGTAAAGATTACGGCGCATCATTCTTTGCTGTAATTGGTACAACTACAGAAACAGAATATACTGATAGTGGTAATTTTGATGAAACAGGTATTTATTATTATTATGTTACAGCAGTTTGGGATCCGGAAGGTGAATCGCTGCCATCTGATACTATTGAAGTTGACATATTAACAGGTATTGAAGAAATTATTTTCAACAGTACTTCAATTTTCCCGAACCCGGCTTCAGATGTTGTTAACATTGAGTCAGACTTCGAAATTGTTTCACTGAAGGTTTACAGCCATACAGGACAAATTGTTGCTGATGAATTGATCAACAACAATATCTATCGTTTCGATGCTTCGCAATTCAATGCAGGAATTTATATGTTCCAGATTGTTACTGCAGAAGGTACGATTACAAAACGAATTATTATTCAATAGTAATTCTTAAAATAATTCAAAAAGAGGCTGTCCGATTTTTGGACAGCCTCTTTTGTTATTATATGGATTTGAAATAAGGTATTGATATAGGGCAATCGGGTCTTAAATAATTACTGAAGTTTCGCACTTAATTAGAAACATGTAAATAACTGAAATTTATTGTTTTATATATGTAAAATTTCTCCGTGTCTCTTTGTGTCTCCTTTGCGGCACTTTGTGAAATAGCCCTGCCTGCCGCAGGCAAGTGTTACACAGAGTTGCACAAAGAAGACACAGAGTTGCTCAAAGAAAAAATTAAAAGGAAATGGATAATTCAAAATGTTGATATTTAATAACATATTAGTTTTTTACTCTATTTAATACACACAATAACTGTAAATTAAGCGTTAATGCGAAA
>JAUVJI010000164.1 GCA_030596605.1 Bacteroidales bacterium
GTTACCGGAAAACCGTTTAGCAAGCCATTGTTCACCAAATATACGTTATAGGTACCTGGCGAAATATAATAATGGAGTAATGAATCTGTTTGCTCGTAATACAAAGTATCGCTTCCATCTCCAAAATTCCAATACCAGGAAATAATGTCTGCTGAGACAGGGCTAAAAGACTCATCGAGGAACCTTACGGAATCACCAAAACAAATATCATCATGATAAAAACCTGCAGTAATCGCATTGCCAATATATATTACTTTGATTGTATCACGAACTCCCCCATATGAATCCCATACTTTCAGGTATACACTATAATAACCTTCGGAGGGATAAGTATAAGTTGGATTAGGTGTCCCTGAAATTGTATCGGTCGTTACCATAAGATCACCAAAATCCCAGAACCAATTTATCAATGTAGTATCGGGTGTTGACTCATCATAAAAGTTTGTAAATAAAGATGCATCAGATGTATAACTAAAATCAACAAATGGCAATGCTGTTACAGTAATAAATTGACAGGTCGTATCTGAACATCCATTAAAATCAGAAATGATCAGACACACTTCGTAGGTTCCAGCGTTTAAATATGTATGAGTGACCGGATTTGGATTTATTGCTGTATTACCATCGCCAAAGTCCCAGAACCACGATAAGATTGGGAAACCATGAGGAATAGACATATCTGTGATCGTAAATTCTATCCCTACTGCAACAGTATCGGGCATGATAAAATCAGCTTCAGGAATCGAATCGACAATAATCGTTTTGGTAAGTTCGCTAAAACATCCATTTACATTCTCTACAAACAATTTCACATCATAACTTCCCTCTTGGGTAAACAAATGTTTTGGTTCAAATAAATCGGATGTATTATTGATACCGGAACCCGGATCCCCAAAATCCCATTCCCAGTATGAAATTTGTATTTCATGTGTATCAGTCAGGTTAATAAATTCTGTTGAATCAAAAAAGCATACAGGATTCGCAATAAAGGCTGCATCAGGAGGATAATCAACATTCAATGTATCAGTTACCGGATCTGATGCACAACCATCAGAATTTACAACAGTAAGCCTAACCACATACTGACCACTTGGTGAAAAGGTATGGCAAGGATTTTCCAATGATGAAGAACTACCATCACCAAAATTCCATATCCAGGCCATTATGCTATCAGAATTAACAATGGATTCATCGTAAAAACATGTTTCAATTCCCAAACATGCAGTATCACGCGAAAATTGGGCAATAGGTTTTTGAAAACTAACCAATTGTTCGGTGAAATCCTGACAACCCGATACATGGGTAACTGTCAATGTTACATTGTAATTACCCGGCCCAGGGTAAGTATGTGTTGGGTTTGCATCGGTCGAAGTAAAAGTATCACCAAAATCCCACAAATAGGTTAAAGTTCCACTAGTTACCGATGATAGATTTTGAAATATAAAATAATCACAAATATTAATATAACTAAATGCTGCTGTGGGGTAATAGAAACTAACAACCTGCGAAACTGTATCATCGCAGCCAGAATCATGGGTTACTGTGAGCAAAACTGTATATTCACCTTCTGCAGTGTAGGTATACATCGGATTCTGTTCTGTGGAATTACTTCCATCACCAAAATCCCATAACCAGCCGGTTATATTTCCAGTTGATGCAGTGGATTGATCAAGGAATTCAAAATAATCACATATTTGAATATAACCAAATGCTGCTGTCGGATCAATATTAACAGTTTTTGAAGTTTGATCTGTTGTTACCAAATCATCCAAAGTCACAGTTAGTGTGACCAGATAATCCCCGGGGTTAAAATATGTATAAACCGGATCGGGGGCAGTGGATGTACCACCATCACCAAAATCCCAATCCCATTGTACGATGGTACCACCGACAGGAATCGAATTATCAAAAAATTCAAAATCTTTACAAGTTTGGTTATATGTAAAATCAGCAGTAACTGATTGTGTGAATACCTGTAAATTAAATACAACAAAAGCCAGTAATAAAAAAGCTGTATTATAAAACTTCGACATGTCGTTTTTACCTTCCCTCATCTCGATTTGCTATGTTTGGTAATTACTAATTATGTGTATACGGTAATCAGTCGAATTTGTTATACTTTCGTTCAATTATTTTGTTTTTATTCAATCCCTTGCTACTGCTTGTTTTTATGATAATTTTCAAGAAATGGAATAAGTTGTTCGGTTTTTAATCGTTTTGCAATTATTTTCTTCTTTTGATCCATTAAAAAAAATGTAGGTGTCGTCCTGATATCATACAGTTGATGATAATCAGGTGTTATGCTTCGGGTACCATTGACATTTATCCATTTCAGATCATTATCAACAATGAATTTTTTCCATTTTACTAGAGAAGTATCTGTGTTAACTGCAAACACCTGCAGCCCAAGATCATTATTTTCATACCAGGCCTTGAGTTTATTTATTTCCTTTTTGCAGTGATTGCAATCGATCTCATAAAATAAAAGCAAAATGTAATCAGCCGGCGAATAATGTAATGACAGAAAAGAGTAATTGGTATCTATAAGAATGAGGTCAGGTGCTGTTCCTCCAATCAATATGGGTCTTAGTGCATCGGCCCGCTTCGATAAACTTGCTACCACTGTGGAATCAGACCAGTATGCTTCACCGGTAGTATAGTATGTATCCACCATATGAACAAATATTTCATCAAAGCCCATGATCTTTGAAGTTTCAAATTTATAAGTCAGGAACCAAACAGAATATTTAAAGACTTCCTTATTCTCCCTGGTCTTATTGATGTATATATCAGCTTCTTTAATAATGGTATCAGGATGTTGGTAAAGAATATTTGCAAAATACCTTTCCAGCCGCTTATGAAAAAGCGGTGTCCGTAACAGCCGATCATCCGATAAATCAAAATTGTCCCAAAAATGTTGCTTATAATATTGATATTTATAAACCGAATCTTCCCTTCCATTTTCAAGAATAGGAATATCTATTACTTCTGGTTCTTGCATTGCTTTTAATACAATGGAAACAAAACTCCCGGGATTTTCAGAAATAACTTTTTGTTGGTATGCATATAGCAATGTATTTATTTCATCAATCTGTTTATCGATACTTTTGAGAGAATCAGGCTGTAAGATTTGAGATTTTGATTTCTTCAATGATTCAATTTCCATTCGATTGACCATGTTGTTTTTGATGTACTCAAAAAACAGTTTGTTATCACGTGAGTTCTCAAATTTCATTTTTCCATTGATGTCAGTAACTTCGGTCGAAACAGAAAATTTTTGCTCTTTGTCGATAATAAATTCAAAATATTTGTTATTGCTCTGGCCTGCAACAATATATATTCCGCCCGGAAGTGTTGTGTCTCCTTCAAAAATAAATTTTCCTTTAGAATCCACAATTGCAGTATCAGTGAGATAGGTTTTATCTCCATAATAATTGGCCAGGTAGCAAACCGTATCCTGAATTCCTTTTATCCGGATTTTAATTTTGTATCCATCTGCCCTGACATTAGAATAAAGAACAGATAATAAAATCACTGTTAGCCAAACAAGGCTCTTAATACGAATTAATTGAATTTTACTCTTTTTGTTTTCATTTATAAAAATCATAACAACAAAATTATAAATAATCCCCTGCTGAAATTGAATAAAATAACGAATGTATTAAGAATTGATTGTTGAAAAACCCCATCCCTCATACTTCGAGGCTTCCTCTGGTCGCACTTCAGCATGACCCAATCTTTTCTTTTAATAACAATAACCCGATTACCAAACGATTCATTATTATGTATTCGAAAATGATAGTGATTGAAGGCTAAAGGGAAAACAAATTGAGTTTTAGTTATTTATTCAAGTATACAGAATAAGACTACTTTTGCAAAAAATTTATTCCGATAGGTTCCGGGCAGAATTCCAGGGTTATGTTTTGGACTTCTCACAACTAAATATTTTAACATGACAACATTTGAAGAACTGGGATTAAAGCCTGAGTTATTAAAAATTATTGATGAATTGGGATTTGTTAATCCCACTCCCATACAGGATAAGATCATTCCTGTAATACTTGATTCCAGGAAGGATTTGATTGGCCTTGCCCAAACAGGAACCGGCAAAACCGCAGCTTTTGGATTACCTATTATTCAGCAATCTGATAACACTTCAAGGGAGGTTCAATCCCTGATTTTATGTCCGACAAGAGAATTATGCATGCAAGTGGCCAACGACCTAAAAACATACAGCAAGTATGTTAAAGATTATAGAGTGATCCCGGTGTATGGTGGCGCCAGTATTGAACCTCAAATTAAAGCCATTAAAAGAGGATGTCAGATTGTGGTTGGTACACCAGGAAGAACCCTGGACCTGATCAAGCGAAAAGTATTAAAAATTAAAAATATCCGCTGGCTGGTTCTGGATGAAGCCGATGAAATGCTGAATATGGGATTCAAAGATGAACTGGATGCCATACTGGAACAAACTCCCAAAGAAAAAGAAACTTTACTATTTTCTGCTACCATGCCCAAAGAGATCAGGCAAATTGCGGAAAAATACATGAATGAGCCTGAAGAGATTTTAGCCGGAAAGAAAAATATTGGAGCCGAAAATGTACGGCACGAATTCTATAGCGTACAGGCTAAAGACCGGTATGAAGTTCTAAAACGGATTGCTGACATCAATCCGAAAATTTACAGTATTGTTTTTTGTCGTACCCGCAGGGAAACCAAAGAAGTAGCAGACAAATTGATTGCCGATGGCTATAATGCCGATGCATTACACGGTGATCTGTCACAGGCACAGCGCGATAGTGTTATGAAGCGTTTCAGAACAAAGCACCTTCAAATACTTGTAGCTACGGATGTTGCGGCACGGGGCCTGGATGTGAATGATCTGACCCATATTATCAATTACAATTTACCTGACGAACTGGAAATATATATTCACCGTAGCGGACGAACGGGCAGGGCTGGCAAAAGTGGTATATCCATCGCTATTTGTCATTCAAGGGAAGTGAATAAGATCAAGCGGTTAGAACAACTCTCAGGCAAAAAGTTTGTAAAAAAATTAGTTCCGGGGGGTAAAGAAATTTGTGAAAAGCAATTATTTAACCTGATAGATAAAGTTGAAAAGATCGAAGTTAATGATACCCAGATAGAACAATATCTGCCGGTTATATATAAAAAGCTGGACTGGCTTAGCAGGGAAGATCTTATCAAACATTTTGTTTCGGTTGAATTTAACCGTTTCCTGGCTTATTATAAAGGCGCCAGGGATTTGAATGTTTCCAGTAAGCCACCCAGAGATGAGATTAGAAAAGGAAAAGCAAAAGGTTTTTCAAGATTCTTTATAAGTGTGGGTTCCAAAAGTAATTTAACCGTTCAGCGTTTGATAGGACTGATCAATGATTCCACACAAAAACGAAATATCGAAATCGGTAAAATTGATATCATGAAAAAGTTTTCCTTTTTCGAAATAGATTCAAAATATGAAAAGGAAATACTAGAAGCCTTTAAAAATGCCAAATACGAAGGGGGAAAGGTGAGTGTTGAACTTTCAAAACCCGATACCAAATCAACAAACAAACGAGAAAGTTCGGATTATGATTTTAGAAATAAAAAAAGCAAAAAACGTTTTGCCGGGAGGAAAAAGGGGAAGAGGTATTAGATGTTAGATATTATGCTATAGGTAACCCAGTGGGAGATATTGGATATTTTGCCAAAAGTATTCTTTATGGGGATGAGTTCATTGGTGATTAGACACTCCCCTTGCCCGCTAAAGCTTCGGAGCACGGAGTAATACCCCCCAGCACCCCTATAGGGGGAATTATCGAGGGAACAAATTTGTATTTGCGTGAATGTGAAAGGAAGGAATTTTATTATTACTTTTACAGGTATAAACCTGTACTCTTTCATCCATCTGAGTCATCCACCTTCACTAAATCTTTGGTGGACAGGTTGGAACATAATAAATTATGAATTTACCCATCATAAAAATAGAACAAATTAAACACCGGGGTGGGAATTATATTGGGCTATTCTTTGATTATAATGACGAATTGATTAATGCAGTTAGAAAATTGCCTGGAAGGAAATGGAGTCAGCGTAAAAATTGCTGGTATGTACCTTTATCTAAAGGTTCTATTGATTCAATTAAATCTTGTTTTGCCGGTATTGCCAATCTTGAAATAAATTCATATTCATTTACGGAATTAGATTATAGAAAAGAAAACAAGGGAATTGTTAACAAAGCAAGCGAAACAGTAAAATTATATTCAAAATACCTGGAAGGTAAAAGATACAGTGAAAGTACTGTAAGAACCTACAGTTCATTTATCAAGGACTTTTTGGTTTATTTATCAAACAAACCATTGACAGAGATTACAAACAGGGATGTGGAGTTGTTCTGTGAAGATGTACTGGCGCGGAAGAAATATTCGATAAGTACACAACGGCAATTTATAGGTGCGGTTAAACATCTGATTAAATTCAATCCTGGTACTAAGATAGAGGAAATAAACCTGGAACGCCCTTCGAGGTCATTTTACAAACCTGTAGTTTTATCGAAGGAAGAGGTGATAGACTTGTTACGGAATACACGTAATTTAAAACATAGGGCTGCACTAGCCCTCATGTATTCTTCTGGACTTCGGATAGGTGAATTATTGAACCTAAAAATAAATGATATTGACATAGACAGAAGACAAATATTTATAAGGCAATCGAAGGGGCGAAAGGACAGGGTGGTAATACTTGCTGAAAGTTTTTTACCATTATTAAAGAATTATTATATTACGTACCGACCTGAATATTATTTTATAGAGGGTAAGCCAGGAATAAAATACAGTGGAGAGAGTGTTCGTTCTTTTTTGAAGCAGGCATGCAAAAATGCAAATATTAAGAAGCATGTAACACCACATACATTGCGTCATTCGTATGCTACGCACTTACTTGAAAGCGGGGTTGACTTGAGGTATATTCAGGCACTATTAGGACACAGCAAGCCAGAAACCACTATGATTTACACGCATGTAAGCAGAAAGGACTTGTTAAATATTAATAGCCCATTGGATACAGCAATAAAACAAATTACTGAAACGGATAAAACAAATAAAAAACTACTGTTATCCGGTAATTTATAACCGGATAACAGTAACATTGTATGTGTTATAACGATTTGTGCGTCATATTAGAGAAATGAGAAATATAGTAACATTTATAGCATTAGTATTCATATTTAGCTTGACCAATTGTGCGACAAATTCGGGAAAGAATGAAAGTCTTATTTCTGAGAAATTTTACAAAAAACACACAGATTCGTTTTTAAAAAGTGACTTGACAAAGTTCGACTATAACCCCAGAACCAATTTTACCTATGGAGATATTGACAGTTCAAATTATTATAGAGTAATAATTTTTAGAGACTCATCAATAAGAATTTTTGGGACAGGTGTTTTTAGTGAATTATTTAATGTTCCAATTAACAACTTCTCTGAAAGAGATGTAGTTGTATCAAAATCTGAGTCCAATTATATTCTCACCGACCCATATGATGACAAAAAAGTTAAAATAATTAAAAATTCAGGCGATTCTAAAGCTAATGTTGTTGACTATTTCTTAGACCTTGAAAAATTAATCTTAAAATATCAAATACTCGAAATTGACAAACATCCTCAAGTAAATACACTGAAAATTGTGTTCTCAGATAATGACTACTTGATTTATAAACCAGACTCTTTAGTGTTTAAAAGTTCCAATAAAGAATTTATGAAATACTTATTTGAAAATGGAAAAGAAATTGATAAAAACTGGATTCATTTCACAGATAAGACAAATACAGATTATTATTAAATATAAAATACGAACGCACAACAAAGTATAAAAATAATAGCCGAAATAGTAGTAAACATGAGCATTGTAGCCCGCATAAAATTTAGTAGTAAGTTGAAAATTACTACTTCCGAAGTCGGCTACTATTCTTATACAAACCGTTAGCCACTATTTGAGAAAAAATTACATCTGGAAACTTTAATGATTAATAATAAAAAAATAAAAAGTACACGGACTATTCGACCTAAAGAAGGTCAAAATGCAGAAATTATTGTTAAAAGTAAATATATTAAAGAAAATCTCCCTTTGCCATATGTATTGTATCCAGGTCTTTACGGTACATTTATTGGCTTTTCTGAAAATGTTGATTTCAAAATTGAACATAAAGCAAAAGTGTATTTTTGTACTTGTGCTGAACCAGCAATTGATAATTATTTAGATTACGTAAAAAAATTCCCCAAAACAAACTATTCTAATTGGCTGATAAAAGCTCCTCTATCAAATCACGATTTTCCAGATAAGATTTCGAAGGAATCAATACTTCATAAAGGAAGTCCAAAGAAAGCAATTCATTTCAAAAAGGGTATTTGCCATAAATGTAATTTAAGTACTCCTACGGTAATGGCGATGAATCCTATGTACGGAGGAAAATTTAAGCAATACTATAACTGGTACATTAATCAGCAATATTATCAACTTGGTATTTGGAAAGATGAACATTTTAATAAAGCATATTGTCCTGATGAATTAATTACGTTAGTAGAAAAAAAAGTCAATAAAAAAGCTCTTATAAAACGCTTTATTGAGAGCCGCAATATTGAAAGTTTACAAGCATTGAATCAGCAGATTTTGAAGAATACAAATGAAACTATAAAAAAGAATCTTGCAATTTTAGAGAAACATGAAAAAGAGTTATGCGATATTACTCTACGTATTACAAATGAGATAGAGAGTTATGTTCGACAAGAATTTGGATATAGAAAGGTTGGCGAAGGTTGGATTGGCGAGACAATGCTATATAAAATTATCCAAGAAATTTTCACTCAAGAAGAGACAATCAGACACTGTAGACCTAAATGGTTAGAAGGTCTTGAATTAGATATTTACTTGCCGAATATCAAACTTGCATTTGAATATCAGGGTCAACAACATTATAAACCAGTCAAGATATGGGGTGGAATAAAAGCATTAGAAAAGCTTCAGGAAAGAGATGCTAAAAAAAAACTAATTTGCAAAAAGCAAAAAATCAAACTAATTACAGTAGATTACACAGAACCATTAACAAAAGAACATATTTGCAAAATGATTAAATAGAAAATCGACATTTTTTTACATTTTAACTTCTAAAAAAGCACATAATGAAAGCTTGGTTAATAACTTGGGAATGGATGGGAGAAAGTGCTGCAATTGCAGACAAAATAGTTGGTATATTAAATCCAAGGTGGTCAATAAAAAGAGTTTCAATGATAGTAGAATTTATTTATAATCAAAATACTTCTACATTATCAGAGATGTCGAATTATGCGAAACGGCCATCCAATAATCCGTATACCTCAAAAACAGATTTTAATTCACATATCACATGTGGAAATCATCCATGGATCAAAGCAAGACTTGTTGAAAATCTTTATATTAAAGTTAATCCAAAAAATGGAATTGAAACAATCAACTGGAATGAAATGCCAATCTATGAACCTGATGAGAAAATATCGGGCATAAAAAAAATCAGAGATAAAACTCCAAAATCTTATACCCGTAAGTTAACAGGACCAATTTCAAATGAAAGCATATGGGACAGAGACAATAATAAATATAAAGATTGGTGGTTAAAATTGGCTGACAAAATTTAATAAAATACAGGAAAGGCAATCAAAACAGTGGCTAACAGCAAATCATAGCCCATAGCCGGTTTACGTTCATCAAGGAAAATGAGTAGAAAAACAAACATATTAGTAATCAAGAAAAATCCTGCAAGTGAACGGCTACGTGCCATATTTGCAACACGTTATACACAAGCTGTAAAAAGAAATACAAAATGAAAAAGGAATTATTTGAATTAAGGTTAATATTATTTCTCTTCTTGTTTATATTCTTAGACTTGGAATCCCAAACCCAAATAAATCAAGATTCAATAATAAGAATTAAAAAAATTAAAACATTTCTCGTTAGTAAACCAGCACCACAATATACTGTAGAAATAAGAAATGACATGAGTATCAGTTTTTACAATAATCTACCAATAGATATTTTTCAAAACCATCCTGCAAGAATAGATAAATGGGGTGTTGATTCTACTACAACACAATTAGACAGTACTGACTTTAAATTACTAGAAAAAACAATTAATGGAATTGATTTAGAGAATATTGGCAAAATAGAAAAACCTAAATCAGAAAATGGAATTGAAGCATTTATTACAGGTGGTTGCGGAGACAAATATATTATTGAAATGACTAATCAAAAAGTAGAATTTAGCATTGGCCCAAATAATGAGAATTACATTTCGGAATCAGCAAAGATTGTTAGAAATATAATTGAGGGATTGGAGGAAATATAGAAACCAGAAAAATAAACAACGAAACGCCAATCGAGTAGGCGGCTGACTCCGAGGACTCGGAGCCAGTGCACCTCTCACACCACTAAGCGTACGGGTCTCGTACTTAGCGGTTCA
>JAUVJI010000084.1 GCA_030596605.1 Bacteroidales bacterium
AACTTAAGGAAAGGATTTATAAGGGCATTGATGAAATAAACAATGAGCCTGTAATCTTTCGTTGGAAATATAAAATGGATGAAATTAAAGCTATTTGATATGATATATCAAGAACGAACTACTAGTTACATGCGTTTTTATAATTATCTACCTCAACAAAAATTATCCTCATAGCCTCACCATTCAGGTCTTGTGTGAGTGTAGCATCCGATCTGACATTATTACAAACTGTCCAGGCATTGCACTCATCTGAGTTATTTAAAAAGTTTTGTGCTGAGGCAAGTGCATGTATAATATTGACTGTAAAGCTTTTTGAACTTTTCGTTTGCGCTTGTTCCAGTACCGGAAGGGACTCTTCCAGTTTCCTGTTTTTATCGAGCAATAACATGTAGCCGAGACAGAATGATTCAACACCTGTTAATTCAGTAACATCAAGGTCTTCGTAACCTTTACCGTATTTTCTGCCAAGGAACATTTTGTAGGTATCCGCATTGTTTTTACCTTTTTCGTCCCAGTTCAGGGCATTGATCACAGCGGCTTTCTGATCAATGGTTACACTTTCATCCATAAGATAAAAGGCAATAGCTCCATCTACAAATCCTTGTTGTTCCGCAAGCTGAACTTTTTCGTTAAACTGGTAAGCCATATAAAATTTGATGTTTGATAGAGGAGAACCGGCCATTAAAGTGTTCCCAATAAAAACAATTAGACTGATAATAAGTAAATACTTAGTGTTTTTCATGTTGGTTAAATTATTTAGTGTGCAAAGATAATGATTTAACTTTTATTCATAGACAACTTGCAGGTATATAATGGTTGCAAATGAAGATCAATAATGAAAGTTCATCAACAACTATTAATTCCATAAGCAACTATATCAATATAGAACGCAGATGACGCTGATTATACAGATAAACGCTTATAAAATAATAAAAAATCCGTGAAAATCAGCAAAACGGAACTAGCGCAAGTCTTCCAGCAAAAGCCTAAGCAAAGCGAGACTTGTGCTTCATTTCTTAACAAATTCCTAAATTTTACATTCCATATCTTTGCAATATGAGTAGAAAATATAAATTTCGTAATCCTGAAGGGATGTATTTCATTACCTTTTCAGTCATCAGATGGATCGATGTTTTCACACGTAATGTTTACAGGGAAATTTTACTTGACAGCTTTAAATATTGCCAGAAAAAGAAAGGACTAATCATTTATGCTTATGTGATTATGACTAATCATGTACATATGATTGTCTCTGCTAAAGATGGCTATTTTCTTGAAAATATAATGAGGGATATGAAGAAATTCACATCTATGGAAATAATCAAAGCAATAAGGGAAAACCCGGCAGAAAGCAGGGAAAAATGGATGTTACAAGCGTTTGAGGAAGAAGGTAAAAGAAATTCAAATAATATCCGGTATCAGTTTTGGCAACAAGATAACCACCCTATAGAACTAACGGACAATAAGATGATTGACCAGAAATTAGATTATATCCATAACAATCCTGTTGAACAGGGATTTGTAATGAGACAAGAAGATTAATGGTAGGCACAAGTCAGCAGCGCCTTAGCCTATCCCACAAGACTTGCGCCAGCGAGGTGGGTTTTCTTAGTCAGAAATATACTTAATATAGGTATCTTTGCCTATAAAGTGAGTAACCAAGTCAGACCTTACTGTGCACAATTTTCATTTAGACATCCTAAAAATATAATTTCATTATCAGGATGCCAATTCTCTAGATTGGCTAATTTTATGTATCTTGTAATTAGTACTAATTCTGATGACAATGGCCTATTAATATAGCTAAATTTTATTTTGCCAAAGTTGATCAAAGGTTCTGGTAAAGGATGTTCTCCTAGTGGGGTTATAAAAAACTCCATAAACAATCTATTAAAACCTGCTTTTCCCTCGAGAAGAATGGCTCGACCCGAGGATCCATCACGAGTTAGCTTCTTATTCTCAATTGGATAATTGAAAAAAGGCTTAGTAATTAGAGAATATATACGTAGTGGTTTTAGGATTTCGTCTTTTTTATTCCATATAGCCTTTATTTCCTTTGCTTGATATCTTCCATCTGTTAACCTTTTCAAGTGAAATTGTCCACTCTGATGGTAGGAATATTTTATTTTTGACAATTTGAGTTTTTTAAAGTCATTAGAAGTTTGAATTGAGAAGGAGTTTGATGTTTTAGGCTCTAAAGTACAGAATTCTTCTTTGGTAAAAGCAGAGCTACCCCAGTACAAATCATTTTCCTTTAACTCAAACCAATAAAACTTTCTATGTGTACTATGGTCCGTTGAAAGATACAATCTTAATTTGCTATTTACTAATTCTAAAGCCATACATCCTGAATTAAATTAAACAAATTTGGAAAATAGCAAAAAACAAATTTACGATTTAAAGTTACTAAAAAAATAGATCCCGCTAATTAGCGGGATCGTAATTTGAAAGAAATTCATTCCACTCAAAAGTGAATTTCTGAGTATCCTCCAGGGTCAGTTGTTCAGCGATTAAATATAGCTTAAAATTCCGGATACATTATTACACCCACTTCACCAAACCAAAATCCTCGTAACTAGCGCAAGTCTTCCAGCGAAGGCATGAACAAAGCGAGACTTGTGCTTTATTTCTTATTTATTTGGGATTGGAAGCATTGATGTGGAAATTATTGAATGAAAGGTAGGCACAAGTCAACAGCGCTTAAGTCAAACCCACAAGACTTGCATCAACTCAACTAGCGCAAGTCTTCAAGCGAAGGCCTAAACAAAGCGAGACTTGTGCTTCATTTCTTATGTATTTGGGGTTGGAAGTATTGATGTGGAAATTAATGTGTAATGAAAGGTACAATTCAACCACAGTGAATGTAATAAAAAGCACAAGTCAACACGGCTTCAATCCAACCCACAAGACTTGCGCCAGTTTATTGCAAAAGAATTTATAATATTCAAATTTGCAAATAGAAATTTTACACCCACTTCACCAAACTAAAATCCTGCCTATGCGGCAGAAAATCTGCCTTTGGAAATATCCTGAATGCAAAATCGAAAACACCAGACACCTTTAAGGTAATCGAGCACGAATAGGTAGCCTTTACACCCGATTGGTTTGCCAGGTTCAATTCTTCTGAATGAAATATTTTGCTAACAACATCGTGTTCTTTCTGACCCAAAATAACATCAATCCCAATATTTTCGGCAGGAATATCATTTGTGTTTAAAGTAATTTCAACCACAAATTTATCACCCAAACGAAGAGGAGCAGATGATGAATCGGGCACACGGATGGAGATTACCTCAACCTTATCCCAATTAGTAATTATATCTTCTTTCCAATTAGTAATTGTTCTGGCCATTTGATAATTGTCTTCTTTCACCGATAGACTTCTTTCAAACAATTTTCCATAAAACTTTTCATAATAATCATCCAGCATCCGTTTCATGGTGTAATGCGGTACGATCTCCGAAATAGTATTCTTGATATGGGAAACCCATTTATGCGGAACACCTTCATTGTCCAAATCAAAATACATAGGTAAAATTTCATCTTCGATCAGTTGATAAATGGTCTCCGCATCCAGCTCATCCTGAAAGGCCTGGTTTCCATAAGTCCTTGCTTCCTGAATAGCCCATCCGGCATTTAATTTATAGCCTTCGGCCCACCAACCGTCAAGCACACTGAAATTCATCACACCGTTCATCACAGCTTTCTCTCCACTTGTTCCCGATGCTTCTAAAGGCCTTGTTGGGGTATTCAACCAGATATCTACACCGGAAACCAAATTCCGCCCGATATTCATATCATAATTTTCAAGAAACAAAAGTTTTCCAATAAACTCAGGCAACTTCGACATTTCAATGACTTTTTTGATCAAGTCCTGTCCTGGCTTATCATTGGGATGCGCTTTACCTGCAAAAACAAACCGCAATGGTTTTTCAGGATCATTTAATATTCTGGCAAGCCTCTCTGGATTACTGAATAAAAGATTTGCCCGCTTATAGGTGGCAAACCTCCTTGCAAATCCAATATACAATGCCTTTTCATCAATGTGCTCCAGGGTATTGAAAATTAGCTTTGGGTTTTCCTGCCTCGCTGTTAAATCCTCCTGCACTTTATCAAGCAGGAAATTAATAAATTCCGATTTCTCTTTTATCCTTTGCTGCCAAACATCTTTATCAGGAATATCCTGAATTTTTTTCCAGTATTCAGGATTTGATTGATCTTTTAAAATTTCCTGGTCCAGGTTCGCAAGGTAAAATTCCTGCCAGTTCTTTGCAGTCCATGTGGGAAAATGCACCCCATTGGTAACATGTCCGATATGCAGTTCTTCCGGGAAAAAACTGGGATACAAGTCCTTGAACATCTCCCTTGAGACACGGCCGTGAATTTTACTTACACCATTCATTTCCTGCGATAAATTTGCTGCCAGTACACTCATAGAAAATCTTTCGTTTGTTTTGCCTCTATGCATCCTCCCCAGGTTCATAAAATCCTCCCATGATATATTCAACCTGTCGGCATAATGAGGAATATAGGTTCTTAATACATCCTCTGTAAACATGTCATGCCCGGCTGGAACAGGAGTATGGGTTGTAAAAAGGGACGATGAACGAACTATTTCAACGGCTGTTGAAAACGTTATCCCATTATCCTCAACAAGATTTCTCAATCTCTCAATTCCCGCAAAAGCGGCATGACCCTCGTTCAAATGAAAAATGTCGGGTTTTGTACCCATAGCATTTATCAGGCGTATTCCACCAACTCCCAACAATAGCTCCTGTTTAAACCTGTTGTACCAGTCACCTCCATATAAATGATGCGAGATTTCCCTGTCTTCCTGTGAATTGTCTTCGATATCAGCATCAAGCAAATAAAGCGGTATCCGGCCTACCTGAAGTTTCCAGGCTTTTGCTGTTAATGTTCGTCCCGGAAGAGCCATGCTTATTTTAATCCAATTACCCTTTTTATCCCTAACAGGGACTAAAGGCAATTCAGTATATTTCTGAGGTAAAGATTCCACAATCTGATCACCGAAAATTGACAGGCTTTGGTTGAAATATCCGTACCTGTACATTAATCCAACCCCGATCATATTTTTATTTGAATCACTGGCCTCCTTTAGATAGTCTCCTGCTAAAATGCCTAATCCGCCCGAATAAATTTTCACAGATTCATGTAAGCCATACTCCATGCTGAAATAGGCAACCATATCTTTTGGTTTGCTGTCAGCTTCTGACATATATTGATTGAATGAGGCAAAAACCTGCTTCATTCTATCCATGAATTCTTTGTCTTTCTTCAATTCCTGAAGCTTCTCATATGAAAGCCTGTTCAATAGAGCTACAGGATTACGACCGGATGTTATCCAAAGATCTTCGTCAATTGAATTGAATAAATCAGTGGCTTGATAGTTCCATGACCACCAAAGATTCATGGATAATTCGCGCAATGGTTCAAGTTCAGCTGGAATTTTCGCCTGCACATATATTTTTTTCCAATCCGGCTTATCAAGCTTGCCATTGCCTAACACCTTATATTCGACCGATTGCTTACTCTTGAACAAATCAGCCCGGCTTTCTACCTTATTATTGGTAATGGTGTATGCTTCCCGGTATTTTTCAGATAAATAATCCCAGTGAAGTTTTTTGGCTATCTCTATTGCTTCATTTCTTGAAGCATCAAATTCTTCGCTATTTATACCGGAGAAATAAAACAACTCATTGGCTACGTCTTCAACAACATGATCATAATTATCTTCATTTCTCTCAATGGTTTTTACTGCATGATGTTTTACTTCATGGTTAGATTTTACCCATAATCCAAAACCTGCAAGAGATGTGGTTAAAGATGGGATACCAAAAGCAATACTTTCGAGCGGTGTATATCCCCAGGGTTCGTAATACGAAGGAAATACCGTTACATCAAATCCATTGAGCAACTGGTAATAATCAAGGTTAAAAATTCCATCTGTTCCGTTCAGATAAACAGGAACAAATACAACTTTTACCTTATCCGATGCGCTATTATTAAGATTGTTTTCCTTAATCCGCTTTAAAACCGGATCGTTGATACGGTCGTACAAAATATGGGTTAAATATTGTTTTGATCCCGGATTATTAAAATCAGCTTTTCCCAATAATTCCAAAATATCCTTGCGTGGTCCTGCATGACTTGAAGGGACAGTAATTAATGCGATGATCTGCTTTTTGACTTTCTTATCGGCATTTAATTTGCCCAGTGCATCAATGTAAATATCCAATCCCTTATTCCTGAATTCGTACCTGCCGCTAGTGAGCACCAATAGCGCATCCTTATCAATTTGTTGATTCAATAATGCTTCCGTTACACTTATTACCTTTGTCCTTGCATTTTTTCTGGCCGAATCAATATCGTTCTGCTCAGGGAGAAAAGAATCTGAGAATCCATTTGGAGTTACTATATCCACTTCGCGCTGGAGCAAATATTTACATTCATTGGCTGTAATATCGCTAACTGTGGTAAAACAATCGGCTTCTTTTGCGGCGTTGTATTCCAAAGAATATTTGGAAATGACTCCCAATTGTTTTGCCACTTCACCCGGATTAAAACGCTCCAGGTCGCTGTAAAGCCGCATATTGTTTCCCGCGATGGACCTGCCAAGACTGGTGGCATGTGTAGTAAAAACAGTCCCGATCTGCGGAGTATTATCTTTTAAATACAAGATACCCGCTCCTGTCATCCATTCATGGAAATGGCCGATGATCTTATCATTTGCAGATAAATAAAAATCGTAAAAACTTTCAATCACTTTGCCGGCTGCATAACCGAAAAGGGCCGGTTCTACATAATCCCACCCTCCGGATAAGGAATCCAGTTTGTAGGTTTCCCAGAACTTGGAAAATATTTTATCCTTTTCAGCGAAAAAAGGTGTAAAATCAACAAGCACTGCAACCGGTTTTCCGGGAATGTTCCATCTTCCTGTACGTATCCTTAATCCCTCCTTCTCAGCGCTTACCTGCCACGACCTGTATAGAGATTTATCTTCAATAAAGTCAGGGTTATCAATTGTTTCCTTCCATACATCCGGGCCGATAAATATGTAGCGGTCTTCCAGGTCATTGGCCATTGATTTATATTTCGAGGACAAGACTGTATATATCCCACCTACCATGTTACATACTTCCCAGCTGACTTCAAATAAATAATCAGGTTTTATATAGTTATTTGTCATTTTGTTAATAGTTATTAATTAATGGTTAAAAGTTAAGGGTTATAATGCCTGACCATCTTCCTGCCAGGTACGTTTGGTTAAATGGTTATAGGGCTAAGTAAGATAAACATTACCTTATAACTCTAAACCATACCTGCATCTTCACCCTTACCTCAATACCTTACCATTTAGGTATAAAATTACTTCAATTCAAAAAGAGTGCAAATATATTCCGTAATTGGGAACTACCAAAACAGAATTATTAACATTTTAAAAATTTAATATTCATTACGCAACCAAATAAATTAGTTTCCCATCTTAGAAGCATAACAATAATATTTATCGCGAGGCCTATAGCATACCTTTACAAATCCGTATATCAAATAATTTAAAAATTAATCTATTATGAAATCATCAGTATTTGCATTTCTTATTGTTTTTTTGTTTGTTATCAATTTTTCACAAAGCCAGAATTCCGTTTTATCCGAAGGTGACTGGTACAAGATCACTGTTGAACAAACCGGTATATTTCAGATAGGCTATGAAGACCTGGAAAGTTATGGAATTGACCCGGCACAGATCAATCCCAAACATATCCGGTTATTTGGAAACGGCAATGGTATGCTGCCGGAACCGAATAGTGCTTTCCGTTACGATGACCTGATGGAAAATGCCATTTATGTTTATGGAGAGGATGATGGATCTTTTGATTCCGGAGATTTCATTCTATTCTACGGAGAAGGACCGACCGAATGGAATTTGAATGAAGAAACCGGCCGGTTTGAGCATGAGGTAAATCTTTATTCTGATTTGACCCATTATTTCCTAATGATTGGTACAGAAGATGGAAAAAGGGTCCAAAATATAGCAGAACCTCCGGGAAATCCCACACAAACAATAACTCATTTTGAAGCATATTATGCACATGAAATAGAAACATACAACCTGATAAAATCCGGGAAGACATGGTATGGTGAAAAATTTGAAGACAATACAACCCATAACTTTGATCTGAATTTAGCGGGACTTTTGACAGATATTCCTGTCTTCTTAAAATCAACTTTTGCAGTCAGGTCATTTGAAAACAGCACCATGGAAATTTCTGCCGATGGATTACCGGTTTCATCTGTTATGCTTACTCCTGTCAATCCCAGTAGTACAAAATATGCTCAGAAAAAAACTGATAATGTTTCATTCACTATTGATAGTCCTGAATTTACATTGAGTTACGCTTTCAATCAAATAGCTGACAGCTCACAGGCATGGCTTGATTTTTTTGAAATGAATTACACCAGGAACATTATTTTTGAAGATATTCAATTCAATTTCAGGGAAACATCTTCCGTTGGAACAGGAAATATCACTATGTTCAAAGTTAACAATGCCGATGCTTCCACATGGGTTTGGAATGTAACAGATCCAATTAATATAACCGGTATCGATGGGATGCTTTTTGGTTCTGATTATGAATTTAAAATAGAAACAGACAGCCTTTTAGAATTTGTTGCATTCAAAGGAATGGAATTTCCAAATCCTGAATTCATCGGTCAAATTGAAAATCAAAATTTGCATGGTAATGACCCTGTTGATTTGATCATCGTTGCGCCACCTGAATTCATGGAGTCTGCTGAACAGTTAGGGCAATTTCATGAAACAGATGATGGATTTATTTGGCTTTCCGCTACACCTGAACAAATCTACAATGAGTTTTCTTCAGGAGCGCCGGATATAACAGCTATCAGAGATTTTGTCAGGTATATGTATCTCCAGTCCGGAGAACAGAAACCCCAATATTTACTACTTTTCGGTGATGGTTCATACGATCCCAAAGACAGGATAGAAAACAATTTAAACTTTGTACCTACTTTTCAAACAAAGGAATCCTTGAATACAGCTTCAAGTTACGTGATTGATGATTATTTTGGAATGTTGGATGAGGACGAAGGAAATGATGCTATCGGGAATCTGGATATAGGGATCGGCAGGATTCCTGCAAGATCAATTGCAGAAGCATCTGATTTCGTTTCAAAAGTGATCCACTATGCAACAAATAACAGCACATTCGGAAATTGGAAAAATGAGGTTTGTATGGTAGCAGACGATGCTGATGGAAACCTGCACTTAGATCAGGCAGATAGCTTGTCAAAATATTTACAAGATTATAATAATGATAAGTTATATCTCGATTTCTTCGAATTGGTACAAACTCCAGAAGGGACACGATACCCGGCTGTTAATGAAAAGATCAACAACCACATACAAAATGGGGTTTTCCTGATGAATTACACCGGACACGGAGGCAATCATGGTTGGGCACATGAAAGGGTATTGGAAATAGAAAATATTGAAAGTTGGAATAATATTGACCGGTTACCAATAATGATAGTTGGTACCAGTGAATTTTGCCGCTTTGATAATCCAGAGGATGATTCAGGCGGAGAAAAGGCAATCCTGAAAAATGACGGAGGTGTTATCGGTTTATTCAGTTCATCAAGATTGACTTATTCACAATCCAACTTTGCCATTAATAGCAGGTTGTTTGAATATTTTACCAGTCCTGATTATGAAGAAAAAAGACTTGGTGATTTAATCAGATTTTCAAAACCACCAGGGCAACTTACAACAAGAAGTTTTGTATTGTTAGGTGATCCTGCATTAAAAATCAGCATTCCTAAATATTTTGTTCAAACAGAAACTGTAAATGGTATAAATACTGGCCTACCATTAGATACAATTAATCCAGGCGCTGAAATCACCATAACAGGATCCATCCGTGATTTCGAAGGCAATCCCGTAGCCGGGTTTAATGGTGATTTATTAATAAAAGTTTTTGAAAGGCCATACATTAAAACAACACTAGGCAATGATCCTAATTCTTTTCCTACTGATATAATTGTGCAGGATAGTGTAATGTTGGAACTACAAACTTTGGTAGTAAATGGTGAATTAGATTTTTCATTTATGCTCCCCTTAGATATGCACGAAGAGTACGGACAAATTAAGATCAGTTATTATGCGTTTAATGAAACAGATGATGCATCGGGAAATTATTCAGAAATAGTAGTGGGCGGGGAACCAAATTCAATTTTTGAATTTCCCAAAGGTGATGGATTGTACATTTATCCTACATGTGTTTCCTCTTTGCTGAAATTGAACAACAAAGGAGATGCTTCATCAATAAAAGCTGAAATCATTGATCTTTCAGGGAAAACTTTGCTGTCTTTTAGTTTTAAGGATGTAAAGAAAAATGAAGAATGTAGTTTAAATGTAAGTAGCCTGTCAAATGGACTTTATATACTTAAAGTTATATCTGATAATGGTATCAGTGATTTTAAATTTATTAAAAAATAGTTTAGTGAGGTTTTCTCACAAGCTAATAAACGAAGAAAAAAGCATTCCTGACCAGATCAGGAATCCATACTATATCAGAATGTTATGGATTCCTGCTTTCGCAGGAATGCTGTTCAGACTAATGGGAAATCCTCATAAAACAAAACAACTAATATTCTAAATTTTAGCATCTGAAAAATATATACCTGCATTTTTTTCACTAATTTTAAAATTTTATATTATGAAGAAAAACATCAGGTTAATTACAGGAATTACCATATTCCTGTTTGGGGTAAATTCTATATTTGCCCAGAATTCAGTTCTATCAACAGGTAATTGGTATAAAATTGCAGTTGAAAATACGGGAATCCATCAAATCACGTATAACGATCTAGTGGATTATGGTATCGATCCCGGCCAGATCAATCCAAAACACATCAGGCTGTACGGCAATGGAAATGGTATGTTGCCAGAAGACAACGATGAATTCCGTCATGACGATTTGCAGGAAAATTCAATTTTTGTTTTCGGGGAAAATGATGGAGTGTTTGACCCGGGTGATTATATCTTATTTTACGGTGAAAGCCCAACCGAATGGAATTATAATGAGGAATTCGGTTGGTTTGAACATGAGGTTAATCTCTATTCGGATTTCACTTATTATTTTATAACAACAGATATGGGCGTCGGAAAAAGGATTGAAACACAATTTTCGACCATTATCCCGCATACCTACACATCCACCGGCTTTAATGATTATTATTACCATGAACTGGAACTGGAAAACTTAATTCACAGCGGAAGAAAATGGTTTGGTGAACGATTTGAAGAAACACTGGAATACAATTTTGAAATTGAGTTCCCGAATATTTATACAAACCATCCGGTTACATTTAGTACAGAAGTGGCATCGAGATCATCGGAGCCAAGCAATTTTAATTTCGAAATCAACGGGCAATCCATATTAACGATTGGCGTACCTCCTTCTTCTATGACAACATACGCTAACTATGCTAAAACAAGATGGGATTCTGCAACTTTTTTTGCAGACAGTTCAATTTTGAATTTAACCATTACCTACAATAAACCGACTGACAATTCTATCGGGTGGTTGGATTATTTTTCGTTCAATGCAAAACGCCTGAACAACTTTGAAACCGGGCAAATGCTTTTCCGGGATTTGGAATCGGCAGGCCCCGGTATGGTTACAATGTTTCAAATCACACCACCTAACGATGAACTGAATATCTGGAACATCTCCGACCCATTAAACCCGGCTTCAATAGATTATTTTATTTCATATATCGCTATAGAGTTTATACTTGAAACGGACAGTCTGCTTGAATTTATTGTATTTGATGAAAGCCAATTTTATTCACCACAATTTGAAAGCATGGTTGCCAATCAAAACTTACATGCCATTGAACCCGCTGATATGATCATTATCACACACGAGGATTTTATTGAAGAAGCACAGCAATTAGCCGATTTCAGGGAAACCAATGATGGAATTTCCACTTTTGTAACCACACCCGAAAAAGTTTATAACGAATTTTCTTCAGGTGCACAGGATATTACAGCTATCCGGGATTTCATGAAATATTTGTATGATAAATCAAATGGAGAAAAACCGGAAAACCTGTTGCTTTTTGGTGATGCAACTTATGATTTTAAAGATATTGCCAAAAATGAAACTAACTATGTTCCTGTTTGGGAATCAGAAGAATCATTAAATCCGGTTAGTTCATATTGTAGCGATGATTTTTATAGTGAGTTTGATGAAGAAGATAAAACAAGTATGTTGAAGATCGGTATCGGACGGATTCCTGCGAAATCTCCAGAGGAAGCAACTGCTGCGGTTGAAAAAATAATTCACTATTCATCCAATGAAAATGCATTTGGCTCATGGAGAAATGAATTTTGTCTTATTGCTGATGATGAAGATAGTAATATTCATTTGGACCATGCAGAAGATATTGCCGAATTAGTTGATACTGCCGACCACATTTTCAACATTACAAAAATTTACCTTGATGCATATGAGCAGGTATCAAACTCCAATGGTCAATTCTATCCTGACGTAAATCAGGCCATAACCAGCAAAATAAATGATGGTGTAAATATTATTGCTCATATTGGACATGGTTCTTACATCGGACTTGCCAACGAAAAGATTCTTACAGAAGAAGACCTTGAGAATTGGGAGAACTATGACTATTATCCTTTGTTGTTCACAGCTTCATGCAGCTTTGGACAATTCGATGATCCTGAAAAATATTCGCTTACTGAAAAAGCCGTACTAATGGAAAACAGGGGCTTGTCATCAGTAATTGCTGCAACAAGGCCAACTTATGCAGGTGCTAATCATGCTTTTCAGAAAAGATTTTTCATCAACACCTTGCACCATTCTGAATATTCTCTTGGCAAATTATTGAAGCTCTCAAAACAGGAAGCCGGCGGTTTTGACAATAACCGGAAATATTGTTTGTTTGGCGACCCATCAATGAGGCTGGCCATTCCTGAATATGAAATTATTACTGAAGCCATAAATGGTGTACAGGTGACAGAACCTTTAGACACAATTAATCCGGGTGAACAGCTTATTGTTTCAGGATATATTGTTGATGCTGATGGAGAACCATTCTATAATTTCAACGGGCCATTGGAAGTCAGAATTTTTGACCGCATCGACACTTTGACTACTTTGGGGAATGACCCGCAAAGTATAGTTACTGATTTTTTAATGAGGGATAGTGTTTTGTTAACCATAACCACTGATATCTTAAATGGACAATTTGCATTTTCTTTCAATCTTCCCAATAACATAGATGAAGAATATGGCACGATAAAATTCAGTTATTATGGAATGGATTTTCCATTGGATGCCAGGGGGCAATTTGCAGATCTTGTTGTTGGTGGTCAGCAGAGTGCCATTAATGAAATAAAGGCAATGGATGATGTACTCACATTTTATCCGATACCTGTTAAATCCCAACTGAATTGTTTGGCAAAGCAGAACATAAATCATCTGCAACTGGATCTTTATGATCTGACAGGCAGAAAAATCCATTCACATTCAGAGCAAAATATTCAGAAAGGTAAAATAAGTAGTATGGAACTTTCTGCTTTGAAACCGGGTTTGTATATCATGTGGGTAAATGCTGATCAGCAATTCAGCACGATTAAAGTGATCAAGCAATAAACCTCATATATTCATCCGATGACTTCGAGTCATCGGATGAATAATAACCTCAGTCAGTCAGGTCATCGGATGAATAGATTTTAATATAATCCTTAATTTTTAAAATAGTTTTTATATTTGCGGAATTGACAGACTATTTATTTTTAACAAATCATTATTTATTTTTTGATTAAATAAAATTACTATGAGGTTTTCTATTCCGATTATTTTAATTTTTCTATTTGCTTTTAGCATTGTTAACGCCCAAAGTGTAAAAGTATATTCCAATTCAGGAATATTGATCAAGAACGCAAATAAAATATCACAAGGTGCAAAATTAAAAAGTTGTGAACCCACAGATCTTATCCTTGCATTTCAGAAAGGGTATATCACAAGAGGGGTTACATGCAGTTCAATATTAGAAGAAAACAACCCTGAATACACAATAGCGCTTTGGCCAAGAGTTTCGCTGAAGGATGATTTTAACTCAAAAAGAATTGTCTTTGCCAAATTTGTTGATCAATCAGGAAAAATACCTACAAAGGGGACTTATGGTTATTGGGGTTACACTCAGGGTATTGATTTGGAAGGTGAGCAATTCATCAATGGGATCAATTCTGTTATAAGCGATTGGGGATATAAAACCAGTGGGGATAATGCAATATTTAAAGAGAAGCAAGAAACTCCCGATCTTGCCATAGCCGGTGAAATAACACATTTGGCCAAAGAAACAAAAGGAACGGCAGGTTTCAAAATCAGTGTATTGGTAAATTGGTCGGTTTATAATGTTGAGAGAGAAAAAGTAATTTACGAACTCACCACCGCCGGTTATTCCGATTCTCAGAAAACACATAAGTTTAAAGAGGAACTGGTTTTGGTACTGAAAGATGCAATAGTTGGACTAATTGCCAGTGATGATTTTATCAAATTGGCAGATGATCAAGGAAGCCCGTCTGTAGACGAGGGTGTTACTGCAGAGGCTATGATTTTGCCAATAGTACCAAAAAATGATATATCCGACTATGGTGAAATTATTAAAAATTCAATAAATTCAGTGGTTACGGTAAAAACCGAATTCGGACATGGAAGTGGATTTATAATCAGCAAAGATGGATACGCATTGACCAATAGCCATGTAATTGAGGATGCGGATCAAATAGATGTAATTTTTAACAACAAACTTACTTTACCTGCTGAGGTCATCTCCTCCGATAAAACCAGGGATGTAACCCTGCTCAAAATAGTTGGCGGGGGTTATCAACCCTTACCTCTGAACCTAAGCGGTGGAGAAACTGAAATCGGGTCTGAAGTAATTGCAATCGGTACACCGGAAGATGTTGAATTGGGACAAACTGTTACAAAGGGCATAGTAAGCGGATATAGAAATATAGACGATAAAAATTATATTCAAACCGATGTAAGTATAAATCCGGGGAATAGTGGAGGCGCTTTATTAAATGCTGATGGTGAAGTGATAGGAATAGTAGTGGCAAAAATTGTTGGAACTAATGTGGAGGGTTTAGGGTTTGCCATTCCTGTTAATGAAGCCATCGAAGGATTGAACATCAAGTTTGAATAATAACGATTACGTATTTTCAGTCATCAGATGAATCATCAGGGCTGTTCAATTCTAACCAAATAGAAAAACTGTGATGAATGTAAAATATGAATATCAATAGTTTAAATAATATCTGAAATTCTCTTTGAGAAACTTTGTGGAAACTTTGTGGCACTTTGTGAAATACCCGCCTGACCGGACGGGCAGGGCTATAACACAGAGCTACACTAAGAAGCACAGAGTTACACAGAGAAAAAACTAAATATTGTTTTTTAGAATTGAATAGCCCTGGATGATTCATAGCCTCAGTCAAGCAGGACATCGGCTGAATTATATAATTTTCTCTTTTTTTCACATTTATTTTATCTCAATATTAATTTTTTCTTACCTTCGCTGATCTAACCAATTAAACATTTAACATCATGAACATTTCTTACAGCGAACCCCTGTCACACGGATGGAACCGAATGAAAAAAGCATTGTTTCAGCCTTTTGATCTGGGAAAATGGTTTACCATTGGATTTACAGCTTTCCTTGCAACCTTAGTCGATGGCCA
The DNA here is from genome assembly GCA_030596605.1 of Bacteroidales bacterium. Taxonomy (GTDB): domain Bacteria; phylum Bacteroidota; class Bacteroidia; order Bacteroidales; family JAADJA01; genus JAADJA01. The sequence continues at coordinate 15,812 of JAUVJI010000084.1, forward strand.
TGGGCCAGGTGGTGGTGGAAATTTTTCTGACCGCAAATATCATAACCGTTTCGATTGGGATGAATTTGCCCGTTTCCCTGATACAGCCTGGCAATGGCTCATGGAACATACGCTATGGTTTTCTTTAATTGCGATCGGTATTTTTTTCATTTTTGCCATCATAATAATATTTACCTGGTTGAGTTCACGCGGAAAATTTATGTTTTTACACAATGTCCTCCATGATAAAGCAGAAGTTTCCAAACCCTGGAAGGATTACAGCAGGCAGGGTGATTCCCTTTTCATTTGGCGACTAATTTTTGGATTCATCTGTTTTATTATTATCATGCTCTCTTTGATCTTTTCAGCAGGAGTTCTGATAAAAATTTTCGCAAATTACACACCCATCCCAACAAGGGTATTTTCAATTATGGGGATAATTTTTCAGTTTCTTATTCTGATCATCATTATTTCATACATATCCCTGTTTTTAAATGATTTTGTAGTTCCTATCATGTACAAGTACAAAATTTCCACAACACGGGCATGGGGCAAATTTCTGCCATTATTCACAAGCCATCTCGGACATTTCATCTTATATGGCCTTTTCATTTTTGTGCTGTCCATTGTGGTTGTTATCTGTGTGATAATGTTTGGTCTGTTTACATGCTGTTTAGGATTTGTACTTCTGATCATTCCATATATTAGCGCTGTTGTGTTGCTCCCTGTAACTTATACTTTCAGGGCATTTAGTGTGGAATTTTTGGAACAGTTCGGTGAAGACTTTCATATTTTTCCTAAACCTGAAAAAGCTGACGAAGTAGTCATTACTTAGTGTCATTCTTTAAACTAATGATGTTTTGTAAATTCAAAAAAATGATTACCTATCCTCCCCTCTCTGAGAGGGGTACGGGGTGTGTCAAATTAGAAGTACAATCATTTTTTTAAATTTTACGATTTAATAAACAGATTCTACCTAAGGTTTTAAATGGGAAATAATAAAATTGAACCTGATAAACGGATCATAAAAGCTGCGATTGCTGCTGTTTTACTTGCACTTATATTTGTTGCCTGTTTTTTCGATCCTGTATTTTATAAAGTAACAGATTGCTCATTTAAACATTTAACTGGATTAAGCTGTCCGGGTTGCGGGTTAACAAGGTCGTTTCATGCTTTTGCTAATTTTCATGTAGCTGAAGCTTTTGTTTTTCATTTGATTGGACCTGTATTACTTCTGGGATTTGTGATTTTGTTTCTTAAATATGCTTATGAAGCGATTTCGGGAAATATCATTCAAGTCAGCGTAAATCCAAATTTGGTAAAGATTCTGATTATATTGTTTGTCCTGGTCTGGGTTGGGTTTTGGATAGTAAGGATGCTGGGTGAAATATTTTGATATAAATAATAAAAAGAATGCCGAACATAAAATTTTGATAAATGGGACAAAGAGTTCCTGTTAACAGGCGAATAACTCTGTTATTTCGTACATTTGTTCCTGGTATAACGTTATGCACTACATATGAATTTATTGTAAACAAGAAATTAAAATGCTATGAAAAAAATAGAATTATTTATCGTTTTGGTTATATTTATTAATGTTACTGGATTTTCTCAACCATGCCTGCCTGAAGGTATCACTTTTACAAATCAAGAAGATATAAATAATTTCCAGTTAAATTACCCCAATTGTACTGAAATAGAAGGAGATGTTGAAATTAGTGGGGATGACATCACCAGTTTAAATGGATTAAGTGTTTTGACAGCAATTGGAGGTTCCCTTAAGATATTTGAATGCGAGACTTTATCAAATTTAACAGGTTTAGAAAATGTAACATCAATCGGAAAGGACCTTAAGATTTATATTAATTCTTCCCTTACAAATTTAACTGGCCTTGATAATATTACTTCTATCAATAGAGACCTATTGATTTGGTATAACCATAACCTAACAAGTATATCAAGTCTCCATAATCTGACTTCCATTGGTAGAAATCTAGATATTAGCTCACTAGTACAGCGTTCTTAATATAATATTGCAAATAGAAATATTTTTGTATCTTTGGCAAAAAAACATGAGGTTAAGCCAAAGAGCAAAGATAAGTATTTCTGCAAAAGATAAATCAGAATTAAC
>JAUVJI010000071.1 GCA_030596605.1 Bacteroidales bacterium
CAAATTCTTGAGGATTGGCAGCATCTACCAACATGCCATCTTTTTCGTTTGTAATTACATTTCTGATTCCTCCAAACTTCGAAGCTACAACAGGTTTTCCACAGGCCATGGCTTCCTGGGTAGTCATCCCGAAAGGTTCAAATAATGAAGGCAAAACAAAAAGTTCAGATTGTTGATAATATTGAGCCATTTTATCATCATCTACATACCCTATAAACATAACCCTGTCTTTCATGTTTTCATCGTCAATGATTTTATGCATCATGTCAAAAACCCCTTGCTCTCTTGGTTTTGGATTTGGTGATCCACCTCCAATAACCAGATCAACATCCTTTACTACATCTTTAACAAGTGCAAAAGCTTTTAATAAAAGATCGTGACCTTTGTTCGTATCTATTCGGCTTAAACAGAAAATATATTTTTTTGGTAATGTTGTTATGGCATTTAATTCATCTTCAGTTGGAATTTTAAAACGGTGTATGTCCACACCTGGAGAAATAATCTCAATATTATCATTATAATAATTATATAATTCATGCAGTTTTTCAAGCTGAACAATCGAAGTCATGTTTTGAGCATTAACTGCATCAAAGACTCTAATTTCTTCTGCAATCCGGTGTTTGAAATTGAATTTCTTTTCCATTTCATCAGGGTCACCTCCCATTTGATCTTGCTTCCAGGCCCCAAGTGAATGTGCTGTAAAATATGGAGATTTATTAAATGCTTTTGCCACATCAAGGGTTACTATTCCAGCATCCACATAATGGCCGTGATAAAGATCGTAATCTAAACCATTGTCTTTGATATATTGGATCATGTTGGCTGATAATTCAGGGAGTAATTCATAGATAAATTCCTTTGGCCTGAATTCCCAGTCACCAGCCGGTATTCTTACAACCCTTACATTGGGATGACCGGGAACAGGATCGGCCTGTAACTTTTCTTTTTCAAACCAACGGGTGTAAATATCTACCTTAATTCCATGCCGGGCCATGGCTTTTGCCATTTCCAGAACATAAACAACCTGACCACCTGTATCGGTTCTTCCCAAAATCGGAATAGGATCAAAATATCCGTGTGTACTTAATAATGCTATACTCTTATATTTCCAATTATTCATAATTTGTTGAATTGGTTGAACTGGTTAAAGTGGTTTAATTTGGTTTCTTCCCATTTTAACAGATTCAACAAGTTTAACTATTTTACTTTCCTAGCTTCAAACTCTTTACTGATTACAATATTTGCTAAAGTTTTATGCTTTGAAATAATCTCATGTTCAATCGTTAAAATATTATCCAGGAATTCATCTTGTTTTTCCCGTGCTCTTTTTTTCCTTGATTCAATTGTATCCATTTTATTCCGGTCGATAAAAACTTTACAATTCACATTTTTTAAAGAGGTCGTATAAGTTCCTTCAGCAATCAACACTTTGTAATCCTTCAGATTTACAACTTCTTCGCCTATTTCATCAGTATCAAAATCAACCAGAGGCTTTGTTAAGGAAGCAAACCCTTTTAATACTGCTTCCAAATTTTGATCAAGCAGGTCAAGTTTAACCTCTTGGGTGCCAACCCAGGATATGTCTTCTTCTCTTTTACTGGCATTTGTTTTAGGAGGATAAACAAAATAGTCATCCTGCCCAAAAACAAAACTTTTGATCTTATATTCCTCAAGTTTTTCAGCAATGGATGCTGCAATTTCAGATTTACCAGCTCCTGATTCGCCGGCAACAGTGATTACATATTTGTTTTCTGAATTTTTTATTTCATCTAATATGAATTTCACCACTTGTGTAGCTGCTTTCCGATGGTTGTCGTCAATAATTAAAATGTCACCTTTCATATATTATGGTAATAGATTTATAAATTTGACCAAAATTACAATTTTTTAGTTATTTTCGATAAATGGAAGTAAAATCCAATAAGATTGGTGACATTAGAAGTTTCTACAAACATAAACTGTTCAAAGTTTATAACGAGCGTGAGGCGGATACATTTCTTTTTATGCTATTGGATGAGTTTTGTGGATTGACAAAAGCAGAAATACTTTTAGATAAGGAACGGTTAGTTAACGAATCTCAACTTTTAAAGGTTCATTTTGGTGTAAGAGACTTGCTAAATCACAAACCCATTCAATACATTTTGGGAAAGGCAGAATTTTATGGTCTATCATTTATTGTAAATCCTGATGTCTTGATTCCCCGCCCTGAAACTGAAGAACTTGTAGATTGGATAATTAAGGAGAATTTAGATCGAGAAGAAATATCAATAATAGAGATCGGAACTGGCTCCGGCTGCATTGCAATTACTTTAAAGAAGAACATTCCTGATGTAGCTGTTGATGCAGTTGATCTGTCAAGTGGTGCCCTGTCTGTTGCCAAGAAGAATACAGTAGAGAATAATGTTGAGATTAATTTCAAACAATTAGATATTTTGGACAGTAAATCACTGACCAGTCTGAAAAACTATGATATCATAGTAAGTAATCCACCCTATGTGAGAAACTTAGAAAAGAAGGCAATGAAAAAGAACGTACTGGATTTTGAACCCAAAAATGCACTATTTGTTGATGATAATGATCCCCTTTTATTTTATATATCTATTGCAGAATTAGCAAAATTAAACTTAAAGGATGGTGGCCGTATTTATTGTGAAATTAATCAATATCTGGCCAAGGAAACAGCTCAAATATTTACAGATGCAGGATTTAAAACAATAATCAAAACAGACCTAAATGGAAATGACCGGATGTTAAAAGCTTTCTGAGGAATGCAATTTGTTGAGAAATTTCAGTGTCATTTTATAAATTTCTGGAGAAAAACTTTCCCTTGGTCCGGCAAAATTTAAAACTTTACAGTTGTTTTTCTGAAGCCACTTTTTAAATTCATATTTACTGATTGGATTTTCCAGGTTTTGAATCCATACTGGTTTATTGAGTTTTTTGCAAAGATTTTGAGTTAACATAGTTCCCCGATCGTATTTATCAAGGTAAAGAATAAGGGTTGCATCACTATCCTTAATGTTCAATTTTGTTCTTTCAGGATAGTGATTGCTGATTGTTTCAGAAAGTGGATATTTTGTCGAAATTTTCCCATCCTCTGCTATTCTCCCTTTTGGACACCAGCCTCCGCAATCAATGCTATTGGTAATGGCAAAGTCAAGTGCTGCCCTGTCTACACCTGTTTGTCCACCTGAGATTATTTTAATATTTGCGAAAAGTTCCATGATATTCGAAAAGCAAATATACCAAACAAGCCCGGATATTCCGGGCTTGTTTGATAATTAAGAAATATGAAGAAAAAAAGCTACTAATTAAATGGTAGGCTGGAAAATTACCATAGTTTCTTGATCTTCCTTCATTTGTGAAGGCAAGAAGTTTTGGAATGATTGGTCTAACAAAAATGAATTTGGATGGTCTTCAAGATTTATAACCCAATAAAAACCATCTTGCTTATTTTTTATAATACAGTATGCGTCTTTAACTTGTAATTCCAAATCTCCTTGTGTGATATTTTCCAGATTTTCCATTTTATCTTTCATTATGTAATATTCAATGATTTTCTGATATGGTATTTTCAAAAACTGTACAAATGTTTAAGGTGCACAAAGTCAGTGATATAGAAAATGCATACTTTCTCAAATTTGGAAAAAATTATTCATTTGGGACTATTTCTTAAAATTGAAATATTCATTTTGTGGTGTTTTAAAAATTTATCAAAATATAATCTCAGTGTTTGTATACAATATATTAAACAGTATTTTTTACTAATTTTGCATCCTCAAAATTGATAGGAATATGTTTGAAGGTTTATCGGAAAAGCTTGAAAGGTCGTTTAAAATTCTTAAGGGACACGGGCACATTACAGAAATAAATGTTGCAGAAACTTTAAAAGAGGTAAGAAAAGCCCTGCTGGATGCGGATGTGAGTTATAAAATAGCAAAGGATTTTACAAGTACTGTAAAGGAAAAAGCGCTTGGTGAGAAAATCTTAACTTCTGTTTCTCCCGGCCAGCTCATGGTGAAAATCGTCCATGATGAATTGGCTGAATTAATGGGATCAGAATCAGAGGAGCTGAATATCAAAGGCAGTCCGGCGATTATTCTTATTGCCGGCTTGCAGGGTTCGGGTAAAACCACCTTTGCAGCTAAACTTGCCAATTACCTCAAAAGTAAAAAAGGAAGGAACCCTTTATTGGTGGCAGGTGATGTTTACCGGCCGGCAGCGATCAATCAGTTAAAGGTTTTAGGTGAGCAGGTAGGTGTTAAAGTGTACACTGAAGAGGATAGTAAAGATCCGGTAAAGATTGCGAAACATGCAATTTCTCATGGAAAAGAATTCGGGTACAATGTCATTATCATTGATACTGCCGGACGACTTGCGATTGATGAGGAAATGATGAATGAGATTACCTCTATCAAACAAACTGTTAATCCTCATGAAACTTTATTTGTAGTTGATTCTATGACCGGTCAGGATGCGGTTAATACAGCCAAGACTTTTAATGAAAAGTTGGATTATGAAGGAGTAGTCCTTACAAAGCTGGATGGTGATACACGCGGAGGTGCTGCTCTGACCATTAAGGCAGTTGTTGATAAGCCCATCAAGTTTGTTGGGATAGGTGAAAAAATGGATGCTATTGATGTTTTCCATCCAAGTCGTATGGCCGACAGGATTCTTGGAATGGGTGATATTGTGTCTCTCGTTGAACGTGCTCAGGAACAATTTGATGTTGACGAAGCAAGGAAATTGCAAAAAAAGATTGCCAAGAACCAATTCAACTTTAATGACTTTCTCAACCAGATAAAGCAAATTAAAAAGATGGGTAATGTAAAAGATCTGGTGGGCATGATCCCAGGAGTTGGGAAAGCTGTTAAAAATATGGATATTGATGATGATGCTTTTAAAGGGATTGAAGCAATTATATACTCGATGACAGCTGAAGAACGGGAAAATCCAAAAGTCCTGAACGGTAGCCGTAGAAGAAGAATTGCTGCTGGAAGTGGTTCGGATATTCAGGAAGTAAACCAATTGATAAAACAATTTGCCGAAACACAAAAAATGATGAAAATGATGTCGGGCGGAAAGGGCAAAAACCTGATGAGGGCCATGTCGAATATGAATAAAATGCCAGGGAGGTAATATTGGTTAAATTGGTGAATCAGTAACGGTTTATTAAATAGCTATTCTTAATAGTTTTCTTATTATTATTGTTTAGGTGATAAATATTTTCAAATTATAATTTATGAAATTGATCGACGGGAAAGAAATTGCTCAACAAATAAAAAACGAAATTTCGGCTGAAGTTGGTGTCATGATTGATAATGGGGAAGATGGACCGCATTTGGCAGCTGTACTTGTTGGAGATGATCCTGCAAGCCATACTTATGTAAAGGCAAAGGAAAAGGCTTGTAAAGAAGTTGGTATAGTTTCATCATTGTATCAATTGCCCGCAGCTGTTACTGAAAATGAATTGTTTGAAGTGGTTGATTATTTAAATAATGATGAGCAGGTTGATGGTTTTATTGTCCAATTGCCGCTTCCTGATCATATTGATGCGAAAAAAATAATTGAGCGAATCAATCCTGCAAAAGATGCAGATGGATTCCACCCTATGAATTTTGGAAGAATGGCCTTGAACCTTCCAGCTTATATTCCTGCTACGCCTTATGGTATATTGCAATTATTGGAAAGATCAAAAATTGAAACACAAGGCAAACATTGTGTGGTACTTGGAAGGAGTCATATCGTTGGATCACCCATAAGCATTCTATTATCCAGGAAAACTTATCCGGGAAATGCTACGGTAACCGTGTGCCACAGCCGGACAAAAGATCTCAAGCAAATTGCAAAAAGCGCAGATATATTAATTGTTGCCATGGGTCAACCTGAATTTGTAACCGGAGACATGGTCAAAAAGGATGCTGTTGTAATTGATGTTGGAATTCACAGGGTTCCTTCTGATAAAACCAAATCGGGATTTAGATTGGTAGGCGATGTAAAATTTGAAGAAGTTTCTAAAAAAGCCTCATATATAACTCCTGTTCCGGGTGGTGTAGGACCAATGACAATTGTATCACTCTTGATGAACACCTTAAAGGCTTATAAGAAAGAGATTTATGGATAATTAAATGAAATAAAATTTATGTTTAATAAAGATCTAAAAGCATAATCAAAATGAGATTAATTTATAAAAAAATCCTGTTACTTTCTTTTTATGTATTTTTTGCATCAGGGCTGATAGCTCAACAATTGAGTGAAGGATATACGATTATCCAATACCCTGCTGTACCTGCCGAATACAGCCCATTGCACAAAAAAGTGAATGAAACCTCCGGTGTAATATATTTTAGAAAACATATCTGGACATTTAATGATAGCGGAGGGAAACCCGAACTTTATAAAATTGATAAGGGAACAGGAAAGATCAGTCAAACAGTAATACTCGAAAATGCTGAAAATCAAGACTGGGAAGACATTACACATGATAAAAAGTATATTTATATCGGTGATTTTGGAAATAACCTTGGGAATAGGACTAATTTGAGAATTTATAAAATTTCGAAAAAGGATATTGCTTTAAAAAAGAAAACAAAGGTTAATGCAGAAATAATTGATTTTTCATATAGTGACCAGACATCTTTTCAAATCCTAAACCGTAACAATAATTTTGATTGTGAATCAATGATAAGTTATGGTGATTCGTTGATTATTTTCACCAAAAATTGGGTGGATGGTAAAACCAGGATGTATAAATTACCTAAAACTCCTAGTCAATATAACTTGGATTACATTAGTTCTTATAATGTAGATGGATTGGCAACAGGTGCAGATTTTAACGAAGACAACAATAGTTTGGTCATCATTGGCTACAAGGATAGAATTCCTTTTATCTTTTATTTTGATAATTTTGATGGAAATACCTTGGACAAGGGCAACGTTTATCGCATTGATTTAGTCCGGATGAAAAATTCACAAACTGAAGGAATAACATGGTATGACGATAAGACTGTGGTTTTTTCAGCGGAAAGAACTGATACTTTTGATCAGGCAATTTATCAACTGAATATTGAAGAAATTTTCAAAAATATAAGTGAATAAGCATTAATCTTCCTGATTTGACTGATCTTACACTTCTGGAAAAAGGATTGGCACTTCCCCTGATGGAGGATTTTTATACCATTCAGGGCGAAGGATTCCATACCGGTAAACCAGCTTATTTTACACGTATTGGTGGTTGTGATGTAGGATGTAGTTGGTGTGATGTTAAAGAATCATGGAATGCTTCATTATGGCCGCTTACCAAAACAGATGAAATTGTTAAAAGAGTTCTGAACAATCCATCGAAATCAGTTGTGGTAACAGGCGGTGAACCACTGATGTATAACCTGGATTACTATTGTTCTGAATTGAAGATTAAAGGTATAAAGACCTTTCTGGAAACATCCGGATCTCATCCATTGACCGGTGAATGGGATTGGATTTGTCTTTCTCCTAAGAAGTTCAGCCCTCCGCTTGAAGAAATTTATAATAAGGCAGATGAATATAAAGTTATAATTCAGTCGAGGGGTGATTTCGATTGGGCAGAAAAAAACCTGACAAGGTTAAGAAAGGATTGTAAATTATTCCTACAACCTGAATGGAGCAAGAGAAAAACGATGATGCAGGAAATTGTGGATTATGTAATGGAAAACCCGAAATGGCATATTTCTCTGCAAAGTCATAAATATATGGGAATTCCTTAGATTACTAAAAACCAAAGTGGAAAGTATAAGTATAAAGTTAAAAAGTAATAACTTCATAAAGAAGAAAAGTTGAGAATTTTATGAAATCAGGTACTTCAAGAATATTATTAGTCATTTGTCTGGTTTTGTCATTTACTGGCTTTTCCCAGGAATATTATGAACTCTCTACCAAATCGAAAAAGGCTAAAAAGTATTATGAGAACGGAGAATATTTATTAAAGAAAGAGAATATTAAAGAAGCCAAAGTAAGTTTTTTGAGTGCAATTGAAGAAGATCCGGAATTTTATGAAGCCCACATGTTAATGGGTGAAATTTATGAGCATGAAGAAAATGATTCGGCAGCAGTTGTTGCTTATAGAAAAGCAATTGAGATTGATCAGGATCGTTACCCACCCACCTATTTTATCTTAGCTGATTTAGAATACAAGAATGGCTGGTACGATAGCGCTCTAGTACATTTTAAAAAATATTTGCGTTATGAGGGTACATATGGAAAGAATCAAATCAAAGCTGAAAAATATTTGGCTAACTGCGAATTTGCAATTGAGGCCATCAAAAATCCGGTACCTTTCCAACCGGTAAATCTTGGGTACAATATTAATTCAGAACTAAATGAATATTTCCCTTGTCTGACAGCTGATAACCAAACGCTTTTATTTACAAGGCTTTTGACCAATACTCGGTCAGTTACCGGAAGGCAGGAGGACTTCTTTATCAGTTATTTTATAAATGATGAATGGGAGCCGGCAGTTGATCTTGGTCCTCCGATAAATACAATAGTCAACGAAGGAGCACCAACACTATCAGCTGATGGAAATATCCTGATCTTTACTGCTTGCGAAAGTATTGATGGTTATGGCGCCAGACGAAATGGTTTTGGCCGTTGTGATCTTTTTGTTTCGAAAAGGTCGGGAAATGACTGGTTGATGCCTTATAATCTTGGAGAACCTGTAAATTCGAGGCACTGGGAATCGCAACCGTCTATTTCTTCGGATGGAAGAACAATATACTTTGTCAGTAACCGAAACAATGATTATGATATTTGGTCTTCAACTGTTAACAATAATGGTGATTGGAGTGAACCTGAAATACTTGGGGACAACATAAATACCGAAGGTTATGAAGGCTCTGTCTTTATCCATCCTGATAACCAAACCCTTTATTTTTCATCGGATGGGCATGTAGGAATGGGAGGACTGGATATTTATGTGTCGAGAAGAGATAGTTTGGGAAAATGGGGAAGGCCTGTCAACCTCGGGTATCCGATTAATTCTTTTAAAGATGATAACAGTATCCTGATAAGCGCCGATGGCGAGCTGGCCATGTTTGCCTCTGACCGGGAAGAAGGATATGGTGGCCTGGATTTATATTCATTTGAACTTTATGAAGAAGCAAGGCCACAGGTGGTTACCTACATGAAAGGGACTGTGTTCGACAAAGAAACCAATAAAAAGTTGGATGCCCGGTTTGAACTCACCAGTTTAACAACAGGATTGGTAGCCATTGAATCCTTTTCCAACAAAAAGACCGGTGAGTTTCTGGTTTGTTTGCCTGCCAATGACGATTATGCCCTCACGGTATCGAAGGAAGGATATTTGTTTTACTCCGAAAATATAAGCCTTACAGGAGAGAATTCCTCAACAGATCCTATGTTAAAAGATGTACCGCTTGAACCAATAAAAGTAGGTGCAAAAATGGTATTGAAAAATATCTTCTTTGAAACTGATAAGTATGACCTGAAAGAACTGTCTAAAATTGAATTAAAAAAATTGATCAGGCTATTAGAGACCAATCCAGGCATGAAAATTGAGATTAGTGGCCATACCGACAATGTTGGCAGTCCGGAATACAATAAGACACTTTCCGAGAACCGCGCAAAAACAGTTAATAAATACCTTGTTGAAAACGGAATTGACCAATCAAGGTTGCTATACAAAGGTTATGGCGAAACTAATCCTGTTGATACAAATGAAAATCATGAAGGAAGGGCAAATAACAGGAGGACGGAATTTAAGGTTGTTGAATAAAAATTCATCTATTTTTAATTCACGAGCTTTTTCGGATTTTAACAGAGCCTGTGCGTGAGCTAATCCGAAAAGAGATAATTTATGGATTTTGAAATCCGTGGCTATTTGCTTTCGGATTAGCCATCGCATATTCGTGCGTCTAAATCCGAAAGAGCAGAAAACTGAAAGTGTTGATTACAATTCAACTATTATATTCATCCAGATTTCAAATCCGGATGAGCGGGGGTTTCTTTAAATGTATGTGTATGTTCAATCGAAAAGGAATTATGTATTGTTGGTTAATTAGCAAGACAAATGATAGGTTAGTTGTCCACATTATACGTTTTAAGTGAATGTAAAACTGTGTCAAGATTTAAACTACTAAAATTATTTTCAACTAAGATAATTTCAGCCTTAACAAAATCAACATTGTTGCGTAGATACCTTTGATTTATCTCCATTTCGTCTTTCATTTCCTTTTGTTTCCGTCTTTGCTTATCACGTTTATACACTTTCAACATTCCAAATAGTTTGGTTTGTTTATCGACCATATCAGAATATTGCTTTTTGACAAAATCAATAATATTAGACGTGTTATTAATGCATTGCCGGGAATTGTATAAACAATCATAATACTGTGAAACCAGTTGTTTCTTTTCCTTGTTCATTTGTTCGATTTTCCTCCTATAATTCTCCTCAAGTTGTTTCTCCTCATTTTTATGTTCCCTGCTCATTTGTTCAATTTGCCTCCTATAATTCGCTTCAAGTAATTTTTTCTCCACTTCGAATTCGTAATTTTGAACCTGAAACTTAGGTTCATATATATCCTTACAATCAAAAAGATTAATAACGTTGCCAATTGGCAAGCATATTATGGCAGAAATTGCCGCATATGGCAGGTGTTGTAGAAATCTCTGGAATCGAGTTAGTGATTTTTCTTTTTCCATAATACTTTTATTATATTTTTTTTAATGTCGTCAGTGTTCGCAAAAGTACAATGTTGTCCACCCGTACCATGCCTGTCAGCGGGTTACTTGTCTCACTGTCCTTTTTTATTGTTCCTTTTTCTTCTCTTGACAAGTCCTCTTAAATGCTCATCCGATTCTTTGTCCAAGTCGGCATATGTGAAATTTTGGTGTTTTTTTGTTTCTGAAATTTTCGTGATTTATTATTGGTTTGTTTCATCTCTTCTTTGGATGCTGCTAAGTTAATTGAAATTCCATATCATCCAAAAGATTTCTCATGTTTTGTATGCTTTTATGGTTAAGGAGTACCGCTCTACACTTTCCATTTTGGAAAGTATGTATAAAAAAAGATGCTGAAGATCCTTAAAAAAATGTTTAAATTCAGGAATAACTCCTTCGTATCCATCTTTTCTAAATGAAAATTCTGGAAATAGTTTGAGGTCATCCCACTGTAATCAGGATGAATAAACCCGAAGGGACTGACCTTGGAGCAGAAATATATTGACGGTTCTATCTTTGCACGAATTTTAGTTAAGTATAACCGTATGCTGGCTCATTCCTTTTCTTTATAAGACGGTACGCCCATAAAAAAAGGGTTGCAAAGCAGCCCTAGATTCTAAGCATAAGTAGCCTTGAATTGTTCAAATTCAAAGGCAAATTCTTCGGAAGTCATTTCCATGACATAACCAGGATAAAAGAGTTGTTCCATCAGATCAACGAATGCATCAAATAAATTATCAAAATTCATGATTGTATGCCGATGCCTTTCGGACTTATTAGGGCTTCCTTCGATAAACTCAGGACATGTCTGGCACGCCCAGGTTAAATAAAATTTTCATAACCCGGGGAACCCTAGTTCAGAGAATTCAAGAAATTTCAAACAATACTGAATGTCACGTTTGGACTGTTGGGAGAAACTGAACTCCACCAAAGGGTAGTATTAGTGAAGAATATTTTTGAAACTCTATTTTTGTGAGAAATTTTAAGTTAACCGATCGGGCAGGTTTTCTTTTTTTCTTCTTTTTCTCTTTTGTTCATTCATGAAAAGAAAAAAGAAACAGCCGTTCATAATCGTTATTACAGGTATGCTCAATCTGCTATAAATTGTTCCCCTAAATGATAGAGAAATATCGAATCTAATCCTGCAAACAACGAACAGAACGACCGTAGCTCTTATCGTAGATGTTACGGAGCACTTGGTCGTCGCTGGATAACAGGATGCGTAACCACACGTACGTACCTGAGCCCTCACTCGACGACCACCAGTAGCCGAAGCTGACAAGGCCGAAGAACGACCCATCGCTGTCGCGTAGGCCCCCCGGGAGGGCGCTAAAACCAAACTCATCCGTACCGTTACCGCTGGAATACCAGCCACTTGTGGATTTAAGGTTTAATCCTGCATCAAAACCACGCCATCCTGTATTATCCCATTCAGGGTCAGGGTATCCGTACTGGCTGTCAACTGCACCTTCTAATTGTTTCCATTCTTCGTCTGTAGGTAAATGCCAATCAGGAGGGCAAATGCCCTGTACACCTTGAGTTGTGGTGTATTGCATCATTTCGTTCCATTGGTAGAGTCCGCCGTAAGTAACGCAATTGGCAGGGTCGTTATTATAACAGTATTTTTCAATTGTGCTGTTGTTGGTCATTTCTTCATTGCTATTTATCATTGTTCCTACATTCAGGTTTTCTTTCAACCAGCATTGGCTGCCTATAAGCACCGTATTATAAACCTGGCCTTCGTAGGTTACTGTGGGTATTCCCGGGCAGGGTTCTCCAACTCCGCCTGCTGGATTTGCAACAAATTCAAGTGGTGATCCATTTATTTGGCTTCCATCAGCTTTATTAACTTTTGTAATTAATTTGTTTTCACCTGGTTCAGGCCCTAATGTCCAATATGTTTGTGCAATACCATTTTCATCTGTGATGACATCATCATCACTTAAACTTCCGCCACCCTGTGTTATTTCAAAATGTACCGGAATATTAGCAAAAGTATTTCCATGACTATCTATAACTTTAACTTTTATAGGATCTGGTAATTGCTGGTTTGGCTCTCCATTTTGATTATTACCCGATACCATTTGAATTTCATCAGGCCAATTCCAGAGTGTTTCTTCAAAAATTGGATAATTGTAATTCTTTTGTGCTAATGTATAACCAAATACTTTTACCTTAAATCCCCAATTAGCATCTAATCCTACACTTAAAGCAGCATCCAGATCATAAGATGGGAAAGCCATATTCATAATGAATCTCTCGTACAAATCCAAATTACCATAGGGTCCGGCTACACTATAAACTCTAATAAGTAATTCAGGTACTAAGGATAGTTTTTCTTCAAGATTAAGATTCCCATTAAAACTTATTGGATGAAAATTATCTTCTGATTGGTAGTTCCATATCTTTTCCCATGACCCATATTCATATTTTGCTCCTAAAGACATTGTAATGTCTTTCGAATATCCACCCGTAATTGAAAAACTTGATTCAGCATTTAAATTTATTACTGCATATAAATCCATGTTTACAGCTACCCAAACTGGCCAATATCCAATTGCTCCAAGAAATAAATAAAACTTAGAGCCTATTTTTTTACTTTTCTCTATTTGAATTGCATTTGATACAATTAATTCAGCATCTATACTATAATTAATTTGAGCATTGTTAAATTGAAACAGAAACTTTCTTATAAAATTAGACCCAAATTTAATATCAAATTCAAAATTTGGATCCAAATAAAAATATGCATTAGTTAATATTAAACTAATATTACCATCATTAAGTATCGTTTCATCTGTAAATTCAAATTCAAAAACATCATCTTTACTTTCCGGCTCAATTGGTACATAAATATTGCCTTGTATAAACAAATCTTCAAAAGTTGCCTGAGATGTTTCGAGCGTTAGTATCGGAGGTTCATCAATTATAGCTTCAACCTCTCTAAGATAGCCAATGTCAGTCACACCTATAATAATTGTACCAATATTAATCTCGTCTATTTTTCTCTTATTGTTATATTCATACCTGTAAATTCCCTGGTCTAATTCAAGACTATCGCTTAATAAGGTGTAAACAGTCGTATCAATTACAATAATATTTGTATCAACTTTCAAAGGTAATCCTCTAATACATCGTAAAGAAAAGCCTTTCTGTTTTTCGGCATTGCCAAAAAATACTCCTGGACTTGATTCAAGAATATTATAAGTGTATGCCTGATCATTGCTTTGGCTTACAGGGCTCCAAAAATTAGTGTACGAGTTCAAACCAATGAATGAACCACTTTCGTCTCTTGAACCTGCCATTAATGCATCGAAACCGGTACTTCCTCCAATTTTTAAATTTGTACCGGCAGTTTGTGATCCTCCTGCTTTGTTAATCAATCTATCCCATTCTGCCACTGTAGGTAAGTACCATCCATCAGGGCAAATACCTTGTGTATATCTTGTTGTATCATATTGCATTATTTCGTCCCATTGATACAATCCGCCGTAATTTTCACAATTACTGTTAATATTATTGTAACAATATTTTTCAATTGTATTATTGTTTTGCTGGTTATTTACTCCGTTTATAATTGTACCCATGTTCAGATTTTCTGCCATCCAGCATTGTTCACCTATTAGTACTGTATTATATTCTTTACCGTCTCTTTCATCAATAAAAGATTCCCCGCAAACAAAAGGATCAAGCTGTTCAAATTGGAAAGTATAGTATGTGTTTGTTTGAGGACTGTCTTGAATAACACCCTGAATGTAACCTTGAGCAAAACCAACGAAAACCAACTGATCACCGATGGAAAAAGTGAATCCGGTTTCTGACTCAATACTTTTCAGGAAAACATTTTGAGGTTGATATCCAAGATAATCAATTTTATGTTTTGAACCGCTTGATGGATTTGCATTCACCAGTTTTATTGATTTTGAATGACTTTGATTAAATGCTGTAATAATATAAAAATTATCCTGATTTCCGGTAAAAGAAAACAGATGAATACCAGGTGAAAAATCACCTCCAAATTCAGCTACTTTTTGTCCGATCAGATTAAAGGCTGCAAATGATAGCTTTTCATTTTTATACACCTTCACACCAAAAGTTGTCTGATCTTTAAACGGGTTAGGATAATTCTGGATTAATTCAAAAAATTTCGATTCAAAATGAAGTTCATCAATTCCAGATGGAAACAATTGTAAAATAGTATCATTACTATAAAGCATCGTATCACAGCCTTTGGTGATATTCCTGATAAAAATACTATCTGTTGAAACATAGTTGGAAGTGGTTTCTTCCTGTCCGGTAAAGGTTAATTCGATGGTTTGTCCGAAACTGAATATTTGCAGAAGGAATAAAACTGTCAATAAGAAAATCGTACTTTTTGTTTTCATAACAATTTTGATTAAATAAGTAAACCAAAGATAACAAATATTCTTATCAAATTTTATTTTAATAACTTTTTACTATTGATTTGCCCCTCGCAAGTTGGTTCTTATTATATTTGCCCTTCATTATTAAATTTATAATTTATGCGACGATATTTTGTATTTGTACTTCTATTCCTTTTATTTTCTTTTGAACTTTTTTCCGATGAGGGGATGTGGATACCTTTGTTTCTGGGTGAATTGAACGAAGCTGAGATGCAAGCCATGGGAATGAAAATTACGGCTGAGGATATCTACAGTGTAAATCAGTCAAGTCTTAAGGATGCCATTGTCCTGTTTGGAAGAGGATGTACAGCGGAACTGGTATCGGATGAAGGACTGATCTTAACAAATCATCATTGTGGTTATGGTAGGATTCAGGCACATTCATCGCTGGAGAATGATTATCTGACAGATGGTTTCTGGGCTATGGACAGATCGGAAGAGCTTTCTAATCCCGGATTGACCGTTACTTTACTTGTTCGTATGGAAGAGGTAACTGAGCAGGTATTTGATGGGGTTAGTGAAAACATGAGTGAGAAAGAAAGATCTGAAATAATCAATAAGAATATTGAAGAAATAGAAGAAGAGGCGATAAAAGACACACATTACAAAGCATTAATTAAATCTTTTTTTAGTGGCAACCGGTATTTCCTTTTTATAAACGAGATTTTTAAAGATGTGAGATTGGTGGGATCTCCCCCTTCTAATATTGGTAAATTCGGGGGCGATACGGATAACTGGATGTGGCCGCGTCATACAGGCGATTTTTCCGTTTTCAGGATTTATGCTGATTCACTTAACAAACCGGCTGATTATTCTGAAAACAATGTTCCTTATAAACCTAAAAAGCATTTTCCTATTTCAATTAAAGGTGTAAACGAAGGTGATTTTACATTTGTTTTTGGTTATCCCGGAAGAACACAATCCTATATAACTTCTTATGGTGTGGATATGCAGGTTAATGTGATCAACCCTATAAGTATTAATTTAAGAGCAAAACGCATCGATATTTTCAATAAGGCGATGAACAAATCCAAAGAAGTCAGGCTCCAGTATTCTTCAAAGCAGGCCGGAATTTCCAATGGCTGGAAAAAAGCAATTGGTGAAACCCGCGGAATTACACGTTTAAAGACCATCGAAAGCAAACAGGCATTTGAACAAGAATTCAAGCTATGGGCTTCTTCTTCTCCGGAACTCAATAGTAAGTACGGATCACTTTTGGATGAATTTAAAAAGGATTATAAAAAAATAGGTCCTCTTATTCAAAAAAGTGTTTATGCATTGGAAGCAGGGTTGAGCACTGAAATCATCAGGTATGCGCTTTCTTTTGATAAGCTTGTGGATCAAAGTCAAAAAAAGGATGCAGATAATGCGGGTATACAGAATAGTGTGGATAAACTGAAAGATGCCATGGAAAAGCACTTTAAAAATTATCAATTATTTGTTGATAAAAAGGTTTTCATTTCTATGATGACAGATTATTATCAAAATAACGAAATGACGGATATCCCACCGATAATTGCAGATAAGATAAAAAAATACAATGGTGATTTTGAGAAAATGACAGATGACCTGTTCAGTAAATCAATGTTTGCTTCTAAGGAAAATATGATAACGTTTCTGGAGAAGTATAAAAAATCGCATTTCAAAAAAATTAAGAAAGATCCGGCATATAAGTTAGCAGATGGAATCGCTTCCTACAGGCAAAATGAGGTTAAACCTGATATTAGGAAATTGGGCAGAAATCTTGACAGCTTAATGAGAATTTATATGCAGGCTCAAATGGAAATGCAACCCATGAAAAAGTTTTACCCTGATGCAAACATGAGCCTACGCGTCGCCTATGGAAATGTTGATGGCTATAATCCTGATGATGCTATTACCTTTAAACATTACACAACATTAGATGGTATCATGGAGAAAGAAGATCCTGATATTTATGATTATGTTGTGGAGGACAAACTAAAGGAGTTATACATGAATAAGGATTATGGAAAATATGCTGATCCTGATGGGACTATTCATGTGTGCTTTACGGCCACAAATCATACAACAGGTGGTAATTCGGGCAGTCCGGTGCTGGATGCTGAGGGTAATTTGATCGGATTGAATTTCGACCGATGCTGGGAAGGAACAATGAGTGATATAGATTACGATATCAGCCAGTGCCGGAACATTGCACTTGATATCAGATATTGTTTGTTTATTATTGATAAATTTGCCGGAGCCGGTCATTTGGTGGATGAAATGACCATAATAGAATAAGAAACTATTTGAATCTTTAAAAATGATCTTGGAGCTTTTACATAGAATTACTAAATCGCTTGATGAGAATCAAATTGCTTACATGCTCTCTGGTAGTGTTGCAATGAGCATGTACGCTGTTCCTCGCATGACTTTGGATATTGATCTGATTATTGAATTGAACCAATACAATCAATCCGAATTCTATTCATTATTTAAATCCGGATACTATATTGACCAAAAAACTGTTGAAGACGAGGTCATCAGAAAAGGCATGTTCAATATTATTGATCTTGAATCAGGTTATAAAATAGACTTTATCATTCGGAAAGATACTGATTACAGGAAACTTGAGTTTTCAAGACGAAAAGCTATAGAGGTGAAAGGTTTTAAGGTATGGGTTGTTTCACCGGAAGATTTAATAATTTCGAAAATAGAATGGATTCAGCAACTTCAAAGCCCTAAACAGGTTGATGATATCAAAAATCTATTACGATATCTAAATCTGGATATACAGTATGTTAAAGAATGGTGCAATAAATTAAAATTGAATACATTTAACCTATTATAGAATGTTTGATACTTCGCAAAATATCCAACAGAAACAATCTGAAATATTTTTAGCTAAACCAGTTTGGCAGCGACTTTTAATCGGACTTGAAACAATTGATTTTGGATATAAAATAGCAGAAACAGGCATAGTATTAGAGAATCCAGCAATACTTGAGTCTAAATTAAAAACATTGCTATTTAAGCGATTTTATTCAGGGCAATTTTCAGATCAAAAGGAAAAAATAATAATTGAAAAAATTATTTTATATCACGAGAAGAAAAATCAAAAAATATGATAAAAATTTATCACAATCCCCGTTGCAGGAAATCCCGAGCCGGCCTGGTCTACTTGGAAGGAAAAGGCGTAGAGTTTGAAGTGGTTGAATATCTTAAAAATCCAATTACAGAGGAAGAACTAAAAGATATTTTGATAAAAATGAATGTTAGGCCAACAGAAATTATCCGAACGCAGGAAGATATCTATAAAAAGCAATTTAAAGATAAGAATTTTACGGATGAAGAATGGATAAAGATCCTGCTTGAAAATCCGAAATTGATCCAAAGACCGATTGTAGTTAAAGGATATAAAGCAGTTTGGGCTGATCCACCGGAGGAGATGGAGAAGTTGTTTAAGAAGTAGTTAGATGTTAGACTAAATCAAAAGTAAAAAGTCAAATGTTAGAAAAACCAATATAAATAACCTAAATACCAATAACTAATGACCAGAT
This sequence comes from Bacteroidales bacterium, assembly GCA_030596605.1. GTDB lineage: Bacteria > Bacteroidota > Bacteroidia > Bacteroidales > JAADJA01 > JAADJA01. The sequence continues at coordinate 18,659 of JAUVJI010000071.1, forward strand.
GACCAATGACAGATAAAAATATAAGGTTCTTATAATCAACAACAATTTATATAACAAAACAATTAATTTAAAATATCATGAAATTTCGAATTGAAAAGGACACCATGGGAACTGTAGAAGTTCCGGCTGATAAGTATTGGGGAGCACAAACACAAAGGTCGAACATGAATTTCCCGATCGGTGATTCAGGATCGATGCCCAAAGAGATAATCAATGCCTTTGCTTATTTGAAAAAGGCTGCAGCATTAACCAACAATGATCTGGGAGTTCTTCCTGATGAAAATGCCGGCTTGATAGCCAAAGCTTGTGATGAAATCCTTGAGGGTAAATTGGAAGGTAACTTTCCATTGGTTATCTGGCAAACCGGGTCAGGTACGCAATCCAATATGAACATGAATGAAGTAATTGCCAACAGGGCGCATGTAATCAATGGGGGTCAGTTGGGAGATGGAAAGCAGACTATTCATCCCAATGATGATGTTAATAAATCCCAATCATCCAATGATACTTTTCCAACGGCCATGCATATTGCAGCCTATAAAATGATCGTTGAGACAACTATACCCGGGATTGAGCTATTAAGGAATACCTTAGCTAATAAAGCAGAGGATTTTAAAGATATTGTAAAAACAGGTCGTACGCACCTGATGGATGCAACACCGCTTACGCTTGGTCAGGAATTCTCTGGATATGTTTCACAATTGGATCATGGATTAAAAGCATTAAAAGCAACACTCGATCATCTCCTTGAACTTGCACTGGGAGGAACAGCTGTTGGTACAGGAATCAACACACCTCCGGGTTATGCTGAGAAAGTAGCGGCTAAGATTGCTAAATTAACAGCTTATCCGTTTCGGACAGCCGAAAATAAATTCGAGGCCTTATCAGCCCATGATGCAATGGTTGAGGCTTCCGGAGCTTTGAAAACACTTGCTGTAAGTTTAATGCATATAGCCAATAATACACGAATACTTGCATCGGGACCAAGATGCGGAATAGGGGAAATTATATTTCCTGCCAATGAACCAGGGTCCTCCATTATGCCTGGAAAGGTAAATCCTACACAGGCAGAGGCTTTAACCATGGTGTGTGCACAGGTTATCGGGAATGATGCCGCAATTACTGTCGGTGGTATGCAGGGCCATTTTCAACTGAATGTATTTAAACCTGTAATGATCTTTAACCTTTTGATGGCGGCCAGGTTATTGGGCGATGCTTGCGCTTCATTTAATAACAATTGTGCAGTGGGAATTGAACCTAACCTGCCGTTTATACAAAAGAACCTTGAAAATTCACTCATGCTTGTAACAGCATTAAATACTCATATTGGTTATGAGAAATCTGCTGAGATTGCGAAAAAAGCACACAAGGAAGGAAGTACACTTAGAGATGCAGCTTTGGAATTAGGCTATCTTACAGATGAGGAATTTACAGAGTGGGTTGACCCTAAGAAAATGATTTAGAGTTTTGAGTTTAGCGTTCTGGGTTCTGTTTTTTGAATTCTAAATTCTATTAATAGAATTAATTCCTACTGAAAAGCCACCTTATTAATATAAAAAACCACCCTTTTACTTCGGTTTACCAGGGAATTGTTTCTTATGGTTTGGAAGCCATAAGCAAGGAAATAATTGTCGTACCAGTATTCCATTGAACTTTTGGTGTCCTCCATAATTTTATCTTTAGTGTATGTCGACTCGAGTGGAAAATAGTCCACACCTTCAGTAACATCAGGCCCGTTTATTATTTTAGCAGCGATTTTCCCTTCACGGTTGTATGCCATTAATATGTCTTCATCAGCTAAATAAACATTCACCCGCTTCTTTAAATCATAGGTCAGGATATTGAATATTTCCATCCCATTATCCCAGATTTTAATACCATCTTTATCAATGCATGAAATAAAAGCATTAAAATATCTGAATCCATCAAATACTGAATAAGAAACCGGTACCGGGTGACCGTAATAATCGTAGTAAGTACTCGTAACAGTATGGTACTCTTCATAGTAAGCTTCGGCAACAAAATAATACAGACTGTCTTTTTGTACTATATCGTGTATTAATAAATCAAAGCCCACCGAATGTTCCTCTTTGCTATTATCTTTCTTTTTTGCTTTTTTTCTGGCCTGCTGGTATTCATTGCTTTTCAGGTAACCTGTCATATTTTCCAGGTCAAGGAAATTATAGTAATAACTGTCTGCCTGCCGGTTGTCTTTAATCTTTATCGAATAGAATCCTGAAGATTCACTGTCGAAATAATTTTTTTTATCAATACTGCTTCCTTTAACAACGTCATATGTGCCAACCAGAAGTTTTTCATTTTCGTTTATCGTGACTAATTTTCCTGAATTTAG
>JAUVJI010000037.1 GCA_030596605.1 Bacteroidales bacterium
GGCTTAATGAAGTCAAGGCAAAACTAAAGAATACTTCTGAAAGTTGGATTGGTGTTATCATTTTTGTGCTCAATGTGATTAAACTTGCTCAAATCAATGGCCTGACTTTTTGAGGAAACCCTAATTAGAAATGTATTTATTTACAAGATTGCCAGAGAATTAGGCCATTATGCTCCGAGAACTAAACTTTGTGAACTTGTATTGAATGGTGATTATTTGGGAATCTATGTTCTAATGGAGAAAATAAAAAGAGATGAGAGCCGGGTAAATATATCTAAACTTGAACAGGGTGATATTAGTGGCGATGAATTAACAGGTGGTTACATCGTTAAAATTGACAAACCGACAGGAAGTAGCTGTGGTAGCTGGATGTCTTCATTAGGGGATGTTTTTTTGCAAATTGAATATCCAAAATGCGAAGAGATATCCTATGAGCAGAAACATTACATAAAACAATATATCAATGATTTTGAATATGCTTTATTTTCTGATTTATTTGCAGATACAGCTAATGGTTACAGAGATTTTATTGATGAGAATTCATTTATTGACTATTTAATATTGAATGAAATTTCGAAAAACATTGATGCCTATAAACTAAGTACATTCATGTATAAAGACAGGAATAGCATTGATGGTAAGTTGAAGATGGGCCCTATTTGGGATTATAACATTGCTTTCGGAAATGTGAATTTTAACTCAGGAAACCTTACTGAAGAATTGATGGCAGATCAGCATATTTGGTGGAGCAGATTGATGCAGGATACGATTTTTAATAATTTATTAAAAAGCAGATGGAAAACACTCAGAGAAAATCAATTAAGTAACGAACATTTAATAAGTGTCATTGATTCTTTGGCGTTATTCTTGGATGAAGCTCAAAAAAGGAATTTTGAGAAATGGGATATTTTAGGACAAAGTATCCGGCCAAATTATTTCGTAGGAGAAACCTATCAAAGTGAAATAGCATTTCTGAAAGGATGGTTAATAAATAGAATAAACTGGTTGGATTGTAATTTGCCAGGTAATGACGATGATTATCTACCATTTTGGGATTATGAAGCTGAAGTATTTCCCAATCCTTTCCTGTACTTTATTACTTATAAATTTGCTTTAAAGGAACCGGGTTGTGTTTCGCTAATTGTATATGATATTCACGGAAAATTGGTAAAGCGAATAATTGATAATCAATTTTATAACCCTGGGAAATATAAAACAGTTTGGAATGGTTATACCAGAAAACAAAGGTTTGTAGCAGACGGTATTTATATATTAAATCTGGAAATCGATAATAAAATAATATCAAGCAAGAAAATAATAAAGAGATTTTAGGAAAACCTTCATATTGTAAATTTATCACCCATTTATCAATCTCTGATAAAATTAGAGTAAAAAGTTCAGGATATTTATTACATTTATAGTCGAAAAATTATTCATTATGGAAGTAACTTATTTATGCCCCCATTGCATAGGGGCAATCAATGCCTTAGACAATATTATTTTATCAGCCAAAACTGAGAAAAACAAACATGGCCTTATTCTGCTGCACGAGGAAATCTGGAATTATTCAGTTATTCAGACTTCTTCAATTAATGCTGAGTTGGGGGAGATCGTTGATTTTTTCTGCCCTGTATGCCATGCGAGTTTAAACACTGAAAAAGGTGACCATTATGCAGGTTATATCAGGATGGATGCTTCAGGGCAAGAGTCTAAGATTGTTATTTCAAGGGAATATGGCGACCGGCGTACTTTTAAAATTACTGGCGAAGATATTGAATCGTATGGCGAAAGTGCCCGAAAGTATATGTATCCGGAATGGTTTCTTTAAAGGCTGATTATCTTATTAATATCTATTGTTAATTAAATTGATCACTCAATATAAAAACCTGTTTGAATAAAAACAATCAAACAGGCTTTTGCAATCAAACTAACCAAATTCTACCTTTCCGCCAGGATTTCCTGAACACGGTTCAGATTGTCCCGGTAAACTTTCAGGTACGCGTGTTCTTCCTTTTCGGCTATCGCTACTGACTTTTCATAATTCTTTTTGGCGTCAGCCATCTGGTCATTTTTTTCATAGGCTTCACCCAAACTATCATAAACATTAGCAGACTTAGGATATCGTTTTACATTTTCTTTTAGCACCTTTATAGCTTTGTCAAATTCTTTATCTCCCATGTAAGTATAACCCATTATATTGATGATATATTCAGGAGTTTCTATTTCATATCCATACTTATCTGAGAGCATTTTATAATGTTCATCAATGGTTGCTAATCCTTCTTTATAACTATCTTTAGGCAATTTCCATCCTGCATATATTGTTTCCAAACCATTGTATATACTTAAATGCGGAATTGAGCCATGATCTTCTTTTTCCATATGAACATATTTAAGCTCCAATCCATCAGGTGAGGCAGCCTTAACTGTTTTAACAAAATTTTCAACAGTTTCAGTGTATTTGGGTTCATCTCCCAGGGTCATATAGAAAAACTTATTACTGTTATAACTGGCTTGCAGTTTCTCTAAAGTTTTTTCAACCAAAAAATTATCATCATAAGCCAGGTAAGGGCTAATGGCCATATATGCATCAAAAACCTCAGGATTATTCAATAAAGCATATGTGGCAAATGTTCCGCCCAGAGAATGTCCGACCAAAATTTCGTAAGGTTGTGTACGGTAGTTTTTATTCACATAGGGCATAAGCTCTTCTGAGATAAATGACATGAACTTTTCAGCGCCACCTGTGTTTGCCTTTTTCTCAATTTTAGTAGGTGTAAAATCCCGGCCTCTGTCAACATTGGTAATAGCCACCACAATTGTTTGTGGAATAATACCCTGGCCAGACAGGAACTGTACAACACCACTTACATGAAGGAAGTGATATCCGCCATCAAGCAAATACATTACGGGGTAACTTGCTGTAGTCAGATCATAGCCATCAGGAAGATAAACAAGCATTTTTCGTTCTTCATCCAGAACCTTTGATTGTAATGTAACCTTTTCACCAATTGAGATTTTGTCATCTCCGGCCTGGACTGTAGAGAAATTTACTGTGCATAGAGCAAGAATGAAACTGATTAAGATCAAACTTGGCAATACATTTTTTGTTTTCATAGTTGTTGTTTTTAGTTATTAAAAAATTGATTATTGGAAAGAGTATTAATGTTTAATTATTTTACCTGTTAATGTCTCTTGCTTTGTATTAATCGAAACATAATATATACCTGCACTTAAGTCAGAGATATCAAGCTGTGCTGTTGATGCTCTATTTTGAAAACTAAATGTCCTTACTTTTTTATAATCATTATTATAAATACAAATATCAACAGGTTCACTTATTTCGTTTGTAAGTTCAATTGTTATTGGACCTTGTGTAGGATTGGGATAAATGGATGGGCTATTATAAGCCAGTTCATTAACCTTAGTAGTTGGATCATACAAATAAGTGGTTGTATAAAATCCTCTGCCGTGAGTTCCTGCAAGAACAGTATTATCAGCATCCCTAAGTTGTAGCATATCAATTCTTACGTTGGCAAGTCCGGTGTTGTCGGGTTGCCATAATACAAATAGATCGTGCAGGTTATAAGTTGTCCAAATTCCAATCTCTGTTGCAAGCATGGCTGAATTCGAGTGTTGCGGATGATACAACGCCCATCTGACCGGCATATCCGGGAGATTGCCTTCCCTTTCATCCCACGATTGTCCGGAATCATAGCTCTGCCAAACTGAAGTTACACCATAATTTGAAAAAGTGACCAGTAAAGTATCGTCTGAACCTGCATGAGTTATACAAGAAATTGCTGCTGAAGGAAAGTTATTACTTCCGATTTCTGTAACAACGGGATCAGTATTGGCATTGTCAACCCTGAACATTCTTCCAGCCTGGGTTCCTAAAAATAATCGTGCAGTTCCTAAAGATGAATGTTCTGAGTATTTAACATGTGTAAAAGGAACATTTGAACCAGTACCCATGTTTAGGTAACCACCCTCAATAGGGCCGTATGGAATACCTGATATTCTTAGTATTTGATCCGGTAAATTATTGAGAACAGTCACTGCATTGGCATAAATTGTATTTAACTTATAGTCATAATCAACTGAACTTATGAAATTTCCACTTTGCCAGTTAAAAGCCGCTCCAACAAACTGATAATTTCCAAAAAGATAAAACTGATTGTTTTGATGTGATGTAATAAAAACATCGGGCTCATTTTTATCAATAAAACAAGCGCCGCCATCACCACCCGTAACATGGTTTTGATTACCAATAGGATTGCCGTCATAATATTTGGTTCCGTTATCTTGCATGCCACCTAAATAAAAGGTAACATCAGATTCCGGATTAATGGCACACTTATACATTTGAAGCGTATTAAGTCCTGTATTTTTCTGGGTATAAGTAATATTGTTCAGGGAGGCATTAAAGGTGTAAAACACGCCTCCATCAGTTGCAACAAGGAATTTGTCAGATGATCCATCCTGAAATAAAATCCGGTGGTGGTCTGCATGAATAAAATTTGTTCCTGTTCCTTGCCAATTAGATCTTTTGACCCAGCTTTCACCAGCATCTTCCGATCTCCATAAATCCAATGCTCCAATAAATATTTTATCCGGATTATTTGGATCAACTGCAGCCGTTAACGCATGCCATGCAATAAATGCCCAGTTTCCGGTTGAACCGCTTGGGGGAGGTACGCTGACCATTTCCCAGCTTTCACCTTTGTCATCTGATCGAGTGATAATATGGCATTCATATCCAGGAATCCCATAAAAATATCCTTGAGCTACCAATGCATATACCCTGTTTTCATCCGAAGGTGCCGCTGCAAGTATTATGCGACCCGGCAGATTTACATCAGGTGTGTTTTCGATTAGAATTTTATATTCTTCATTCACACTCCAGGTTCCAGTCAAACAATCATCCGAGTACAGGATTGTAGCGCCTCCATCACCTTCAACATTGGGCATTGTGCCTATATACATCCGGCCATCAGCGCCAATCTCAATATCAGAAGGAGCATACGGTACGTCCAAATCTGTAATATTTGGAAGTACCTGCTCCCAGTTTTCTTCACCCTCCGGTAACCTAAATAAACCATCCGAAGGCTCACTCAAATGCTGCGCACCTTTATATACACCGGATGCAACCGCAGCATACACTACACTTAATCCATTCTCATCCCTAACTTCAATGTCAGTGACATATTCAAATTCTTCAGTTCCGGGAATGATATCCCATGAAGTTCCACTATCAGTAGATTTCATAATACCAAATCCAACACCTGATGATTCTCTGTAAATGATCAAGGCTGTTTGGGCTTCACCTGTTCCTACATAAAAAGTCTGTGGGTCATTTGGATCATAGGTCATACAACTAATTGCCAGGTTAGGCCAAAAATCATCAACAGGAATCCAGGGATCGTTATCATTTGTAATGTTTTCCTTATACCATAATCCTCCAGTAACTCCACCTGACCATATTTTCCGTTGAGTCGGATCATTTGGGTCCCACATAATAGCACGGGTCCTGCCACCAATATCGGAAACCGTACTCTGCCACTCAAGCTGGTCAGTTGATTTTAATAATTGTTCCTTTTGTAATTCCTTTGTTATCTCATAAGCTTGTTTTAACCTTTCCTTTGGAACCATTTTTAACTCAGGATCAACGGTCATCAAATAGTCTTGCAATGCAGCCATTTTCGGATTATCTGATTTTACTGCGCTATTGTTGAATTCTTCATCTGATTGCAACATTTGAGTAACTTTAGCATTTAGAAAAGCTTCAAAATTTTCCCTTTCAATCAGTTGATTAACACTGCTGAAAAAATCATAATTCCAGGAAAAGCAGATGATGGAGATACCAATGGCTATTATCATCCAGTTACCGATTTTATAAAAAGCAGTCTTCATGATTTAAATTGTTTCGTGGTTTTTTGGATTAAATCCGTTGGTGAAAATAATATCAACAACTAAATAAATAATAGAACAATTAACAGGATAGGATTTTGAATTTGTGGATAGCAATTTTCAGCTAATATTCCAATTGAGAATTATTGGTAATCCCATTAAACTAATAGAGAATTGTTATAAAAATTGCTAATTTAGAAACCTTTGTACAATTTTTATATGAAATTTGCAACTCTCATTTATTTTTATTGTCGATAACAAACGAAATACATAGGGAATTGACTGTAGCTCAAACGGACATTCATAGGGATATAATAGAGAATAGCAAGGCAGGGGATGCTGCTGCTCAATACAGACTGTACAAGTTGTATGCAAAGGCTATGTATAATATCGCTTACAGAATAATGAACAACAGGGAAGAGGCAGAAGATATGTTGCAGGAATCATTTTCTCATGCGTTTCAGCGATTAAATTCTTTCAGGTATGATTCAAGTTTTGGGTCGTGGTTAAAAAGAATAGTGATAAATCACTGCCTGAATGAAATTAAAAGGCGTAAAGCCGATTTACAGTTCTTTGAAGATATGAATCTGTTCGATCAAAAACCAGATGATGATATAAATGGATATGAAGCGGGGTTAAGTGTAGAAAGTATCAGGAAAGCAATGAACCATTTACCAAGTGGCAGTAAAATGATATTCTCTCTATACCTTCTTGAAGGTTACGATCACAGGGAAATATCACAAATACTAAAAATAAGCGAATCGAATTCGAAATCACAATATATGAGGGCTAAAAGAAAAGTTAAAGAAATTTTAAATGAAATGACTCATGAAACAAGATAAACTGGAAAAATTCATACTGGATAACCGGAAAGATTTTGATGTTTTTGAACCCGGAGATGAAATTTGGGATCGCATCAAAAAACCTTCACCAAAGGTTATAAGGTTAAACTGGAAAACAATTGCACTAAGGGTGGCAGCAGTAGTTGTAATTTTTATTGCATCCTATTTCTTTCATGATATAATGCAAAAGGATAACAACAATACTATTGCGATAAACGAACAGGAGTATACAGATGAAAGTAATGAGCAGGTGCAGGTGCTGATGGAAGCAGAAGTATTTTATACTTCACAAATTAATTTTGCTAAAGACGAAATTTTCAGGTTATCAGGGAATGACCATAATTTGATCGAGGAAATTAATTTCGATATGGTTGAATTGGATGATGTTTTTGAAGAACTTAAAAATGACCTGAAAGACAACAGCGACAATGAAGAGGTAATTGAAGCTATGATACAAAACTACAGGATTAAACTCCAGGTGCTGGAAGAAATCCTTTTACAATTAAATAAATCAAAGAATCAGGAAAAAAATGAAAATAATCATGAAATATAAAGTATTCATTGGTCTGTCAATATTCCTGTTCCTATTGCCTGGAATTATAAAATCCCAGGTTTACGAGAGGAACAGGCAGGAAATCCGGTCATTCAAGGTTTATAAAGAAACGTCCCTTGAAGTTTATAATAAATACGGAAACATTCATTTGTTTACCTGGGATAAGGATTCCGTGAAAATTAAAATTGATGTACAGGTAAAAGCCAATAAGGAAAGCAAAGCAGATAAAATTTTTGAATATATCAATTTTGAGTTCTCAAATACTAAATATTATATTGTAGCACGCACACAATTTAAGCATCGGAGTACTTTCTGGTCAGAGGTATCCGACCTGGCCAATACATTATTCAGTGGAAACAATAAAGCGCAAATTGATTATTTCATTTATATGCCGGAGGGTATGCAGGCAAAATTTGAAAATAAATTTGGAAATGTTTATGTTACTGATCTTTCCGGAGAAATTGATTTGAAAGTATCAAATGGTGATTTTAAGGCTAACAATATTACGGGATATTTTGATTTAAATGTAAGTTTTGGAAATGCAAGTATTAACCATATCGAAACAGGCAAATTGAATATTAATTATTCTGAACTTGAATTAAGCAGTGCCAAAGAACTTAACATTGAAAGTAAGTCATCTACTTTGAATATTGACAAGATCGGAAAGCTGAATGTTAATTCGAGAAGAGATAAATTTTATATTGATGATCTGGGTTCCTTGTCCGGTGAAACATCCTTTTCATATATAACTTTGAAAAATTTCGATTCTGATCTGAATATGAAAACTGAGTATGGGGAGATAAGTATTGATAACATAAACCCCGAATTCAAAATTATCGACCTGACTTCAAAATATACCGATATTTTACTAAATATGAATCAAGATGCTTCCTTTTCAGTTGATATTATACATACCGAAGGGACCACAATTCTTTCGCCTGAAACATATTCGGGATTGACAGTTGAGACCGTTGATAAAAAAGAGGATATATACAAGACCGGTGGTGTAGTTGGAAATAAAACCGATAACAATGGAAAAGTAAATATAAAGATCAAGTCGGGAAAAGTAACTTTCAGGGAATCTTTTTAAGAGACTGTTTATAAAATCATAGCAATATTTTAATATAGTACTTTTTTATTTGTGATTCTTCGAGACTTTGAGCCTTTTGCCATATGCATTCCTTTGGAAGTGGCAAGAAATGAAATCTAGAAATAGCCACAAACCTGCCCGCCAGAGCTTACTCCTTTACTAGGCAGGCGGGGACACTAAAACACAAAGGTTCACAAAGTTATTCAGAATAAAAATAGCTTTATATAAAATAATTTTTAACAAGAATGCGACCATTTAAGTTTTATTTTGTCATTCAATTATAACCAATTTATTTATGAAGAAATTTTTGACAATTCTTTTTGTGCTGACTGGGGTCATTTTGTATGCTCAACATGAAAGCTCATCAATAGGATTAAGAGGAGGCGGAGTATCGGGAATGACAATTAAATTGGTAGATTATGATCTAAGCGCTGTTGAAATTATTGTAGGTTATCAGAGGGGAGGAATGAGATTAACAGGCCTTATCGAAAAACTTAAACCCATCAAAACAGACAGAATAGCCAATTTATATGTGATTACAGGATTAGGCGCTCATGCAGGTTATGTGCAATATAGAAAACGTAAGACAAAAACTGTAGATGGAACAACATATTATTCCAATCAAAGGGTTTATGCACCAATAATTGGAGGCGATTTAATCATTGGACTGGAATATCATTTTGAATCGGTACCTATTAATATAAGCCTTGATTATAAACCGTATATGGAATTTTTCGGGGAAAAAATTTTTCGTATTGATTTTTGGGATATCGGGTTTTCCATTAGATATGTATTAAATAACTAAAAAACAGATAAAATGAAAAAGATTGTATTAGTATTAATTGTCTCATTAATTGGATATTTCGGATATTCACAAGAGGAGAACAATAAGGATTCTGAAGAGTTTAAAACCATTTTCAGTGGCGATAAAAATAAACATGGCAAAATCACTCATGGAGGTTACGGAGCGATTATATTCAATTATACGCAGATTGATAAAAAGAATGCTTTTCTTGCAGGAATGCGCGGTATGTGGCTCATTAACCATGGCATTGGAATTGGTTTGGGGGGATATGGATTTGCCAATGAATTAAAGTATAATAACAATAATAATGATGAAAATATCCAATACTTGGCAGGAGGTTATGGAGGATTGGTTATTGAACCTATTATTTGGGCAAAACATGTGGTACATGTATCTTTTCCTGTCCTTGTCGGCGCCGGAGGTGTATCATTATTAGAAGATAAATATTATCTTAATAAATGGGAGGATGATTATTATTATGAAAGTTTAGCTTCACAAGCATACTTTGTAGTTGAACCAGGTGTAGAAGTGGAATTTAATATGGTTAAATTCCTGCGAATTGGGCTTGGAGCTTATTACAGATATACTTCAGATGTAGCTTTAACTTATGTGAAATATGATCATCAAAATGGCGATACTAAAATTACGAAAAAGCCGGAATTGTCGGGATTCTCCTTCGGTTTATCATTAAAGTTTGGTAAGTTTTAGAATAGGTCGCATTTTAATTGATAAATAAGAGGGAGGTTGTCTTCGAAAGTTATTTTCAATGAATAAAGCATTCCTGACTTGATCAGGAATCCTAAATCACTTCATATGTACAACTTCTTTCTCATTGCAAACATTTCATAATAAAATTGATATAGTTAGAATTTCCTATATTTGTAAAACAAATGCGGAAATAGCTCAGTTGGTAGAGCATCAGCTTCCCAAGCTGAGGGTCGCGGGTTCGAGTCCCGTTTTCCGCTCTAAGTATTTGCTAATAAATTTTTTATATTTTCAATTGCTTTAAAATTACTCATGAGAAGAGTTATTATCACTTTAATTGTAGTATTTATAGGTTCATTTATAACACTTGCACAACCATCTGCAACTATAAGTTTACCTTATTTAGAACATTTACCTTCAGGAAATGTATATTCACCAATTATAGTTGAGGACTTATCAGGAAGAGAGAACTTTGGTTCATTTCAGTTATTAATTGTTTATGATCCTGCAGTTATAACGCCTATTAATGTAAAATTTAGTAATCCTGATTTGCCTTTTTATGAGTGGTCAAATAATCTTGGTTACGGTCCGAATAGGATAATCTTAACCTGGAGTTCTTTCACTGGTGGTATTTTTCTTTCACCAGGCAATGAATTATGCCAAATAGAATGGAAATATAAAGATACTACTGCTTATTCTTTTATAAATTTCGTTACAGTAATTCATAGGAGTGATGGAACCAAAATTAAAGATAAGTCGTCGATTTGGACTTCCTCAGAAATTTTATACAATACCACTTTTAAAAATGGTAGTATTGGAAAGAAATAAATTATTTATCGATAGAATTTGGTATTAGGTAGTTATTATAAAATTTGCCAAATAGGCTAAACAAATTAGTCCAACAATAAATTGAGTAAAAAAATTGATAAGAAAAAGGAAGCGCCAGCCAGTCAAGTTTTCTTTGATTTTAATATCCTTTCTATTGAATTTTAATCCAAAAAAAATAAATGCTGTATACAATATTGCAATAAAAATAATTTTCGGAGTATTATTATCAAGTAAAAAATTGATCTCTTTTTTAGAATAGGAAAATTGTTCAATGCGGTAAACCTTGTTCACCATGTCATTGAAAAATCCAAAATTAATAATTAAGAATATGCAAAATAATATTAAAGTATTTCTAATAATTAACTCTTTATCATAGCCATATCCCCACCAGTGTTTATTTATCCAATTTACAATCCTCTCCCAGTCACCATTGCCACTATTTTCGAGATATTTAAACTCCAAATATTCTTTATCCAATTTCTCGAAACTGGCCGTAAAACCTTCTTTTTGCAATTTAATTAATAATCCTTCATACACATTTGACTTAATATCGGGACCTGTTCCTTTCGGGAAATATAAATTGAATCTTGAATACCTAAATCTGATTTTATCAATATTCGCATTTATTAGATTAATATTACAAGCAGAATAATTGGGATTAATTCTGGTATTTGTCAGGTCAATCTCATTATTTATTTCTTGTGCATTTTGAAAGCTAAGATAATTAGGTAGTAATGTACTATCAAAATAAACATCTGAATTAAATTTTGTATTTCCAAAATCTACCAATGAATCAAAACGAACAAACCTGTAATCTACTATTGAATCAAATTGTGCACCTGCAAAAGAGACATCCGAATAAAATTTTACTTTATTGAAATTAGCTCCTGATTTAAAATTAACATTACTAAAATCTGGACTATTTTTAAATTCAACTCCAGTAAAATTTGCAAGTGAATTAAACTCTGCTCTTCTGAAATCTGAGCATGAATCAAATATCGCATTTGCAAAATCAGATAAAGAATCGAAGTGTGCTAAAGAAAAATTTACCGATGAATTAAATTGAGTTAATAAAAATTTTGTTTCAGACATAAAATGAACATTACTGAAGTTTGCTTCAGAATTAAAAGTTCGGTTCGTAAAAAAAACATCCGAATAAAATTCTGCATTCTTAAAATTTGCTAATGCACAAAAAATACCTTTTCTGAAATTTGCCAGTTTAATGAATTTTGCATATCTAAAATCTGCTACTGAATCAAATTGTGATCCCCAAAAATTTGCTATTGTGTCAAATTCTGCATAGAAGAAGTTTACCGGAGATTTGTAGTGGTGGATTAAGTTACTATCGTTATCATAAGTCAGTTCTAAATCATGCTTATTCTGAGGCATAACAGAAAAACAATTATTGCAAAATAACAAAACAACAAATAAGAAAAGAATTGTTTTTGGATTAATCATGAAGTACAAATATACTACATTCTGTGTATTCAAATTCAAAACATTTGAATCTATCTTTTAGATATTTATATTTCGCATAAATAGTCAGTTATAGATAAAAGTTTTATTTTTGATTTATGAGTCAAATTTACACCATAGGCGAAACCGTTTACGACATTATCTTTAAAAATAATCAGCCTGTTTCTGCTAAACCTGGTGGTGCCATGCTGAATACATCGGTTAGCCTTGGTAGGCTCGGCGTTCCGGTAAGTTTTATTTCAGAAATAGGAGAGGAGCAGGTGGGAGATCTTATTCTTGATTTCCTCAAAAACAATAACATTGATACAAATAGTATTTATAAATTCGGAGATGGAACTACTGCTCTTGCTCTCGCCTTTTTGGATGAGAGTGAAAATGCGAATTACACATTTTACAAAAATTACCCCGACATACGATTAGACATTGATTTTCCAAAAGTGAATAAGAATGATATTGTACTGTTTGGTTCATTTTTCGCAATTACCCATGAGGTACGCGAGAAGCTGATTAATTTTATTAAAGCTGCCAGAAATGAAGGTACGATTATTATTTATGATCCGAATTTCAGAAGACCTCACATGAAAGATTTGCCGGAAGTTAAAAAGTATATTTTAGAAAATATTGCATTATCCGATATCGTCAGGGGTTCCAATGAGGACTTTAATCTAATTTTCAATACTGAAAATGCTGATGATACTTTTCAAATATTGAAGGAAAACAATTGCTCAAATTTAATTTACACTTCAGCAAATAAAAATGTTGAATTCAGATCAGATAGTTTACATTTTAGTATACCTGTACCAAAAATCCTACCTGTAAGTACAGTAGGGGCAGGGGATAGTTTTAATGCAGGGATTATTTACAGTCTTTTCAAAAATCGAATTAAAAAAAGTACTATTAATAATTTATCTGAAGAATTTTGGAAAAAGGCTATTAAAGCAGCTATTTCATTCGGATCAAATGTTTGCAAAATCTACGACAACTATATCTCTGAATCTTTTGCCAATAACCTATCCAGAATAATTCACAAACAATTAGGGCTTTAGCCATTAACTGGCTAATATTAAGGGCTAAAGCCCAGCATTTGGTTTCATTTTTTACTACGGCATAAATGCCGTAGTAAAAAAATACAATTGATAATTTGTTTTTACAGCCCTAAAGGACGGTGTAAAAAATAAATAGATATAGAAATTTATGAATTAACCAAGTTAGAATAAATCTCATAATTCTCCTGATCAAAACAAACGAAAACAACTTTTTGAATGAAAGGATTTTTTTTAAGAAATGATTTCACTTCATTTACAGCAATATTTGCTGCTTCATTTTTCGGAAACCTGTAAACTCCTGTACTTATATTGGGAAATGCAACTGTTTTGCAATTGTTTTCAACAGCCAGCTTTAAACTGTTTTTATAACAATTAGATAGAAGTTGTTTTTCATTGTTTCCTCCGCCCCGCCATACCGGCCCAACAGTATGAATAACAAATTTTGATGGTAGATTATATCCCTTAGTAATTTTTGCTTCACCTGTTTCGCAGCCGTTTAATGCCCTGCATTCTTCGACCAATTGATGACCTGCTGCTCTGTGAATGGCTCCGTCAACACCACCGCCTCCTAATAAACTTTTATTGGCTGCATTTACTATTGCATCAACCTTAAGTTTGGTTATGTCGCCTTTTAATATTTGCATTTTTGAATTCAATTGAATATTATTTTTGAATAAAACCACTTATTAATTATCAAATAATATCAGTTGCATGTCTCTCGCTGATTTCGCTGATTTTCGCAGAATTATAAGAAACTATTAGATTTTTCCTCTGCGATAATCTGCGCTATCTGCGAGAACAAAAAATCCAGCATAAATTGTGGTTATCATATTATCCTTTTCTAACAAATAGCTGTGAAGTTTGATATCCGGTTACAATAATTGAATCACCTTTTTCAATAAATCCTGCTTCGGCAGTTGCATCATAAATCTCATCTCCGATCTTCACCTTACCGGCCGGTCGCAAAATAGTGAATGCAATGCCTGTTTTTTCAATCATACTATTGTAATCATTATCAGAAGAAGTAAAACCTTTATCTGACTCCTGTATTGAATCCAGCGCCAAATGCCCGAATATTGTTGTACTAAATATTTTTCTACTGAAATAGAAAGAAAATAATATGGCGAGGAACATGGCAATAATTACTATAAAAAATGATTTGATAAGGCCGGTAAGTTCAATACCTGTAAAATTAAAGCCAAAGTTAAACGTCATGCTAAGTGTTAATCCGGAAACAATAAATATTATTCCCAGGATTCCCGGGACACCAAACCCCGGTACAACAAATATCTCCACTGCAATTAAGATTACACCAACAATAAACAGAATTATTTCCCAATGTTCGGCCAGGCCTTCAATATATAGAGGTGCGAAATATAATATTGCGGCAATAACCGAAGCGGCAATAGGAAATCCGATACCGGGAGTTTGAAGTTCAAAATAAATCCCGCCAATAATGATCATGATCAATATGCCGCTGACAAAGGGATTAATAAGGAGCCTGATAATTTTATCAGTAGCAGTAAGTTTTTGTTCAATTATTTCATAGTCATCAATATTCGCAAGCTGAAGCACCTCAGTAACCGATTCTGTAATACCTTCGCAAAAATTGTTTTCTAATGCTTCATTTGCTGTAAATGTCAACACCTGGCCTGTATCTATAACACCTTCAATATAAATCCGTGGATCAACCATGGCTTGTGCAATATCAGGATCTCTTCCTTTTGCTTCTGCCGTTGAACGCATCATCGATCGCATGTACGATTGATATTTATCAGGCAATGCTTCCCCTGTCTGATTCACAACGGTTGCAGCACCAATATTGCCTCCTTTTCGCATATAAATGCTATCACATGCAATTGATATAAGTGCACCTGCCGATGCAGCATTATTATCGATAAAAACATAAACCGGAATATCTGAATTGAGGATAATAGTCCTGATCGAATCGGCAGCATCAAGCATTCCACCATATGTATTCATGTGGATCAACATCAATCCTGCATTTAATTCATTTGCCTCATCAAAAGCCTTTTTTGTTTTGTGCCATACAGGAGGTGCAATTTCTTCTTTAATATCGAATTTGTAAATCGTTAGTTTACTGCTATCAATACTGTCCTGAGCCCATGTCTGCATCATCATGATTGCTGCAAGGATCATCCAAAATACCTTCATTTTACCTTTGTTTATCATTCTTTAATTTCTGATTTAATCTACTTGAAATTAACTATTCTAATTTTCATGTCTATCCCTGTATAGTTTACGCCATGCACGTTGTTTCCAATATTTTCTATCCATGTATTTTCCCCAGCTAATATTTGTCCAAAGTCTTTCATGAAGGTAATAGAATATAATTTTTATGATCACATCAAAGAAAAGAACCCAGGAAGAAGTCTCAAGGGTTTCGCTCAATGTTTTATCAGTGTATCGCCTGAATATTATAAATGTGATCAAAAATGTAGTCAGTGATGCCACGACTCTCCAGCTAATTGCTTTTGCCAGGCTCCTGCCGGGTGTATCCTTCAATTCTGTTTGTAAGTTATTCGTCGAATTATTATTTTTCTTATTATCCACCATAAATTTTATAAATTAATATTAGCAGAAAATATGGGGCTAATTTAAAGTTTATTTAGAAATATTTTTTAACATTTTTCAAAAACTGGTCAAATATATATGGATTTGATCCAATAATTTCTTTTCCGAATATATAATTTTTGGAGCCTGAGAAATCACCTGTTACTCCACCGGCTTGTTCAATGATCAGTGCTCCGGCAGCTACATCCCAGGGATTTAAGCCATACTCATAAAACCCATCAAACCGGCCACAGGCAACGTATGCCAAATCAACTGCAGCTGATCCAAGACGTCTGATTCCATGAGTAGTTTTCATAAAATCTTTAAATAAGTCGATATACTGATCTAATTTATCAAAATGGCTGTATGGAAAACCGGTTGCCAATAAACTATCACTTAATTTTTCAACATTAGATGTTTGTATTTTATGGCCATTTAAAAACGCACCCCCATTTTGCCATGCATAAAAACATTCCTGAAGGTTAACTTCATAAACTACCCCTGAAAGGATCTCATTTCCTCTTAATAATGCAATACTGATTGAATATATCGGTAATCCATGAATATAATTTGTTGTTCCGTCAAGTGGGTCAATAACCCAATTGTACTCACTTTGTTTTTCCAGGTTTGAATTTTCTTCAACAATAAATCCTGCTTCGGGTAATATTTTTCTTAATTCTGATACAAGCCTGTCTTCGGAAGTTTTATCCACATATGTGACAAAATCATTCACCCCTTTGCTCTCAATATCAGTCAGTTTTATGTTTTTGATTTCACTTCTGAGAAAACTTCCCATAGCCCGGCTGATGTTTGCAACTTGTTTAGTAAGCAGTTCAAGATTCATATTACACCCCAATTTAATTTCAAATATACTATAATTCAATGAGAATTATTAAACCTAATGTAATAAAACGTAGTATAAATATAATATTTTAAGAATTCTGGTAATTATAATTATTTATCAGAAGGGATTTTGTATTTATATTTGTTCAGGTTACATCCACAAAAAAAATTAAAAATTGCTAATTAACTTGAGATGAAAGACCAGGAAAAGTCAAAAACTCAGTTATTATCCGAGATTAATGATCTGAAAGAGCGCATCAATATTCTTGAACATCAGCATCAGGAAAAAATAATATTGACAGGATCGAAAGAAAATGGCTTTGCTTTTTTGTTTGAAAAAATGAAAAGTAATGTCGTCATTTTAGAATCCGCTGATAATGCATCGGATTTTAAGATTAAAGCGTATTTTGGATCGAACGGAAACAATAAAGCTACCGAAAGAAAAAAATATATTGGAAAACAGGTCACAAGTGTTTTTCCTGGATTGGTGAATTCAGGATTAATAGAAATTTTAAAAACAGTTCTACATTCCGGAGAACCGGAGCATCATATCTTTAAAGATGAATCAGATATAAATCACCCCAAGTGGAAAGATTACTTTTTTGTTAAAACATCCGACCGGGAAATCATTACATATTACACGGATGTTACAGAAATAAGAAACCTGATTAAAGCGCTGAATAAGAGCGAAAGTAATCACAGGTTATTACAGGAAAATGTTCCTATTGGGCTATACCAGTCCACACCTGATGGAGAATTCAATTTTGTTAACAAATGGTTTGCTAAGATATTAAATTACGATACTCCTGATGAACTCGCAAACAAGAAAGTAAGTGATCTGTATGCTGATCCTGACCAACGAAGAAAGTTAATACAAGAGTTAAATTCAACGGGTGAAATGTCGGATACAGAGGTCTTGTTAAAGCGAAAGGATGGTTCCACAATCTGGGCTGTTGTCAGTGCCCGAACCGTATATGATGAAAATAGGAAAGCAAAAAACTATGATGGGTATGTTTATAATATCACAACAAGAAAACTGGCGCTTGATCAGTTAAAGGAAAGTGAAGAAAAATACAAATCATTGTATACTTTGTTCCGGCTAACTGCGGATAATGTTACTGATATGATTTGGGCCAAAGACCTGAACAAAAAATATATTTTTACCAATAAAACTTTTTGTGAAAAATTATTGGTCGCAAAAAACACTGAAGAAGCCATTGGTAAATCAGATATGTATTTTGCTAAAAGAGAAAGGAAAAAATATCCTGATAATCCTAACTGGCATACGTTTGGTGAGATATGTGCTGACTCGGATGATATAGTTATTGAGAGTGGAAAACCTACAAGATTTGACGAATATGGAAATATAAAGGGAGAGTTTTTATTCCTTGATGTATTTAAAGCGCCGTTGTGGGATGAGAATGGAAATATGATCGGTACTGTTGGAAGCGCCAGGGATGTGACACAACAAAAACAGCTTGAAAACGAAAAAATAAAAGAGGAGAATTTGAAAAATGTTGTGTACAAGATAAGCAATGCGGTAAATACAACCAGGGACTTAAATGAACTATTTACCGTTATTCGCCTGGAACTTGGACAGGTAATTGACACCACTAATCTCTATATAGCCCTTTACGATGAAGAAAAGGATGAGATATCCCTTCCATATTTTATAGATGAAAAAGACAGGTTCAGGAAATTTCCGGCCAAAAAGTCTCTTACCAGGTACATGATTAAAAAAGATAAACCGATTTTACTGGTGGAAAACGACCTGGTTGAACTGATCAAACAGGATGAAATTGAACAGGTTGGCTCCCTTTCCAAGGTCTGGTTGGGGGTCCCTTTGAAAATGAAGGATAAAACAATAGGGGCAATCGTAGTTCAGAATTACAAGGATGAAAATGCATTTAGCCGAAAAGATCTTGATCTGATAAGTTTTGTATCTGATCAGATCAGCATTTCCATTAACCAAAAGCAAGCTGATGATGCACTCCGCGAAAGTGAATTCAGATTGCGGCAGATTATTGATGCTGTTCCGCAAATGATCTTTGTAAAGGATAGTGAAGGAAGATTCCTCCTGGCAAATAAAGCCACTGCTGAAGCTTATGGATTAAGGGTTGATGAAATAAATGGTATAAATCAAAGTGATATTCACAAAAATGATGAAGAATTAAAACATTGTATCGAAGATGACCAATTCGTAATATCAAGCGGTGAAGTTAAAATAACAGAAGAACAAATATTTACAGACCGTAAGGGTAAGGAACATATTCTTCAAACAATTAAAATACCACTAAGAACCGGCGCTGAAAAAGAAAATGCATTGTTGGGTGTGGCCACGGATATAACCAACAGAAAAAATACAGAAAAAGAGCTTAAATATGCAAAAGAGAAGGCAGAGGAATCAGATAGGTTGAAAACTGCATTTTTAGCTAATATGTCGCATGAAATCAGGACTCCAATGAATGCCATCATTGGATTTTCTGAATTATTGAACGATCCTGAATTAACTGTTGCAAACCGAAAAGAATTTGTAAAACTCATTAATAACAATAGCAGATTACTTTTGCATCTGATTGAAGATATTATTGATGTCGCTAAAATTGAAGCAGAGCAATTGAAAGTTAATAATTCAACATGCTTGGTAAATCAGATATTGGATGAATTAGAGGAAAACTACAACAAAGAACTGAAAAAAGCACCATTAAAGAATATTACTCTCAAAGTTAAAAAAGGAATTAAGGAAGACAACTTTGCGATCAATACCGATCCCCTGAGGTTTAAGCAAATCATGAATAACCTTTTGGGAAATGCCATAAAGTTTACTGAAAAAGGAGCTATTGAATTTGGCTATGACATTAAGGATAAAAACACCATTCAGTTTTTTATTAAAGATACAGGAATTGGTTTGCCCCCTGATAAATTAAATGTGATTTTTGAAAGATTCAGGCAGGCTGAAGAATCAACAACCAAAGAATATGGTGGTACCGGATTAGGATTAACCATTTCACGGCGATTGGTTGAGTTGTTAGGTGGGAAAATCTGGATCGAGTCAGTAATTCAGGAGGGAAGTACATTTTATTTTACCCTTCCTTATAAACTATTGAAAGGACATCATTTGAAGCAAAAATTTGATGATCCTTCTGATGAACATGACTGGTCTGAGAAAGTGATATTGGTTGCTGAAGATGAGGAATCAAATTTTGAACTTGTTAAAGCAACCTTATTAAAAACAAAGGCTAAAGTCATTAGAGCATATAATGGTATAGATGCCGTTGATATTTGCAATAAGAAAAACCAGATTAATTTAATTCTAATGGACATTCGTATGCCAGGCATGAATGGCTATGAAGCCACCAAAAAGATCAAAGCTGTTAATGCCAATATTCCGGTAATATCGCTTACTGCATATGCAATGGCGGAAGACAAGAAAAAAAGTATGGATGCCGGATGTGATGATTATATTTCCAAGCCAATCAAACCGAATGATTT
The DNA here is from genome assembly GCA_030596605.1 of Bacteroidales bacterium. Taxonomy (GTDB): domain Bacteria; phylum Bacteroidota; class Bacteroidia; order Bacteroidales; family JAADJA01; genus JAADJA01. The sequence goes on from JAUVJI010000037.1 coordinate 20,165, forward strand.
AATTAAAACAATGAGCAGGCATATAAAATAGAAGCATTTGATATTTTTTATCGAAAAAATTTTAATGATAAAGACTTTTAATCATATAAAATATTATTTAGTTTGTTTGATTATAATCTCGAATTTTACTTTTCAAAAAAAGGTAAAAGCTTTTCCTTTCCCTGATTATATAAGAACTGAGATAGATAGCTTGCTGAAAATTCTTCCCTTAGCAGAATCACCTGAAAGAATTGATATACTTATTACACTTTCAAAACATTATTTATCATTCTCTATGGATTCATCCAGAGAATATGCAAGACTGGCATTAATTGATGCTAAGAAACTAAACGATAAAAATGTAATAGCAGAGACCTACAAATTATTAGGAAATATTTGCTTCTACCAGGGTAATTACAATAATGTCATTGAGTTTTATGATTCAAGCGCTATGGCATACGAGCAAAGCGGTGATTCTCTGGGTCTGGCAAAAGTGTGGAATAATCTGGGGATTATATACCAGAACATCGGAAACTATGAAAAATCCATCGACTTTCATTATAAGTCTTTAGAATGTAAAATCAATTTAAAAGACTCTTCGGGTATTGCCAATTCTTACAATAATATCGGCTCTATCTATTTCGATATGGAGGAATTAGGAAAGGCACATGAATATTTTCTTAAAGCGCTTGAAATATCAGAAAAATTGAATAACCATTTTTCTATTCAAGGTAATCTGAATAATTTGGGATTGATAAATCAGGAATTTGGGAATTTTGAAAAATCATTGGAATATTTTAATAGATCGCTGAAAGCCGGGGAGCAAAACGGTAACCAGAAAGGTATTGCCAATACTTATCACAATATTGGTAAAAGTAATTTTCTGCTTCGTCAATACAATTCCGCATTGGAGTATTATTTCAAATCGCTTGACATTTATAAAAAAATCGGAATTAAAAACAGCCAAACCTTAAATAATATAGGACAGGTTTATATTGAACTGGATTATTACAAGCAGGCGCTTAAATACCTGAACCGTGCCCTTATTATAGCGAGGGAAAATAATCAATTCCAAAACTTTCGTGATATTTATAAAAACCTATCGGTTGCCTATGAACGTTTGAGTCAATTCGACAAGGCCCATGAAAATTATGTTAAGTTCAATTATTATGACGATTCTATTAAAAATCAAATTTATTCAAACAAACTTGATAAAATAAATAGCCGGTACGAAATTGAAAAGAAAAAAGAGGAAATTGAAAAACTGAATTTGGAAAATCAGCTCATCCTCGAAAAAAAGGATTCCGATATCCGGCGTAGAAACTATACCATTTATTCTTTTATTGCAGGATTTATATCTATCCTTATTATATCTATCATATTGTTGCGACTTTTCAGGCAAAAAGCAAAATCAAATACTTTATTAAAACAGCAAAATGAGGAAATACTAAGATCAGATAAGATCATTAAAAAGATAAACAAATCATTATCTGAGAATGAGGAAATGCTTAGAAGTGTGTTTGATGCATCACCTTATTCAATATTGGTAATGGATTCAAATACTACAATCATTGATTGTAATAATGCCAGTTTAGCAATGTTCAATGCAAAGAATAAACGAGCCATCCTTAATAATAAAATTGAGAATTTAATAATTACGGAAGACCCGAGTGAGATAATAGATAATTTGAGCAAAACGAATGGCAGTAAATCATTGAATAAACTAGAATGTACGCTCAAGAAAAATGACGATACCACTTTCAATGCTGAAATCACCAGTAGTTTAATAAAAGATTCGTCAGGAAAATTAAAAGCCTATTTACTGATCATAACTGACATTACTGAGCGTCAGAACTTCATTAAAAGTCTTAAAGAGGCAAAAATAGAAGCAGAAGAATCGGACAGGTTAAAAACCGCATTTCTTGCCAACATGTCGCATGAAATCAGAACCCCCATGAATTCAATTATTGGTTTTTCCAATTTATTGAATGAGCCGGAATTACAGCACAATAAAAAACAAGAGTACCTTCAGCATATTTTACACAGCAGCAACCTATTGTTAAAACTTATTGATGATATCATTGATATTTCAAAGATTGAGGCAGGACAATTGAATGTTAACATTGTTGAGTGTAGAATCAACCCATTATTGAAGGAGGTTTTTAACTCATTTAATGAACCAAACAAAAAAAGTAATGTAGAACTTCGGTTAAATTTACCACCGGAGAGCGACCTTTTCTATTTTAGGACAGACCTTCTCAGGATTCGTCAAATTCTTTCAAATTTGATTGGTAATGCATTGAAATTTACAGAAGAGGGTTTTATTGAAATTAGCTATAGAATAGATGACAGTAAAAGCAAACCTTATATTGAGTTTTGTATTAAAGATACAGGTATAGGTATTCCTAAAAATAAGCAGGAATTAATATTTGAACGGTTCAGGCAAATTGATGAATCAAGAACACGCAGATTCGGAGGAACCGGTTTGGGATTGGCCATTTCAAAACGCCTTGTGGAAGTATTAGGAGGTGCCATATGGGTTGATTCTGAGCCGAAAAAAGGTTCCACATTTTATTTTACTTTACCATTTGAAAATGGTGCAGAGAAAGACAGCATTGTTATTGAACAATTTCAGGCAGGGAAATTTAACTGGAAGGGAAAAACCATTTTGATTGCAGAGGATGAGAACTCAAATTTTGAATTAATAAAGGCAACGATCTATAAAACCAAAATTAAAATTGTAAGGGCACATAATGGTGAAGAGGCTGTTGCTGCTGTTGAAAAGAATAAAGTGGATATTGTTTTAATGGATATCCGGATGCCTGTTATGAACGGGTACGATGCAACAAAGCTTATCAAATCAACAAATCCTGAACTTCCGGTAATCTCAATTACGGCTTATGCCATGTCGGAAGATGAATCAAAAAGCATAGCGGCAGGCTGTGATAAATATATTTCTAAACCGATCAGGCCAGGAAAACTTCTTGAACTGATTAATGAGTTTCTATAGACATTTCTGAATTCTAACGTCTTTCGCTGAGTTTTTGAATTACAATCCCACTGATAATAAAAGCAAGTCCAATTATTGTCGATAACAAGATTTTTTCCCCAACTACATTTCTGATTATTATAAGCGAAATAAACGGTGAAAGATAAACCAGGTTTGAAACACGGGCAGTATTGACTGATAGTTTTAAAGCTTTTAGCCATAAAAAATAGGTTAACCCCATTTCAAAAAGTCCGATGTAAACCGCTCCCGCCAATCCTTTCATTGTTATATTGAAATCCGAAAATATTAAAACAACAATCAGGATATAAGCTGAACCAAACAAAAAGTTTAAAAGCAGTTTTACAACTTCATCCCTTTTATCCTTTATATTGAATATCCAGTACAACGCCCAAAAAATGCTGCTGCTCACAGCCAGTAATACGCCTAATGGCTCACGAAATTCAAGGGATGCTATTTTACCTTCTGTAGAAATAATTATGATCCCAAAAAAACTAATGAAGATTGCAATTATACTTACCCAATGAATACGTTGCTTCAGCATTGGAATGGATAACAAAACAAGGGCTATAGGCCAGATATAATTCAGGGTGCCTGCTTCCTGTGCTTTAAGCAAGGTGTATGCTTTTAGCAACACGATGTAATACAGGAACGGATTGAGAAATCCTAACAAAGAAGAATTAATGATATCCCGCTTTGTTGTTTTCCTAATTAAATGAAGCTTCTTTTGAGATGCCAGTAAAACAAACAAAACAAAGCATGAGAATATTGAAGAAAATAATAATAGTTGAAGAAAATCCAGGTAATTCAATGTGATCTTAAAAGCCGAGGCAATGGTCGACCAGAATAAGACTGCAGAGATTGCAAAAATATATGCCCGGTTTTGATTTGTCATTTAAAATATCTTTTTAAGTTCCATACGAATCACTCTGTATGTATAAACAATCTTATTCCTGACATTATCGCGCAAAACAAAATTCAGAAAATGACTGATGAACTCACGGTGAACATTTTTGTACAGGTACCAATAGTCGATAAACTTTTCCAATCTGTACCGGTATGAAGAATAATAAACACTGTCGGAGTCAATCATGCAGGAAATTCTATAAATATGCAAAGGGGCACTAATAGCAATTATAGAATTAAAATTATTTTCCTCAATTATTTTTTGAGCTTCATCCCAATTACTGATCGTATTGAAAGATATAGAGTCATAATAAATATGGTTTTTGGATACTCCTTGCTTTATCAGAAATTCACTCATCAAATGAGGTTTGCCCTTCCAGTATCTTTGATTATACCCTCCGACACAAATGATCTTTTCAACTTTCCCATTTTTATATAACCATGCTGCCTGTCTTGCCCTGTACTTGCTATTCGGTCCCAGTTCCTTGCCATCTTTGATATAATCCCCAAAAAATAAAACTCCGGCATCTGCCTTGATATTTTCCGGTTGCTTGTTAATAAAATTGACAACGTGATTATAAAACAGGCTTACTGCAACAATATCAAGAAAAAGCACAAACACAAATATTGCAGTAAGAAGAAGAAAGTTTTTTATTTCTGACTTAAACCGTTTCATTAATTACAAAGATAAAGCAATATCATAAAGAATTAGAAGTGAAATATCCATTTTCAATTGAATTTACTTTGTGACTTCGTGTCTTCCCCGCCTGCCATAGTACAACGGCGGGCATGTTCACGAAACTCTGTGTAATACTTGCCTGCGGCAGGCAGTGCTATTTCACAAAGAACCACAAAGTAGTCACAGAGAACCACAGAGAATTATTAAATGCATAAAATATTATTTTTTGGATAATAATATATTTATCAATTAAGTACGTAACATTGAGTCCACTCCGAAAAGTCATTTTTGACAGAATAATGGTATATTGGAAATTTGGAATGCTGGAATAATGGGGGAGTCAATATTCCATTCTTCCAATATTCCAAAGCGATGGACTTTTTAGAGTAGGCTCAATATTAGTTATTTTAATACTGCCCAATCAGGTAAAATATCAGGCTGGATATTGAATACATAGGTTCCGATAAACCATGTTGCCAGGGTGATGGTAATCACTCCCAACAAATTTAAGATCAAGCCGTTTTTAGCCATATCCATGACTTGTAACCTCTTTGATCCGAAAACAATTGCATTTGGTGGGGTTGCAACCGGAAGCATAAAAGCCATGGAACCTGATAGTGTAGCAGGAAGCATAAATATCAATGGATTCACTTCAATCGAAATGGATAAGCCTGCAAGGATAGGAAGCAACATTTCTGTAGTGGCTGTATTTGAGGTTAACTCTGTTAAGAAAGTCATCATGAAACAAATAACAGCAATAATTATAATCGGATGATACTCTCCAACAAAACTTAGTTGACTGCCAAACCAGATTGATAATCCTGACTCCTTAAATCCGCTGGCGAGTGCAAAGCCGCCTCCAAAAAGCAAAACAATATTCCAGGGTATCCCTGATGCTGTTTTCCAGTCCATGATCTTCTTTCCCTTGTTTGATCTGGATGGAATTAAAAATAAAACAATCGTTGCAATAATAGCTACAGTACCATCATTTATATATTCAGGATGATTGAATATTGATGACCAACCCGGGATGGTGAAACTCCCAAGAATAATATCAGACCGAAACAGCCATAGTACAGCAAGTGCAATAAAAACAATAAACACAGCGCGTTCTTCATATGTAACAGAGCCTAAAGATTTGTATTGTTGCCTGAAAGTCTCACTATCGATAATTTTCCAATTGGTATTTTTAGGTTTAAAAAGAAAGTAAAGATATACCCATAAGAAAATAAAAAATATTACACTTACCGGAAAAGCAAATATAAACCAGCTGGCAAATGATATATCCGGCGCTTCAGGAAACATGATCTGGAATATCCTTGCAAAAGATAAATTCGGAGGAGTTCCGACAAGTGTGGCAATTCCACCTATTGATGCGCTGTAGGCAACACCAAGCAATAACCCGATCGAATAGCGTTGAATGTTTTTTTTACCAATAATTTCTTCAAGTTTAATAATGATTGAAATTAAAATAGGAACCATCATCATGGTTGTGGCTGTATTGGAAATCCACATAGAAAGAAAAGCGGTAGCAAGCATAAAACCCAATAGAATCCTTCCCGGGCTAACGCCGGTTAATAACAAGATTTTTAATGCAATTCTTTTATGTAAGTTCCACTTTTGCATGGCCAGGGCAACAACAAATCCTCCAATAAAAAGAAAGATCACATGATTGAAATAAGTGGCTGAAACATCCTTACCGTTCATTACTCCTAATAACGGGAATAAAACTACTGGGAGTAAAGACGTAACAGCGAGGGGAACAACTTCTGTAATCCACCAAACAGCCATCAATAAAGCAGTTGCAAGGGTATAGGTGATTTCAGGGTGATCCGGATCAAGATTTCCGAAAAGGACAACAGCTGCAAACATACCTAATCCACCAAAAAAGCCTATTGAAAATTTCAGATTAATATTCATTAATTGTAAGAATTACTCAATATTCTTGTCAAGAAAAGGCTCTAAATTATAAAAATTTATAGTTTTGTGCAATTAATAATAAAACAAGGTCAAGATGAAAAAGTTAGCTGTTGTTGCTTTTGGAGGAAACGCTCTGCTACGGGCAGGTCAGGAAGGAACAATTGAGGAACAGGAAAAAAATGCTTTCGAGGCCAGTAAAAATCTTTTGAATCTCCTCAATAGAAATTATAACATCGTGATCACCCACGGCAATGGCCCGCAGGTGGGTAATATATTATTATCAGAACAGGCAGGATTTAAAGTACATGGTATGCCTGAAATGCCTTTGGATGTTTGTGTGGCCTACTCCCAGGGATTTATAGGTTATATGATCGAGCAACAGCTTAGAAATGTACTGGAGGCTAATGATCTCGACAGAGATATTATATGCATCATTACACAGGTGCTGGTGAATAAAGATGATCCTGCGTTTGAGAATCCAACTAAACCTATTGGTCCTTACCTGTCGAAAGAAGAAGCAGACAAGGGTGCAAAAGAAACGGGATCAGTTTATAAAGAAGATAAAAGAAGAGGCGGATGGAGAAAAGTAGTCGCTTCTCCGAGGCCATTGGTGATCAGTAATAAAAAATCCATTGAGCAATTGGCCCGCAGCGGACAAATCGTAATTGCAGTTGGTGGAGGCGGAATTCCGGCTTATTATGTTGAGCCAAATAAACTTGAAGGAATTGATGCAGTAATTGACAAAGACCTCGCTTCATCTTTGCTCGCTAAACAAATAGGTGCAGAGAAATTGTTTATTTTGACCGATGTACCTAAAGTGTGTCTTAACTTCGATACACCCCAGGAAAAGTCTATTGATAAGATGACCATTGCAGAGGCAAAAAAATACCTTGAAGAAGGTCAGTTTACTGAGGGCAGCATGGCTCCAAAAATCAGGGCGGCTGTTGATTTTGTTGAGAACACAGGTAAAGATGCAATTATCACAAAAACAACTTTATTGGGTGTTGACGACGGTGGAACCCGAATAGTAATTGTTTAATAATATATAATGCAGAGAATAAAGTCTAAAATCTAATATCTAATAATCTAAAATCTTTTTATATGTCATTTAACTTAAGAAACAGACATTTTTTGAAACTTCTGGATTTTACTCCAAAAGAGATACAGTTTTTAATTGATCTTTCATTCGATCTTAAAAAAGCAAAATATTCAGGAACAGAGCAGCAGAACTTGAAAGGGAAAAACGTTGCCCTTATTTTTGAAAAAGCATCAACAAGGACAAGGTGTGCTTTTGAAGTGGCTGCCTTTGACCAGGGAGCTTTGGTAACCTATTTAGGACCTTCGGGAACACAGATAGGATACAAGGAAACCATGAAAGATACTGCGCGCGTTCTTGGCCGTATGTATGACGGAATCGAATACCGCGGTTTCGGACAGGAAATAGTGGAGGAATTAGCTGAATTTGCAGGTGTCCCGGTTTGGAACGGATTGACCAATGAATATCATCCTACCCAAATTCTTGCTGACTTCATGTCAATGTTGGAGCACTCTGACAAACCTTTAGACAAAATCTCATTTGCCTACCTCGGTGATGCAAAAAACAATGTGGGGAATTCGCTCATGGTGGGCGCTGCAAAAATGGGGATGGACTTCAGGGCAGTAGCTCCTAAATCAGGCCAACCTAATAAAGACCTTGTTAAGCAATGTGAGGGTATTGCTAAAACTACCGGCGCGAAAATTACAATTACAGATAATGTTGACAAAGGCGTTAAAGGTGTTGATTTCCTTTATACTGATGTATGGCTTTCGATGGGGGAAGATGCTTCACTGTGGGGAAAACGTATCAATGAGATGATGCCATACCAGGTGAATATGAAATTGCTTAAGAAAACGGGTAATCCAAAAGTGAAGTTCCTGCATTGTTTACCGGCATTCCATAACCGCGATACAAAAGTGGGAGAGGACATCTACAAGAAACATAAAGTAGATGCCATGGAAGTGACCGAAGAAGTTTTCGAATCGGAAGCCTCGATCGTCTTTGATGAAGCTGAAAACAGGTTGCATACCATTAAGGCTGTAATGGTGGCCACTTTGGGAAGTTAAGAAATAGTATTTAAAGTGCCTTAAGTTGAGAGTACTTAGAGTTAACTTTAGGCACTTTTTTATATATTTGCTGTACATATGGAAATCACAGGAGAAAATAAGCTTAGAAACCTGATTGTTGTTGGTGACAGGATGTTGATTAAACTTGCCAGGCATACTTCTAAGACAAAGGGCGGATTATTGTTACCACCTGGATATAAGGAAAAGGAGGAAGTTCAGTCAGGCTATGTTATTAAAGTCGGGCCGGGATACCCCATTCCAATTCCTGCCGATGATGCAGATGAATCATGGAAAAGTGTGGATGAAAAGATAAAATATATTCCGTTACAGGCAAAAGAAGGTGATCTGGCCATATTCATGCAGAAAGGCGCTGTGGAAGTGATCTATGAAAATGAAAAGTATTTTATTGTTCCCCAGCATTCGATACTGTTGTTAGAAAGGGATGACTCCTTGTTTGAATAGATTGATTGGTTGAATCTGTTAAATTTGTTGAACTGGTTAAATCGGGTAAATTAGCTTCCCGATTCCCTGAATTAACCGATTTAACTGCTATACCAAGCCAGCTTCCCAAATAATAAACCCATAAACTGCATATCGGATAAACCTGGATAAAGCCCATAACATGTATCTTCTCAAAGGATAATGCAGAGATCCGATTAACATGCTGATGGCTGAATAGGGCAGGGGAGTGAGCGCTGCTACAAGAATCAAGAATACACCAAATTTTTGCAGGAGTCTGTAGTATTTGCCCAGAAAACGTCTTCTGATATAGCGAAACAAAACCGTCTTGTTTAAATAGTTGCCAAATAAAAAACCAAAAAATCCTGCCAGGTAAGAAATGACTGCAAAAATAAAGATCCAAAAAATGTAATCCTGAAGGCTTTCAAAACGCAATGCCCACATCATAAACAGCTCCGGAGGGATGATTCCAAAAACAAGTTCTGATACAGAATAAATGCTGAGCATAAGGAAAATGTTGTCGAATATGGGACCCAGCCATGCCTCAAAATCTACATTTATATAATTTTTAAAAATAATAAACAAAAACACCAACATAGCCAGCCAGGCAAGGCCTTTAAGCAGGTATCGAAAAAAGAATCTTGTTTTTTCTCCTGGTTTAATCAATAGATCAATTTTAAAGAGGGGTAAAATTAGATAAAATAATCAGTGAAGAAAAAGTAAAATTGCAATTTCAGGAGAACAAATCCCTTGAATAATTCATGAAAAACCCTAATTTTGTATAAATACGATTTTACTATGAATACTTTAGAAATCAAAAATAACATTCACCATCTGATTGATAACATTGATAATGAAAATCTGTTATTGAACTTTTATCATATCCTGAAAAACAGAACCACAACAAAGGATGGTGACCTTTGGGCCAGATTAACGAAAGAGGAGAAGGAAGATCTTATATCAGCTTTTGAGGAAAGTAAAGAAGATTATAATCTGATTCCGAATGAGGAAATGAAAAAAAAGCACAAAAAATGGCTTTGAAGGTTAAGTGGTCAAAAAGGGCTGATAGAAAATTCGATAAGATCCTAAAAAGAAACGATTCTGAAATTTAAGATATTAAACCAAGTTCTTGAAGTGAACACAAGCAAAGAACAAGCATATAAAAAAATAGCACAACTAATTGAACGCTTCAATGAACATGTTGAAGAATACAAGCGTGGCAGCTATAACGAGCATCAAACTCGTGTGGATTACATAAACCCGTTTTTTAAAGCGTTAGGTTGGGACATGGACAACGAGCAGGGACATGCCGAAGCATACCGTGAAGTCATTCACGAGGATAAGATAAAAATTGGCGGTTCAACCAAAGCGCCCGACTACGGTTTTACCCTTTACGGACAACGGAAATTTTTCGTGGATGCAAAAAAACCTGCCATTAACATAAAAGGCGATATTGCACCGGCCTACCAGGTGCGGCGTTATGGATGGAGTGCAAAAATTGCGATTTCAATTGTTACCGACTTTGAAGAATTTTCAATTTACGACTGTACCAAAAAGCCCAAACCAACAGACAAAGCATCGGTATCCCGGATTAAATATCTAACGTTCGACCAATACCTTGACGAATTTGATTTTCTCTGGGATGTTTTCGCAAAGGAGAACCTGCCCAAAGGCCGCTTTGACAAATATGTGCAAAGCGACACAAGAAAAAAAGGAACAACAACCGTTGATGATGAATTCCTGAAATCTATTGAGCAATGGCGTAGCTACCTTGCCACAAGCATTGCCCTCCGTAACAAATCGTTAGATGTGGATGAACTCAATTATGCCGTTCAGAAAAACATTGACCGTATCATTTTCCTGCGTATGTGTGAGGACAGGGGAGTGGAGCAATATGGAAACCTAAAAAAGGCAGCCGAAAAGGGAGATGTTTATCAAAACCTGTTCGGGTTGTACCGCATTGCAGACGACAAATACAATTCGGGCTTGTTTGACTTTAAAGAAGACAAAATCACACCTACCCTCACGGTGGATAATAAGGTAATGAAGAATATTATTAAAGAACTTTATTATCCGAATTGCGAATATGAATTTTCCGTAATGCCTGCCGATATTCTTGGCAGTGTGTATGAGCGGTTCCTCGGCAAAACCATACGACTTACTCCCGCACATTATGTTAAAATTGAAGAAAAACCTGAAGTACGGAAAGCCGGTGGCGTTTACTATACACCAAAATATATTGTTGACTATATTGTAGAAAACACGGTTGGAAAACTCATTGAGGGCAAAACACCAAAACAGGTTGAAAAGATAAAGATTTGTGACCCTGCCTGCGGTTCCGGCTCATTTCTTATTGGAGCATATCAGTATCTGCTTGACTGGCATTTGAAATATTACACCGATAACCCTCCAAAAAAGAAAAGGGACAATCCGCTAACACCAGACGGCAACTTAACCACAGCCGGGAAAAAACAAATCCTGCTCAATAACATTTTTGGCGTTGACATAGACA
>JAUVJI010000053.1 GCA_030596605.1 Bacteroidales bacterium
AACGGATTCTTTTGTTACCGGAACACCTCCGTTTATAGCAAGTTTTTTGTTTTTTAAATCTATCATACTAAAATGTCATTTTTATACCACTCATATGCATTCCTTATACTTTTATCCGAAGAAATATTATAATTCCAATCAAGTTTTTTTCATTACTGCAGCAATTTATATAGTTCTATAATGAGAAAAATATTCATAGAACTCATAAATTTTCAGTAATTCATCAATACCCTCCTCTACTGTTTTTTCAGGTTTAAAACCTGCATTTGCTATTTTATCAAAGTTCACAATAAAATGACGTAAATCTTTGTCTTTTAACTCAGAATTGATAACTTCAAAATCTACTCTTTTTTTAATCATTTCAGCAATTTCGGCTTTGGAATAATTCAAAGCATTATTTCCTGCATTAAATACCTGGCCTTTCATATTATCTGCATTCTTCAAGGCAAAAATATAGGCGCCAACAGCATCGTCAATGTGAAGAAATGTTCGTTTGGCAAAGCTGTCGAACAAAACAAGAACTCTTTCTTTAACGGCTTTATATGCAAAATCATTAACCATTAAATCCATCCTCATTTTGGGGCTGAATCCAAAAATTGTAGCAAATCGTAAACTTATAGCGTTTTCTTTCTCCTGTACTATTTTTTCGGCTGCAAATTTAGTATGCGCATAAGTACTTACAGGTTCAACAGGGGTATCTTCATAACAGGCATCTCCTGATTTACCATAAATAGAGGTTGTTGAAGCATAAATAATATACTGCCCCTTTCCTAATTTTTTAACTAGTTCTTTTGTCGCTTCCACATTAATTAACTGGGCTGAATGAGGATTTGATGCACACGCAGGAAAACCACTTATACCTGCAAGATGAAAAACAACATCAAATTCCTTTAGATTTTCCACACCATTTCTAATATCTGCCTTCATAATCTTCACGTTTTGGTTTGTAGCTAAATGAAGAACAGAATCATAACCATACATAAAGTTGTCGAAAATGGTAACCTTATGCCCAAGTTCTAATAATCTGGAAGATAGTTTTATTCCTTTATAACCGGCGCCACCTGTAACTAATATTTTCATTTTTTAAAATTTAATATTTTTGAGTATTATTTATTTTTCCATAAAATCAGTAAATCTGTTTCTTTTTGTATCTTAATAAAAGAATTAAATTCCTTCTGTCCAAATACAATATACCGAATCTTACGCTTAATGAGGTTTTCCGTTTTTTCGATCAACCTGATTAAATATTCTTTGTTGATCCCGTTTCCTGCAAAAATGAGAAATTGATTGTTGGTAAAAGATTTTACGTGTGGGTTTTTTGATTATTTCCATCCCAAATATCAATAGCCTTTGTAATTGAAGAATATTTACAGATGCTGAATTCAACTTTGAACCTTTGTTTAGTTGTTGTTAAGTATATCCCAATATCCCCCTTTTGCAGGGCCAATGCGTTTTAAAATATTTTTCTCTTTAAGCTTCTTAATATTGTCTTCAATTTTTCTCGCTGAAATTCCAACTTTAACTGCCAAATCCTTTGCTGAAATCCGGTTATTCTCTTTTATATACTGAATAATTAATACCTGATTTTTACTTAAATTATCTCCGACCTTATCTCCGACCTTATCTCCGACCTTATCTCCGACCTTTTCGGAGTCAACTAATTCAACCCTTGTAAAGCCATGCAAATCATTAATATGTAAATTGAGATTAGGATAATCGGTCAACCACTTTCTTAACCTGATAAAACCGGTTCCGTATTTTTCGATATCGCCGGACAAATAAAATGCTTCTGCCAATAATTTATTTCTGTGCTTAGGCTGATAATTATCTGTTAAGATATCTTCTATTGAAATTCCGAATAAAAAACCACCAGGATTTGAAAATTGAATTTTATCATCAAAAATTTTAATGATAAGATCAGTTGGATTTGAATAATCCCTATGAACAACTGCATTGAGCAATAATTCTCTTAAAGCTAATATTGGGTATTGCCACCTATCCTTTCTTTTTAGTTCATTTCCAAATTCATATCCCAACGAAATATTTCTTTTTATGAACTCTATTGCTTCTTCTATGGCAATAATTAACGGACTCCTGATAGCAATATCATCAATAATAACATCTGGGGATTTAAATCTTCCAAGATGAATGGATGTATGATGTATTCCAAATAAAAGTTCAGCCGCCCTTGTAAGATTTTTATGTCTTATAAATCCCAATTTTTCAAAATCCTTTACCAAATTACCACTGAAATTATATCTGCCCGTTTCTTCTATGCGCCTTTGAAAATAGGCCAATGCTTTTTTATCTAATTCTTCAAAATGAGTTTGAACCTCAAAAGCATCAAACGAATAACTTAAACTTGCAAATCTTAGTTCTGTTATTTCATCAACGGTAAGTAAATGATTGGAATTATTTTTCCTGGAATAATATCTGTTTTTATAACTAAGCGGTTTTAAAGGAAACTCATTTACAACAATTGCAACTACCGTTTTGTTATTAATTCTGATTATTTCAAAAGAAGGAAAGATAACCGGATCGGTATTTTGTTTTACCTCATTAACCCACTTTTGAACTGTTTCTTCCATGATGGAAACACCCACCATCTCTTTTTGATTATTGATGCCTAATAGAATTGTACCGCCTTTAGTGTTAGAGAAAGCAACAATGGTTTCAATAACAGCTTTACTAAAAGAAGTTTTAAACTCCAGTGTTTCGCTTTCGCCTTGATTGATTAGCTGTATGAGTTCTTTTTTTTCCAATTTATTACAATAATATCCTCTTCTGAAACTTGATAATCCCAATACAGACTTTTGAAGAAATTTATTGTTTTTTTATTTAGTTCCATTTATCCGCTTACCATTGCAAAAGTTTTGATAATTGCAAATATTGCTTCTACTGTTTTCTATTTTTAAGTAAACTATCACAATACCGTACCGTATTATGTGCTATATAAAGTAAAATGGGTGAGTATTTCAATACTTCAATATTAATCTCTTTAATTGCATCCGGAATATATTCGTGAACAATATGATTTTTAAACAGGAACCAGCTGGTCTTAATTGTATTTGCGAATGGACCTGAAAAATCTCTAACTACAACAAGGTCAATTTTTTGTTCATCAATTTGTTCAAAAAGTTTTCTTTTGATTGTTATTTTTTCTTTAAGCCCAATATTTTCAGAAATAATAAGAATGTCAATATCTCCGCCTTTTTTTTCATCGAATACCCTTGAACCAAATAAATAAACTTTTGCTTTTGGGTCAGAAGAAAGTCCTGACTGACGAACTATACTACGAAATAAAGTTCAAGAGCTTCATTAAGATTATCAACAGCTTCCTGTAAAGTATTACCAAAGCTTGATACGTCAACATTCAGACATTGCGAAACGTAGTATTTATCTTCTTTATATACTATATATTTTAATGATTTCATGAGTTATCTACCAAATTTTCGCTAATAAGGGAATTTTTTCCTCCTTCAATAATTTCCCTAGCAATTTTTTGACATACTCTTTGCATACGATCTAATTTTGGTTTGATTATCCAATTTATATTAGCTAATCTTTGCATGTCAAATTTATAAATCAATTGAGAAACTTCAATTTCATTCACCCATGTATCTTTTTGTCGGGCATAGTTTATCATCGTTTCCCATTTAAAATCATGATTCATCGAAAGAAAAATCCAGATCATCGGAATATCTGTGTTTAAGGTAATGCCTTCCAAGGGCAGTTCCTCCCGTCAGATAAAATGTATTATCAACATTCATAATAAGCTTGAGAACCAAATCCTGAAAAGGATACAGTTTATTGATATAATATTTTTCTGACATAATTGTATTTATGAGATAGGGATTTCGGAAAAAGAGTTTTAGTAACATCTTCCGATAATGCTTCTTTCAGCAATGCAGGTGAAAGAATTTTTTTAATTTCATACCACCTGCGAGATCTTAAAACCCTACCTAACAGATTCTTACGCGTCAAACCATTGCTTTCCCCTACTTGAATGATTTTAATTATATCATTTTCTGAAACATCATAATCCCAATACAGACTTTTGAAGAAATTTATTGTTTTTTTATTTAATTCCATTTGTAATCACGCTATTATAATTGATATTTTATCAAGAAAATTTGATCTTCACGTTCTACAAAATATCAATTGCTTCTTTTATCAAAAACCTTTTGATTTCTTTTTCCGGGATAGGTGAAACTAAATAATCAACAGGCTCAGAATAATCAATGTCTTTGTGAAAGGCTAATTGTTCGCGAAAAAGTTTTTCACTAAATTGATCATTAAAAATATTATTTGCATTCTTACTTATTTCAGAAATTGAATAATGATCTTTTAAAATAAAATACAAATCCACATAGTCTTTCCATTTTGCCCTGCGGCCCAAAGCAAAAGCTTTCATAGTTGCAAGCGTTATCAGGTCGGGCATGGTCATATTCGATTCAATATTAACCGGATGTTCAATAGTATAGGGGTAGTGAAAAAAAGTCAGTTTAACATCATTCATCATTAAATGTATCTGATCAATATCTTCAAACAAAGGTATTTGTTTATATGGCAAAGTGCGTAATTTTTCTTTTACCCTGCGTTTTACCAATTTTGTACCGGTGAATAAATCAAAATCAATTGATCGTCGGTGTCCAAGATGCAATGCTATGGCCGTACCTCCCACCAAATAAAAAGAGCGCTTAAAAGTATATAATTGAGAAAATAACTCTCTTTGGCTTTTACTTAGTATCTCAAGATGCATAAGATCTGAATAATAAAGAAAAATAATTCAATGTTAATTCAAAATAATTACCCTTTCTGCGTTCACTTAAACTGATGGAATCAAAAAAGATTTTTGCGGTTTTTTTTATACCCAAAAGCAATATCAACTCCTTTACTGAATTTATATGGCCATAGTTTAATATTGTCTCCACCAAAAACTCCAGGCTGATGTCTTCCTTCTTATCCTCTGGTGTGTACCAGAAAAGGTAGCTGTGGCGCCGGATGAAAGATTTTATTTCAGGTGTGTTTATAACCACGATATTGTAGTTGAGGTTTCATTTAGAAAAATTGATCTTCATGTTCAATTATTTTTCAACCTTCCAGAGCAATAATATTTCAGAATCGTTTAAATTCTTTTTGTATGATTCAAACTCATATTCATTAAATACAATATACCTGATCTTGCGTTTAATAAGATTTTCTGTTTTTTCGATTAAACTTATTAAATATTCCTTATTGATACTCTCTCCAACAAATACCAGATCGATCATATTATTATCAATCCCCCGCGCAAAATCACCGGCTATATAGACGATATCAAGGTTTCCCAACTTGTTGATCACCCGTTCAATGATCTTGTCAAAACCGATATGTTTCAAAAGGAGATTATGAATATCAATAAACAGGGGATGTGTGGTGTTAGCACGGAAAAACTTTTTATTACCGGTCACTTCGGATTTCAACAAACCGGCCTGCTCAAATTTATTCAGCTCCAGCCTTATGGAATTGGTGGATTCGCCAAATTCGGTTTCCAGGTTCCGCAAATATGACCGCGAATTGCTGTTGAGGAAAAACTTCAGCAAAAGTTTAATACGGGTTTTAGATGTAATTAGGGTGTCTAACATGTTTGAGTGAGTGGTGCTCCCGATAACTATCGGGAGTGAGATGTAAGTCGTTATGCAAATACGTTAGGAGTTAAAAATAAGAAATTGATTGTTGGTAAAAGATTTTACGTGTGTGTTTTTTGATCAGTTCCATCCCAAATTTGTTCATAGCCAGCTTCTTTGTTTTAAAAAGAGTTCTGTTTGATCAATGTTTCTTTTAAGTGCAGAATAGCTATCTAGCACTTCTTGCATGAGTTCTTTTACAATTTCAGGCAAATATTCATGCGCTATCTGATTGCGTAAATCCCTGATTTGTAACATGGAATCCGATGAAACTATAATTCCTGCTTTTTCAGCTATATTCATAAGATCGATAAAAGGAACAAAAGGTTCATGCATCAGCGCCCAAATACCTCTTATTATCTTTTGAGTATAAATATCAGAAACCCGGGCAAACCTGGAAGTTAAAGAATCAATTGATTCGGTTTCTTCAAAGCTGTATTCCGGTTTAATTCCGATAGATTTGCATTTTTCAACTGACAATGCTAATGACTCCATGGATGTTTTTATAAGTTTCCAGTTTTGGTTTAACAACTTGATAGTTAAATTTTCTGTTGTCATAATTTGATACCGGATTGCAGTGCAATTTGTTTAAACGGATTATCTTCGTTCTTAAGAAAGGCAACAATGTCAATTTTTTGCCATCCAAACTTGCGATAAAATTTTATCCTGAAATTTCGAATCTTTTGCCTTTCAATCGGAGTGTCAGAAATTAAAAGCAAATCAATGTCTCCACCTTTTTCCTTATCATTCGCACGCGATCCAAATAAATACAGTTCGATATCATTTTGCAATGAATTTAATTCGTTTTTTATAAAATCTAACTGTTCTTTATTAATTCGCATGAAAGTTTTTTGTAAAGATAATGATTTGTGCTAATTTTTATACGTGAGATGTAATACCGATTAATTCACAAATTAAATTTCAGTTAACTCATAAACGACTAATTTTTAGTAAGTTTTTGAGCACTCCTACAATCCACCTTTATCAAAAACAACTAAAACTAAGTCGGGGTTAACCTGCAAAGAATCAATCAGTCATATAAAATAAATGAATTATGCAGGTTAGTAATTCTTTTTCCTTTGATTTAAAAAATAAAGAAAAATAATTCAATCTTAATTAGCTGTTTCTAATATCCCCGATAAATGATTCAAACAATGAAAGCCTGGTCATAAGAATGGAATATACTATTTCAAGGTCAATTTTTTCATAGCGATGAACTATAAAATTCCTGAATTTCACCATATCCTCATATTCCGGCAAAGACTGAACGATCTTCAACTTTTGTAATTGAATTATGTTTTCAGCAGCCGTATTTTGAGGGGGAACCTTTTCAAGTGCAAGTATTCGTTCACTTATGTCAATCATAACTTCAATGGCAACTTGTAAAGCTCGTTCGCAAGCATTTTGTAATAATGAACTTTTCTGAAACTCATCAAATGATGTTATTCCCCAACTCTGTATTTCAGCCAGTTTTTCTTCAATAACCCTTAGCTTACTTTCAATGATCCCATTGTACTTCATGACCACGGTATTTTAATTGTTTCTGCCTCCAGACATTTTGATCCTCAAATTCTCTGCATGTAATTGAATAAAATGCTGAATGTATATCTATGGCTTCTTTCTTAATGAATAGCAGCCTTCCTTTTAAAGCTTCCATAGCAATTATTTTCCCGGCATTATTCAATATGGTTAAATCACATTGTATTCCTTTGGAGACTAATTCAACTTCACCAATAATACCAGCAATTAATGACAAAGACTTAGTACCGTCATTCAAATAAATAGCAACATCAATATCTGAACCTTCGGCCTGTTTACCGGCAGCTACCGAACCAAACAGATAAGCAAATTTTATTTGTGGGAAATTTTTTTCCAGATTGTCAGCCAATTTATTTATTTGTTGATCTGTTAATGACATATGTCAAAGGTAGTTATTCAAGTTGAATTGTATCTTCCTTTAATCAACAACTCCTTAGTTCATTGTTTTTGTTTATTGTTTGTTTTAGATATGATTAGTGTGTCAAGTATTGCTTAGTGAGACGTAAGCATCTTTTCACTCTTCAATCCCGATAGTTATTGGGATCACTTTCGTCCAGGCACAGCTTCGCCCGGTCAGTCACATATAAAAATGCTAACATTTTACACAAAAACGAGTAACAAATTTACTCAATTTTTATTAAAAACAAATTTATTACGACTTTTTTTAAAATAATGTTCTTGAATTTTGTAACTTTTGCTCAAAATTGCAACAGTACAAAAAAAATAGAATATTACTTCAGAATCAGTAAGTGTGATTTGGGAATGGTAATAATTATTGATTGGCCAACGCTTTCTATTTCGATTTTAACCCTTTGCTTTCCTTTAACCTCTATCAGGTTGCCATGTAAACCCATTAATGGGCCCCGGGAAACTTCAATATAATCACCAACTTCAAAATGATCATAATCTTCATCATAGTCTAATTCCTCATTGATGTATTGTTTTATAGCCAAAATTTGCCGGTGAGGGACAGGAACAGCTTTTCCTTCAAAAGTGATGTATCGGACTACGCCGACAGAATTTAGCACTTTAAAATACTCAGGTTCTGTAATATGAACAAAAAGATATGATCGAAACAACGGCTCCTCTACCCACTTCTTGCGATCACTCCATTGTTTTAATGTTTTTACTAATGGCAGGTATGTATCGATTCCGGAAGCTGTAAGTTCCTGATATACTTTTTTTTCAGTCCTGGATTTTGTGTAAATGGCATACCACTTTTTCTCTGCTGTCATAACTCATAATTT
The DNA here is from genome assembly GCA_030596605.1 of Bacteroidales bacterium. Taxonomy (GTDB): domain Bacteria; phylum Bacteroidota; class Bacteroidia; order Bacteroidales; family JAADJA01; genus JAADJA01. The sequence continues at coordinate 8,456 of JAUVJI010000053.1, forward strand.
CTGTATTTTTTCCATTTCTCGCTGATGATGCTGATTTACGCAGAAGATAGTTGCGGCAGTTTTTCATCTGCATTTTTCTGCGGAATCTGCGAGAGACAATGAGTCACCAATAACTTACGTATATCAGACATTATAAAATTTACGATACCATTCAACAAACTTATGAACACCCTCTGTAAAATGGGTATTGGGTTTATAATCAAAATCCCTGATCAGACCCGATACATCTGCATAGGTTGCCGGGACATCGCCGGGTTGCATTGGAAGAAATTCTCTCACGGCTTTTCTATCTAAAGTATCTTCAAGCGCTTCAATGAAATCTAAAAGCTTCACAGGTTGATTATTACCAATATTATAAATAGAATATGGCGCTTTTGAACTGGCAGGATCAGGATCTTCTCCATTCCACTCATTATTATAATGCGGCCCTTTATCAATAATTTTTATCAACCCATTCACTATGTCATCCACGTATGTAAAATCCCGTAGCATATTACCCTCATTGAATATCTTAATCGGATTGTTTTCAAGAATTGCCTTTGTGAAAAGGAATAAGGCCATATCAGGTCGTCCCCAGGGGCCATATACGGTAAAAAAACGCAAGCCTGTTGTTGGTAAATTAAACAGATAACTGTAAGTATGGGCCATCAGCTCATTGCTTTTTTTCGTGGCTGCATAAATACTGATAGGATGATCTACGTTGTGGTGTGTTGAAAATGGCATCTTTTCATTTAATCCGTACACGCTGGAGCTGCTGGCATAAATCAGATGCTTGACATTATTATATCTGCAAGCCTCAAGAATATTGATAAATCCATTAATATTACTTTCGATATAAGATTGCGGATTTTCAAGAGAATATCTTACACCAGCCTGAGCGGCAAGATTTATAACTTTATCAAATTGTTCATTCTTAAATAGATCATATATCTCATTTTTATCTTCTAATGATAATTTAATAAACCTGTAATTATTAAATTTCTTGCTTTTGATCAGGTTGTTATGGATGAGGTCTTTCTGATCAATTCCTGATTCAAAAAGCCTGCCATATTTTAAATTGACATCATAATAATCATTAATATTGTCAAGGCCTACTATATCATGGTTTTGTTTGGAAAGTTGTTTAACAAGATGAAATCCAATAAATCCGGCAGATCCTGTAACAAGTATTTTCATAAAATTTGGTTTGGTGTTATTAATATATCAGGTTCAGACAATCATTCCTACACCCGTAGTATTATTAGTTCCTTCGTCAATTAAAATCAGGCTCCCGGTTTGGCGATTTTTTCTGTAGCTATCAAAAAATAATGGCTTGGTGGTTCTTAATGAAACCCTGGCAATTTCATTCATTTTTAATTCCTTACCATCAGTAATACGATTCAACGTATTCACATCAACCTTATACTTAATTTCTTTTACCATGCACCTAACATCCTTTGTTGTATGTTTCAGGTAGTATTTTTTTCCTGCCGTCAATGGTTTTTCATTCATCCAACACATCATTACATCAATATCCTGTTCAACTTGCGGAACATTGTTTTCCTTTACGATCATATCACCACGGCTAATATCAAGGTCATCTTTTAACCTTAATGTAACCGACATGGGAGGGTATGCCTCTTCAAGTTCTTTCTCAAAAACGTCTATTGATTCTATTTTAGTTACAAAACCTGAAGGGAGCACCATTACATTATCGCCTTTTCTGAAAACACCACCGGCAACCCTGCCCGCGTATCCCCTGTAGTCATGATGTTTGTCTGATTGCGGGCGAACAACGTATTGTACCGGGAATCTGGGATCAATATGATTTAAGTCGCTGCCAACATGAATGTTTTCAAGAATATACCTTAATGTACCACCACCATACCAGGGCGTATTTTTGGAATGTTCCACTACATTGTCTCCTTTTAGGGCGCTAATAGGAACATACCGGATATCTTTAACTGCGAGTTTCGATGCAAAAGCGCTAAACTGTTCTTTAATTTCTTCATACACATCCTCTTTGTAATCAACAAGGTCCATTTTATTCACACAAATGATAAAGTGTGGAATTTGTAATAATGAAGAAATATAAGAATGGCGGTATGTTTGTTCTGTTACTCCATTGCGGGCATCTATCAAAATAATGGCGGCATTTGCTGTAGATGCACCGGTCACCATATTTCGGGTATACTGAACATGTCCGGGCGTGTCAGCTATAATAAACTTTCGCTTTGGAGTTGCAAAATAGCGATAGGCAACATCAATAGTAATTCCCTGTTCTCTTTCAGCTCTCAGGCCATCGGTTAATAATGCCAGGTTAATGCCTTCATTGCCTTTTTGAATACTGGCGCGCTTAACTGCTTCAAGTTGATCTTCAAAAATGGATTTACTGTCGTATAAAAGCCGGCCAATCAATGTACTTTTTCCATCGTCAACGCTTCCGGCTGTAGTAAACCGGAGAAGCTCCATATCCAGATATGCTTTACTTGAAAAATTTTCTTTAGTCATTTTTTAAAATCTAAAATCGTAAATCTTAACTCTAAAATTAGAAATATCCTTCTTTTTTCCTATCTTCCATTGCAGACTCGCTACGCATATCATCTGCCCTGCCGCCTCTTTCGGTAACCCTTGTTGCGGCTATTTCCTGGATGATCTCTTCCAGATTATCCGCTGTTGATAAGGTCATTCCTGTACAGGAAACATCCCCAATTGTCCGGCAACGAACCTGCTTGGTAACAACTTCCTCCGTATCTCTTCTTTTCATAAAAGAAGCTGCTGCCAGCCATTGGCCATCTCTGTAAAAGACCTCTCTTTCGTGGGTATAATACAAATCCGGAATATCTATATTATCGAGGTAAATGTATTGCCAGATATCCATTTCGGTCCAGTTGCTTAAAGGGAATACCCGAAAGTTTTCGCCCATATTTTTTTTACCATTAAAAATATTCCATAATTCAGGACGTTGATTTTTTGGATCCCACTGGCCAAACTCATCACGGTGAGAAAAAAAGCGTTCTTTTGCCCTTGCCTTTTCTTCGTCCCTGCGGCCACCGCCAAGAGCAGCATCAAATTTATTTTTTTCGATAGCATCCAGGAGCGTTACTGTCTGTAATAGATTCCGGCTGGCATCGAATCCTTTTTCTTCAACCACACGTCCTTTATCAATAGATTCCTGAACCGATCCTACAATTAGCTGTGCTCCGATTTTTTTAACCAGTTCATCCCTAAAAATGATGGTTTCTTCAAAATTGTGGCCGGTATCAATATGAAATAAAGGAAAGGGGATTTTAGCAGGCCAAAATGCTTTTCGAGCCAAGTGTACCATGACAATTGAATCTTTCCCTCCGGAAAACAGCAATGCAGGTTTTTCAAACTGGGCCGCCACTTCCCGCATGATAAATATAGATTCTGATTCAAGTTCTCTTAGGTGGTTAATATTATATTTCTTCATAACAGAAAGGAAATTTTAGTTTTCTCCAAATTCAATCAATGGTAACAAATATTCCATAATTTGCTTTACAGACTTTTTAACCGACTGTTTATCTGTACGAACTTCAATGTGCGCATTTAATGGTTGTTCGAAAGGAGAGTCAATTCCGGTAAAGTTTTTTATTTCACCTTTTCTTGCCCTGGCATATAGACCCTTTACATCTCTTTTTTCGCATATATTTAAAGGTGCATTAATATATACTTCGATAAAATCATCCTGGCCAATTATCTCCAGAGCCATTTCACGAATTTCTTCGGTGGGGCTTATAAAGCTGTTAATAATGATAATTCCGCAGTTCATAAAAAGCTTGGAAACTTCGGCTATCCTCCTAATATTTTCATACCTGTCTTCACCCGTAAATGTAAGATTGTTATTGATACCTGACCGAATATTATCACCATCAAGTATTTGTGCAATATAACCACTCTTGTATAATTCTTCGTCCAAATACTTGGCTATGGTGGTTTTACCGGCTCCCGACAATCCTGTCATCCAGATCACTTTTGACTTCTGTCTTAAAAGTTTTTCTTTGTCTCCTCGTTTTAATATTTTGTTAAAAACAGGATATATATTGTTGTCATGTTTTTTCATTCTCAATTTATCAATATGATTTGATTAATTTTGAGGCGCAAATTTAGATAATTTTTATCAATTGATTTATGCCATGATTACCTATAATTTGAACTGTTTTACTAAAATCAAGTATAAAAGTTATCTTTTTTTCTAACATTATAAATAAGATTAAGATTTGGAGATTCTAATAATTTCCATCGTATTGGTATTTATAGTTATATCCCTATATAAAGAGATTATAGGGCCGGCCTTTACTTTTTTTATAGGGGTAATTATATTAGGTTTTTTTGGAATTCTTACACCAAAAGAAATACTAAGCGGAATGGCTAATGAGCAAATAGCTGTTATTATTTTACTCTTACTCATTGGTAACATTATAAGAAAAACAGATATTATTGATTGGTTGTTCGACCGGTTTTTCAGGAATACCTCAACTTATCGTGGCTTTTTAGGTAGAATGATTTTTGTTGTTGCAGGATTCTCTGCATTTTTAAACAACACCCCTCTTGTTGCTATCATGATGCCCTATGTTCATAATTGGGGGAAAAAAAACAACATTGCACCAAGCAAACTACTTATACCCCTCTCTTATGCAGCCATACTTGGAGGTTGTGCCACATTAATAGGAACATCAACGAATCTGATTGTAAACGGAATGGTAACAGATCAGTTGATTATTTCGGGCTTGGAACCATTGGAATTATTTGATTTTACTCTTGTGGGGCTGCCAATGATTTTTTTAGGTTCAGCATATCTGATTTTATTTGGAAATAAATTACTTCCATTACGAAAAGATGCAATGTCGGATTTTTCATCAAAATCAAGGGAATACTTAGTTGAAGCAGGAATAAGATCAAATTCAAAAATTATAGGTAAAACAATTGAAGAAGCGGGGCTAAGAAACCTTAAGGGGTTATATATTGTTGAAATTTCCAGGGGAAACCAAATACTTTCCGCAGTTTCACCAACGGTTGTCTTACAAGAAGGAGATGTGTTGGTATTTGCAGGAGATACCGAAACCATTGCCGAAATGATTAACTCAGATATAGGCCTTGCCCTAACACAGGTTGGGATGTTTTCAAGAAGATCACATACCGCAGTTCTGGAAGTTGTTGTATCCCATAATTCTTCATTAATCGCCAAAACTGTCAGGCAGACCGGATTCCGGGGAAAATATGACGCTGCCATTCTTGCTGTTCACAGAAATGGCGAAAGAATTTCCGGGAAAATTGGAAAAGTCAGATTAAAAGCGGGAGATGTTTTATTACTATTGGCTGGGGATGATTTCAATAAAAGATCGAACGATACGAATGATTTTTATCTTATTTCAAGGATCCGCGAATTTAAAAACCTGGAATTGTATAAAAGTATTATTTTAATCGGTGGATTATTTGCTGCAATTACCATTTCTGCACTAGGGGTTATTTCGTTGTTTATGGCCTTAATGATATTAATGATAGTTATTCTGGCCCTAAAAATTACCTCGCCTAAAGATATTCCCAAAAGTATTGACTACAACCTTGCCATTATCATTGTATTATCCCTGGCACTTGGAACAGCAATGATAAAAACAGGAATGGCCGATATAATAGCCAATTTTATTATTTCTGTATTTAAACCTTTTGGCTCAATCGGATTGCTTTTTGGAATATTTTTAATTACAAACCTGCTGGCCTCTTATATTACGAACAAAGCGGCGGCAGCAATAATATTTCCAATTTCAGTAACTGCGGCCATTAACCTGGGATTGCCTACAACTCCTTTTATATTGATTGTTGCTTTTGGGGCAGCGGCAAATTTCATCACACCAATTGGTTATCAAACAAATTTAATGGTATATGGACCCGGGGGGTATTCTTTTAAAGATTATATGAAAATCGGATTTCCCTTGACTATAATTTACATGTTTACAGCTGTTTTTATTTTATATTACTATTACATTTTTTAACACTTATGGAAGATCAGAAATTAATAGAATTACTTGAAATAGCAATTAGGGCCTCTATTGAGGCAGGTAGCGAGACGCTTAAGATATACAATAATGATTTTGAAGTTGAGTATAAAGATGATAAGTCACCTTTAACAATAGCTGATAAAAAATCGAATGAAATTATTGATAAATATTTGGCCAGGACCGGCATTCCTGTTTTAAGTGAAGAGGGTAAGTCTATTCCTTATAAGGCACGAAAGAACTGGAAACTATTTTGGATGGTCGATCCGTTGGACGGAACAAAAGAATTCATAAAACGGAATGGTGAATTCACAGTCAATATTGCCTTAATAAAAGACGGAAAGCCCATAATGGGCGTAATATATATTCCTGTACAAAAAACCCTTTATTTTGGCACTAAAGAAACGGGTTCATTAAAAGTTGATAATATTAATGATACAAAAAAAGAAATTTCTTTTGATTATTATTTTTCGAATGGAAAGAAGCTACCTCTTGAAAATAAAAATAAAATTTTCACAATTGTTGGTAGTAAATCACACATGACAAAAGAAACGGAAGATTATATAAACTCTTTGAAAAATAAACATGGAAACATAGAGGTGTTTTCAAAAGGAAGTTCATTAAAAATTTGTATGGTTGCCGAAGGAAAAGCCAATGAATATCCGAGGTTTGCCCCAACAATGGAATGGGATATTGCCGCTGGGCATGCAATAGTGAAAAATGCAGGTGGTAGTATCACTAATTATAAAAAGAATAATGAAATATCTTATAATGGTGAATCCTTGTTAAATCCCTGGTTTATTGTAAAAAGAGGATAATTATGTATTTTTAAATATTCTTTTAACGGTGGATTCTTTTTCAAAATCCTTGTCATCAGAATAATAGCCATAACCGTAGCCATAACCGTAGCCGTAACCGTAGCCGTAACCATAACCGTAGCCATAACCGTAGCCGTAGCCATAAGAATTCCTTGATAATTTCACATCATTTATAAGAAGGCTGACATTGGGAATATCTCTTTGTTCAATATCACCCATAATGGAAGCAAATATTTTCTTGTTTGTAAAGTTTTGTCTGACAATAAACAAATTGGCGCTGGTATATTTCATAAGCAAAAAGGCATCTGTAACCAAACCAACAGGAGGTGTATCAATTATAATAAAATCATATATTTTCTTAAGGTCTGAAAACAATACATCGGTCCTTTCTGAAGCAATAAGTTCTGATGGATTTGGAGGAACAGGCCCGGCCATTACAATGTCTAAATTGTCAATCGGGGAGGTTTGAATTATATCTTTTAACTCACTTTTATTGATTAAAAATGAACTGACACCCTCTGTATTTGTTAATCCAAAGTCCTTATAAATTTTCGGTTTGCGAAGATCAAAACCAATTAAGAGTGTTTTTTTTCCATATAATGCAAAAATAGAAGCCAGATTAATGGCACAAAATGTTTTACCGGCGCTAACCATGTCAGAAGTAATCAGGATTGTTTGTTTCTCCTTTCCTTTTGATAAAAACTGAAGATTTGTGCGAATAGAGCGGAACGACTCAGCAATGGAAGATTTTGGAGAATCTGCAACTACAGCCTGTGTATCTTTATTGCTATGAATAATGTGTCCTATTATTGGGAATTTGGTAATTTTTTCAACGTCTTTTCGTTCAACAATCTTATCATTCAAATAATCCTTTCCAATAATGTAAACAACAGGTAAAACTATACCCAGAACAAAAGCAATCATATAGTTCATGCTTTTTTTTGGGAAAACAGGAGAGCCGCCCGAATCTCTTGCAATATCAACAACCTCGTTATCAGGTTCGTTAGAGGCTTTTGTGATCTGCGCTTCAGATCTTTTTTGCTGTAAATAAGTATACATGGCATCGCTTAGTTTGAATTTTCTTTCAATCCCAAGCAATTGCCTTTGTGTAGATGGTAATTGGCTAATCTTTCCTTCGAGTATATTAATGCGTTTATCAATGTCCTGAATTGAAATATTGGATGTTGATATTATGTTGTTGATATTTTCCAGTAAAGTGGCTTCTGTTAATTCTATTTTCTTATTAATAGCCTGAACCATTGGGTTTGATGGCTTAGAAAAAAACAACATTTCTTCCCTTTCAGCATAATATCCTGATAATTCAGATGTAAGCTGTATTAATAATGGATCTTCTATACCCATAGTTGTTGGAATAATTAGAACATCTTCCAGGTCTTTATTCTGTAGAATATATGATTGTAATGTTTTATAGTATTGGGATTTCAGATCCAAGATGGCCTTTTCGTTCTCTAACTCTTTAAACTGTTGAAAAACCTGGGCAGCTTGTAAATTCAGGTCCATCACCTGCTTATTCGTCCTGAAATCCTGCAAAGTTTGCTCTGCATAATTCAGTGAATCCTTAATTTCGCTTAATTGATTGTCAATAAATAATATTGTGTTTTCCGCAACACGGTTTTTCTGATCAAGATTTCTTTTAAGATAGACTTCGGTAAGCTTGTTTAAAAAATCAACAGATTTTTTAACATTATTCCCTTTATGTGAAATTTTCAATATGGATGATTCTTCTTTTATGGGTTCTATTGTAAAGCCACGGAATCCATTAGTTAGTTTATCAATTTCGTTGAACACAAAAAAATAATTCTTACCATTATGGGTTTCAGGATTGTACAGATCGGTTAAAATAACTTTAAATCTATAATTATTGCTTATTAGAAACCGGCTAAAATTGAAGGTACTGTCGATACTGATATTTAAATTTTTTGCATCAGCCTGATTTTCAATTGTTTCAAATTTACTAAAATCATAAAGGCTAACCCCTTTACCTTCAGCCTCAAGTTTATAAGTTTGATTGGATTGAATGGATAATTTAAACTTTATATTGATAGGCTGTGGAAAAGTAGAGTCAACAATGATTTTAAAAGGGCAGTCTTTATAAAGTTCTGTTGTAATAAAATTATCTTCCTGAAAATACGAAATACCCAAATCCAGTTCCCTTACCACCATATTCACAAGGGTATATGACTGCAATTTACCTATTTCGTTGTTAACATTCTGCTGATTACCCCTGAATCCAAACCCCATCAATGTCTGCGCATCCATTGAAGCCCTGTCATCTTTAATTAAGATCGTAGAGTGCACTTCATAAATTGGCTTTGTATATTTATTAAATAAAAAAGAAATTAATAGTGCAATAAATACAGTTAATACAAAAAAGTACCAGTACCTGTATAGCTTAAAGAATAGTGCTTTATAATCAAATGATTCTTCTTGTTGCTGAGGTATATTTTGGATGTTTTCCACTTTTTATCTTGTTTATTTAAATATAGCAAATAATGCGAGTCCCAAAGAAATTGATGAAATAACGAGTGTATATGGAAATGAAGTAAACGCAAAATTCTTTCCTTTTACAGGTTTTATATAAATTAGATCATCGGGCATTAGATAATAAAATTTAGACTCTAATAAATCTTCATCTAACAAATCAATATGATGCATTTGTGATCCCGTCTTAGTTTTACGTACCAGAACTATATCATCTCTTTTGGCATATATGGTCAGGTCTCCTGCCATTGAAATCATCTCAAAAATATTTATCCTATCCTGATATACTTTGTATTGTCCGGGTCTATCAACTTCCCCAATTAGTGTAACATTATAGTTAACCAGTTTCACAATTACCATGGTCATTTTTAAGTATTCATCAATTTTGGATTGAATTAACTCTTTAGTTTCTTCAATGGTTAAATTATTTACATATATCTTCCCCAAAAAGGCCAATTCTACATAACCGGAATCATTAACGGAATAACTATTCAAATAAATGGCAGCATCATAATAAATATTACCTGTTTCCGCTAAATTAAAAAACTCATAGGATTCTCTATCTATACTACGAATTTGTACGTGTAAATTATTTCCCGGCTGTAATCTGTAATCCTCATATTTATCATTTACAAATACTGCTTTTGATGTATCCTGCCTGGTTTGAAGATATATCTGTTTCTTAATAGGAACACAGGATGATAAAATTGCTGTAAAAGCAAACAGGATGATAATAATTTTTGTGATCAGGTTATATTTTTGCATTAGCTCCTCTAAATTAGAAAACATCTTGGATTTCAAAACAAGGGGCAAAAGTAATGTATTTTCCCAAAATGAAAATATTTTTATTTCACTATTTTTGCCCCTGATTATATTTTAAAAATATGAAAGCATTTGTGTTTCCGGGACAAGGAGCCCAATTCACCGGAATGGGAAAAGACTTGTATATAAAGTCGGCATTAGCCAAAGAACTATTTAATTCCGCAAACGAAATACTAAAATTTAAAATCACTGATATTATGTTTGACGGCTCTGAAGAAGAGCTTAGGCAAACCAAAGTGACACAACCTGCCATATTTTTACACTCCGTAATCCTGGCAAAGGTTTTGGGAGAAAAATTTCAACCGGACATGGTCGCCGGCCATTCATTGGGAGAGTTTTCTGCACTCGTAGCAAATAATACTTTGTCATTTGACGATGGATTAAGGCTGGTATTTGCCAGGGCAATGGCTATGCAAAAAGCATGTGAGGCAAAACCCTCTACCATGGCAGCAATAATAGGTCTTGAAGATAACATTGTAGAAGAAACACTTAATGGTATAAATGAAATTGTCGTGCCGGCTAATTATAACAGTCCCGGCCAACTTGTAATTTCAGGATCTATAGAAGGAATTAATGAAGCTTGTGAAAAACTGAAAGAAGCCGGGGCGCGAAGAGCATTACCCTTGAAGGTGGGTGGGGCATTTCATTCTCCCCTGATGGAACCTGCCAGAGCCGAACTTGCTGAAGCTATCAACAACACACTCTTTCATAAAGCAATATGCCCGATATATCAAAATGTTAATGCAACCGCGGTTTCCGACCCTGATATAATCAAGAAAAATTTAATCTCTCAGTTAACTTCTCCGGTTAGATGGAGACAAATTGTTCAGAATATGATTGCTGACGGTGCAACCACATTTATTGAAGTTGGGCCGGGAAATGTTCTTCAGGGGCTGGTTAAAAAGGTTGATCGGGAAATGGAGACGGGAAGCGCCTCATTACCCGATTGATGATTGATTGAGGAGTCACTTTTCACGTTTCACATACTGTTCTTCATAATATTTTTGATATTCGCCAGAAGTTACATGCTCAAGCCATTGTTTATTTTCCAGGTACCAGGCAACTGTTCTTTCTAATCCCTCTCCAAAATTCAGAGATGGTTTCCATCCCAATTCCTTTTGAATTTTTGAGGAATCAATAGCATACCTTAAATCGTGGCCGGCCCGATCTTTTACAAAAGTTATCAATTTCTCCGAGGCACCAGTTTCTCTACCCAATTTGTTATCCATAATGCCACATAGCTTTTTGATCAAATCAATATTTTTCCATTCATTGTTTCCGCCAATATTATATGTTTCCCCAATTTTCCCTTTATGAAAGACAAGATCAATAGCTGATGCATGATCTTCAACATAAAGCCAGTCCCTTACATTTTCTCCTTTCCCATAAACAGGTAAGGGTTTGTTGTTTCGAATGTTATGAATAAAAAGTGGTAGAAGCTTTTCGGGGAACTGAAATGAACCATAATTATTTGAACAATTGGAAATCACAACCGGCAATCCAAATGTATCATGGTATGCTCTCACAAGATGATCAGAGCTGGCCTTTGATGCAGAATATGGGCTATGTGGATCATATGCCGTTTCTTCGGTAAAATATCCTGAATCACCAAGCGCCCCATATACTTCATCAGTTGAAATGTGATAGAATTTTTTGTTTTCTAATTGATCCTTCCATTCTTCTCTCGCTGCATTTAAGAGATTTACCGTCCCAACAATATTTGTATAGACAAACTCCATTGGATTGGAAATGGAACGGTCGACATGAGATTCTGCTGCCAAATGGATCACTCCATCAAACTGTTCCTTCTTAAAAATCTGCTGAACAAAATTCGTGTCGACAATATCGCCTTTGATAAATTTATAGTTAGATTGATTTTCGACATCTTTTAAGTTCTCAAGGTTTCCGGCATAAGTTAGCTTATCTAAATTAACAACTAAATATTCCGGATACTTCTTTACAAACAACCTAACAACATGTGATCCGATAAAACCTGCACCGCCTGTTATCAATATCTTTTTCATTAAACTTTTTTTACTTGTTTCTTTTTACTTGTTCAAGAGCTTGCTCCCATTTCCAGGCCGATAGCATCATTTTATCAAGATTTTTTTCTGCTATCCAACCAAGTTCTTTATTTGCAAAGGTTGTATCAGCCCAAACCCGTTCAATATCACCGGATCGCCTATCCACAAATTTATAATTTAAATTCAGACCGGATATCTTTTCAAATGATTTTATTACATCCAAAACAGAAAACCCATTTCCTGTTCCAAGATTAAATACCTCTGTCTTTTCCCTGTTTTTTTTATTTATAAGCCGGCCTATCGCAACAACATGGGCCTTAGCTAAGTCGGTTACATGAATGTAATCCCTGATTGCAGTTCCATCCGGAGTATTATAATCGCTTCCAAATATCTTAAGCATCTCTCTCTTTCCTATTGCCGTTTGCGTAATAAATGGCACGAGATTATTTGGCGTCCCAATGGGAAGTTCTCCAATATGGACAGATTCATGAGCGCCTATGGGATTAAAATATCTTAATAAAATACCGTTAATGTTCGCATTACTGCTGGTATTTTTTATGATCTCCTCAGAAATCTGCTTTGTATGGCCATATGGGGATAACGCTTTTTTAATAGGGGCACTTTCGGTTACCGGCAATTCATCTGGTTGTCCATAAACGGTACATGATGATGAAAAAACAAAATTATTAATCTTGAATTCAATTTGCCCTTTTAAAATATTAATTAGTGATAAAATATTATTTTGGTAATAATCAAGCGGTTTTTCAACAGATTCGCCCACCGACTTTAATGCAGCAAAATGGATAATTCCGGCTATATTTTGATTTTTCTTAAAAAACTCATTCGTCTTGGTTTCGTCCCGTAAATCAATTTGCTCAAATACCGGTTTAATTCCGGTTATTTTTTCAATGTTATCAACAACACTCAAATAAGAATTTGACAGATTATCAATAATTATAACCTCGTAACCATTTTGTTGCAGTTCAACAACTGTATGTGAACCAATATAGCCGGTGCCACCTGTAACAAGAATTTTCATTTTACATAATTTACAGACTCCAGTATGTTAAATCATTTATCTTATTTCTGAAAATGCCTTTAACATCCACCAAAACAGCATTTTTTGATGTTATGGATTTGAAATAAACTTCGTCTAACTTTACATAATCATCATGTGCAACAGCAACTACAACAGCGTTATAATCATCAGCGATGTCGTCAGTGAGATCAAACCCATATTCCCTTTTAACTTCCTCTTGTGAGGCGAAAGGGTCGGTTACTTCTACCAGTACTCCATATGATTTTAATTCATTAATCAAATCTGCTACTTTGGAATTTCGAAGGTCGCTTACATTTTCTTTAAATGTAACTCCCATTACAAGAACTTTAGTATTTAAAATCTTTTTACCCTTCTCAATCAGCTTTTTAACTAATTGTTTGGCAATATAAAATCCCATAGAGTCATTAACAAACCTTCCCGAATTGATGATTTGCGGATGATACCTGTATTCTTTTGCCTTGTATGCCAAATAATAAGGATCAACCCCAATGCAGTGACCTCCAACCAGGCCAGGATAGAAATTTAAAAAATTCCATTTTGTTCCGGCAGCCTCAAGTACATCAAAGGTGTTGATTCCCATTCTGCTAAATATAATAGAAAGCTCGTTCATGAAGGCAATATTAACATCTCTTTGTGTATTTTCAATTACTTTGGCCGCCTCAGCAACTTTCATATTTGGCGCCTTATGAACACCGGCCTTAACAACTAATTCATATATTTTGGCAATATTTTCAAGAGATTCATCATCGCAACCTGAAACAATTTTCACAACCGTTGACAGTGTATTCACCTTGTCGCCAGGGTTGATTCGCTCAGGAGAATATCCTACTTTGAAATCTCTGATGTATTTTAGGCCAGACAGATCCTCCAATATGGGAATACAATCTTCTTCAGTTGCACCCGGGTAAACTGTTGATTCATAAACAACATAGTCTCCCTTTTTCAATACCTTGGCAACCGTTTTTGTCGCAGAAATTAATGGGGACAAATCAGGCATATTATGAGAATCTATTGGAGTGGGCACCGCCAATATATGAAATGAAGCTTCTTTTAAATCTTCAGGATTTGTTGTAAAAACTATATCGCAATTATCAAACGCTTCTGCAGAAAGTTCGTTACTGGGGTCCTTTTTATTATTCATCATGTCAACCCGTTGCTCGCTAATATCAAAACCAACCACAGAAAGCTTCTTAGAAAATTCCAAAGCAATGGGTAAACCAACATACCCTAAACCAACTAATGAAAGTTTTGTCTTTTTATCAATAAGTTTATCATAAATACTCATCATCAAAATATTTAATTGTTAAATAAAAAACCTCACTACTGAATTATTACAATAGTGAGGAAATTTTGTTGCATTGAATTTTATTATTTAAACATGTTTTTTAATGCTGCCTATCACAAGATCCTGATCCTGATGAGATAAGTAGGGATGAAATGGAATACTAAAAATTTTAGCTGCAACGTCTTCGCTAATTGGAAAGTCTCCAAATTTGTATCCCAAATCAACAAAAGCATCCTGGAGATGTAAAGGTTTGGGATAATATACTGCAACAGGAATTCCATCTTCCTTTAATCCGGACATTATTTTTTCTTTATCGTTGTGCAATACAGAATATTGCGCCCAGGCTGAGATGTTATGATCCTTAACATACGGTGTAGTTACAAAATCTTTCAGATTGTCGCTATACCTCTTTGCTACATCTTGTCGCAAGCCGATTTCTTCATCAAATATTTCAAATTTAGCCAATAGAATTGCCGCCATTAATGTATCAAGCCTACCGTTTATTCCCACCCTGACATTATCATATTTATTCGTACCCTGCCCATGGACTCTTATTGAGATCAATTTATCATAGAGATCCTTATTGTTCGTAAAACACATTCCACCATCACCATACGCTCCTAAGGGCTTGGCCGGGAAAAAACTTGTAACACCAACATCTGTTAACGAACATGCCTTTTTACCCTTGTATGTTCCGCCAAATCCCTGAGCAGCATCTTCCAGAACAAATAGCCCATGCTTTTTAGCAATGGTGTTAATCTCGTCATAATCGGCCGGTTGCCCGAAAAGGTCTACGGGTATTATTCCTTTTGGATTAAGCTTGCCTTCATTTTTCACCTTAATAATTGTCTGCTCCAGCTTTTCAACATCCATATTGAACGTATCCGGCTCTATATCAACAAACACAGAAGTAGCTCCTAATAACTTCACAACTTCAGCGGTTGCAATAAATGTAAACGGAACAGTAAATATGGCATCACCGGGCTTTACATTATAGGCCATTAAAGGCATTAGCAATGCATCAGTGCCACTGGATACACCAATTGCATACTCTACTCCAACAAAATCAGCCAACTTTGCTTCCAGTTCTTTTACTTCAGGCCCTTGAATATATTTTCCATGTGCAAGAACATTTTGAATGTTTGCATCAATTTTATCTTTTATTCTTTGTTGCTGAAATTTTAAATCAATAAACTGCATTTTATAAAATTTTAAATTTGTTTTACTTTGTTTTCAATTTTATTGTATTCCCTTCCACATTTGCTACATTTGGCAGATTCTTTAGAACCGCTTGCTACTGATAAAGATAATTTATTACCACAAGCGCACATCCAGCCCTTGATATGAGCAGGAGCTCCAACCACCATAGCATAATCAGGGACGTCTTTGGTAACAACCGCCCCGGCCCCAACAAGAGCGTATTTACCAATTGTATTTCCACAAACTATTGTCGAATTTGCACCGAGTGAAGCACTTTTCTTTACAATAGTTTTAATATAAAATTCAGAGCCCCTCTGTGGAAATTCGCTCCGCGGATTTAATATGTTTGTAAATACCATTGATGGCCCGCAAAAAACATAATCTTCAAGTTCAACACCCTCGTAAACAGAGACATTATTCTGAATCTTTACATTATTCCCAATGTCTACATTATTTCCAATATTCACATTTTGACCAAGAGAACAATTTTTGCCAATCTTCGTCCCACCTTGTACATGAGAAAAGTGCCAAACTTTCGTTCCCTCGTCTATTTCAACATTATCATCGACATAGGCACTCTCGTGTATAAAATATTTTTCTTTCATTTAGTAATCATTTATCTATAGTTTATTTTGCGCCTGTTCCAGCACCTTCAAAACGGTTAATCCTTCTTTACCATCAGTTTTTGGTATCTTTCTGGTCTTCATACAATCAATAAAGTGTTTAAGCTCTTCTTCCAATGGTTGAAGTAATTCAAGATCAACAGTAGTATAATCAACTTTTTCAGCTATAGGTATTTTTCCCTTTTGCCATTTAATCTTGTGAGAATAAATAAATAGCTTTTCTTTGCTTACATCATCAAAAACAACCATTTTCTCTGATCCAACCACAACCAGTTTCTGCTCTTTAAATGGATGCAACCAACTAACAAACACATGACCCTTAATCCCATTTTTAAACTCTATGGAAGTCATGGTGGTGTCATAAATATCTTTATTTATATAAGAACCTCCGTGGGCTTCCACCTTAAGGGGCTCCTCCCCGTCCATCAACATAATTATCAACGAAATATCATGCGGTGCGAAACTCCAAAGTACATTTTCTTCGGTTCTCAGTTTCCCAATATTTAACCTGTTTGAATAAATGTAACGAATCTTGCCTAAATCTCCACTATCAACCATTTCTTTAAGCTTAATCACTGCTGAATGGTATTGAAGAATATGCCCTACCATTAATATACGCTTATTGTCAGAAGCAATCTTGATCAGTTCCTTTCCTTCTTCAACCTTTAAGGCTAATGGTTTTTCAACAAGAACGTCTTTACCCGCTAGAAGACATTTTTTTGTCAAATCATAGTGTGTCTCAGCAGGAGCAGCAATAACAACGCCCTTTATCTCCTTCTTTTTGAGAAAAGAATCTAAATCTCGAACATATTCAACATCAGGGAATTCCTTTTTCCTTTGGTTGATTATATCGTTTGATGACTCAAGGACGCACTTCAAAACCCCAAGATTATTTAAGTTTCTTAGGTGATTCTTACCCCACGCACCAGCTCCTATTAATCCAATGTTTTTATTTTGGTTTACCATGATAATATTCTGACTTTTACTTTATCTAAAATTAATTTTAGGGCGCAAATATACTTAAATATCGAAACAGTCAAAGATTTTCTAAGACTCCTTAATTCCGCAAGGAATTATTAATAGTAAACGATAAGTTGTTGAAAAATAAGACCTGCAATCACTTGCAGGTCTCGTGTTTTTTCACCTATTTAGGTGTATGCTCAAAAACACAAAAACAAAG
>JAUVJI010000150.1 GCA_030596605.1 Bacteroidales bacterium
CGCGTTAATTCTGATTTATCTTTTGCAGAAATACTTATCTTTGCTCTTTGGCTTAACCTCATGTTTTTTTGCCAAAGATACAAAAATATTTCTATTTGCAATATTATATTAAGAACGCTGTACTAGTCTATATCAGGAACTCTTTTCCAATTACATACCAACAAAGTTAAAAACAGGAATAAAATGCGCTTTGTTAATTAGGAGAAGTTTACGAAATGTTTTGACCGTATGTTTCATATTTGAAAATGGGACAGCCAAATTAGTTCAAATTTTAAATTCATGCAATAGTGAAGGGATTAATTTTTATGGCAGCTCATCCTGAAAAGGAGAAATGGAGAGCTTATCGAGAGTAGAGTAAACAAAGTAGGCACAAGCGGAAGCTTGCGCCATTTGGGGGATGCAGAAAGTTTCTTTTCTACAGTCCGCTGGTTTATGCCTGCCCGTTTGCCGATGGTGGGATTCATCTGATTAGAATGTGATCAAAGTTGCAAGTACAATATAAAAAAATATCGTACATTTGTGTACTTTTTCCCTCAGATTTTAAGCATTAGATATTCAACCACTTAAGTTAATTTATTAGTGTAATGAGGCAACTAAAGATAACCAAATCTATTACAAATCGTGAAACCGCCTCCTTTGATAAATACTTGCAAGATATTGGAAAAGAGGAGTTAATAACTGCGGATGAGGAAGTTCAATTAGCTCAAAAGGTAAAACAAGGAGATCATCTGGCACTTGAAAAACTGGTGAAAGCAAACCTGCGTTTTGTTGTATCGGTTGCTAAACAGTACCAAAATCAAGGCCTGAGTTTACCCGACATGATTAATGAAGGAAATCTCGGATTAATTAAAGCCGCTAAAAGGTTTGATGAAACCCGTGGTTTTAAGTTTATCTCTTATGCAGTTTGGTGGATCAGGCAATCAATTATGCAGGCTCTCATTGTGCAATCAAGAATAATCAGACTGCCTTTGAATCAGGTTGGCTCATTAAATAAGATTAAGAAAGCTACCTCTAAATTAGAGCAGGAACTTGAGCGAACCCCTTCTGCAGAAGAAATCGCTGAAAAACTTGAAATGCCGTATTACAAGATAGATGCAGCCAAAAAAATAACCACTCGTTGTATTTCGATGGATGCACCTTTAAGACAGGATGATGAAACAAAATTCCTCGATGTATTTGTTTCGGATGATACACCACATACCGACGATACTCTAATGAGGGAGTCATTGGCGAGAGAAATTCATAGATCACTGGCAACCCTTACAAAAAAGGAAAGGAATGTAATCAATTTATATTATGGTATTGGAATGCCACATGGTCTTACCCTTGAGGAAATAGGTGCGAAGTTTGACATTACACGAGAACGAGTTCGACAAATTAAAGAAAAGGGCATACGTAGACTTAAGCACACTTCCAGGAGTAAACTTTTAAAAGCTTATTTAGGGCAATAAATTATTATAAATTAATCTAACAAGCAATAGACTTATCTTTCTTCTTCAGTGTTAATCTTGTCTAATTCCTCTTGTGATATTACAGCCACACTCAGGAAAACAATAGCATCAGGAAAATACTTAGTCCTTTCATCATGGGTAATCATTACAAAGTCTTCTTTGTTTTCCGGTGGAGGTTGCTTTTCTGGTTTATTATTGTTTATAGCTGCCCGTTTGCCGATGGTGGGTTTCATAATGATTAGTTTTTAATCAAAGTTGCAGGTGTAATATAAGGGATATTTGTGGAAATGGGGGCTTCGAGACGTCACGCTTGAGGCGTGACTCCTCAGCCTGACTGACCGACGGCAAGGGTATTTGTTAAGATTTATTGAAATGGGGAAACTGAGACAAAAAAACTAAAAGTTTAACTCGTATCGAAAGATTTTGTATATTTGTTGCCTAATAAGCTAAAACAAATCATTCATTATAAATAAAGACTTTGAAGTAGGGTGTCTTTCCTTAATTGGTTTTGGTTAATAATTAGGTTTATTCTTTTCCTTTCTTAAATTGCCCTACTTTATAAACCGATGGGGGTTAAACTCTGTCGGTTTTTTTACCTCACCCCAGCCCTCTCCTGAAGGAGAGGGGGATTAATGCAGGTGGATAAAGTCATGCTGGCACGCGAGGCTGGGCAGGAAGACTTGAACCATTGGGGGAAGAGTAGAATCTTTAAGCGTGGACGCTTAAAGCAGAGGGGGATGTAAACGTCCTCATGTTAGATTGAGCCTGGAATAAAAAAAAACCATCTTTTCAGATGGGCTTTCCCTTTTCATCATTTTGCCGACTTAAAAAGCGGTTGATCGTTGTAATTCTTAGGAGCTTTCTCCTTAGCATCATCAGATGGATCCATCCAGAAAAACTTCACCCATTCTTTGTACTTTCCGTATATTACAAAAGTAACCTTACGGTATTTCACTTTGGCAGTGTACAAGACTTGATCACCTTGCAATAATGCCCTCGGGTCAACTTGCTGATAAATAGCATGAACAAGCCCACGGTCTTGTTTTGCAGCTTTTAATGAAATTTTAATGGACAATGAATTAGGTCCCGGATCAACATCTGCATAAGCCATGGCTACAAAAGCCATTAATGCGACGATCATTACAATTTTTGTTGCTTTCATGATAACCTCCTGTTTTTTTGGTTAATAATTAGGTTTATTAATAATTAATTAAAGGATTAAAAGAACGTGTAGTATTGTTTTATTCTATTTTGGTTAAAGTTCATGTTACAAATGTAATATCAGAAAATATGAAAAACATGGCAGAAATCAGCCAAAATATTTTTTAGCGGTATTCATTATTTAATCCTGAACCAAAATATGACGATCAAGGATGCTTAAAGCAAAAGGGATTGGCACAATAAAAAAAGCCTGATCATAGAAAAGGATCAGGCTTCATTGATTCAATTATCTATTGTTCTTTTCATCTGGCTTGATCAAAAGCCATACCTCTATTAATTGAATCACTTCTTCTGTTTAAATAAATTCTCGATCGTATCAAAATGAAAGGAGGTTCATGTTGTTGCTATCGACACTGGATGGTTATACGTGCTGTGGGTAATTTACGTTTCAGGTTGAAAGGCTCATTAAGTCACTTTCTCAGCCTGACTGGGTCTTCTACCAAAGGCATTCCTTCGGAAGAGACGTCACGCTTGAGGTGTGACTCCTTAGGCTGACAGGGAATAGATTTGACACTCGGCTGGAGCCGAGCGCCAACAGGGGAATTATAGTAAGCAATTTTATACCATAGTGATTTTAGGAGTAATTATAATTCTTACATTCATCATTTCAATGGTTGTTATGTTTTGGTAATAAAGGACTGTTTATTAAGTCCAATGCAGAGGTCCAAGTCATGCTGGCACTCGAGGCTGGGCAGGAAGACTTGAACCAGTGGGCACACGGCTGGAGCCGAACGCCAACGGGGGCCATAATAAATTTACTTTGTTTATTTAATAAGAATATTTATAAATATATCTCTGTGAATCAATCCAGATATTACCATGACTATCTTCAAAAATTGATAATCCTTTATTATCAGGTAAATTAAATGTTTCCCATTTATCATCTTTAAATCTGTAAATCCATCCTACTTCAGTCACTGTTGTATGATCCAAATAAATCATTTCACTTTCATATTTTCTTATTAGTGCTAATCTAACTAACCAAATTGCCCCTTGACTATCTTCAAATATTTGCCCATAATCCTTCATGACCCATGATGCCTTGCTGAGTTTCGATTTTTCAATGGGTAAAAAATCTAATGAATCTGTATAATCTGTTATTTGCTCATTTTTTATTCTTGCTAAACCATGAATTGAACTTAGCCACAACGCACCATTATTATCTTCAAAAGATTCATCTGCCCCGGTGAATTTCGTTTTATATTTCTTAAATTTTTCCCCATCAAAAACAATAAAACATTTATGACCATAAAACCAGATATTTCCTTTATCATCCTCGTGCATATTAAAATTTTCAACATATGACCTAACAGCATTATCATCATAAAACTTCCATTCTTCATTACTATAGTGGGCTACTCTTCTCTTACCTTTTAAGCTCCCATACCCATCTGCTATTAAATACCATAATCCGCCATTTTTATCAATCAGAAAATTAGGTTGACCTAAATAGGGACAAATGGGTTTACCCGGCAAGCCATTCTTTTTTTGATAATGAATCCACCTGGTACCATCAAATTTTGCAAATCCTTTAGCTGGCAGTAATGCAATCCAAAGATTTCCTTCTGTATCAAATTTAGGTATACCGGGATTTCCATATAATCCGGTTTTTTTATCATGTATCAGCCATTCACTGCTATTAACATATTGAGCTATTGCTGTATTATAAACATTATAACCACTCTTTGTAATTATCCATATACTACTATCTTTATTTGTATTCTCGTAAATCCCAACAATTTTATTATGTGGAAGTCCATTTAAATTATTGAATAACTTCCATTTTCCTTCAGAGTAATAATATAATCCATTTTTATGAGTCGCCCATACATTCTCCCTTGAATCTACAAAAATAATTCTAGTTTCTTCAGGATCTCGCAAATACCATAATCCAGCATATTCTTTATAATCATAATTTGGCGCTCCGTCTTTATTTAAAGCGCTTTCGATAATGATTTGTGTGTCATTTATAGATTTTTCATAGTATTTATCAATAATATCAGCATTGATAACAGTATCAATATATACAATTCCTTCTGTTAAAGAAAAAAATGTGTTGTTATGGATATAGAAAACATTGTTATAAATATCCTCAAGAAAAAAATATTTGTTTAAATCGTACTTACTGAAAAAATCAGAATTTATAAAGTCTTTATCTTTTACGTTTGGATTATAGCTTTCCCTTTTCTTGTTGAGTGCGATGATCTCCACTCCTAATGAATCTTTTTTATAATTTTTCCAATTTGCCTGGGCATATAAACAACTTGATAAAACACTGTATAAAATAATTACCAATAAAATATTTTTCATTTGCTTGAACTTTTCATTTTGTTGATTCTTCAACTATCTTAATTTCATTTTCCGTTAACCCATATAATTCATAAACCATTTGGTCGATTTCTTTATCGATGCGATCAATTTCTGATTTTAAATCCTGGGCTTTTTGTTTTTGTTCGTTAAAATATTGCATCCAATCGGCTTCTTCTGAAAGGCTGAGTTGCACTTTGGCTTTTTTGAGTTCTTTTAAAAAGTCTTTAATATCTAATTCGTGCCAGGTTTGGAGTTTTTTACTGGGCTTTATTAGATTAAACTTGGATTTAATAAAGCACAAAACATCAGCAATTAGAGATTGTAAATTTGAGGAAACTAAAAGTTCAGAAGAAGCCATTAAATCTAATTCATTTTCAAAAATTGATAACTTTTTATGTATAGGGATTTTTTCAATGAATGGTCTTCTGAAATCCCAATAACCTCCTTGTAAGGTACTACAATTGTTTTTTAAATAGAAAAATGTAAGCGAAGAATTAAGCAATGCTAATAGAGCTTTACTCCCAGTGCTGATGAAAAAATTATTATCAGATAAACTAAACTCGCCTGTTTCATCAATAAAAAAATTACATCTACTATTTATTCTTGGATAAATAATTTTTGGTTGAGATAATAAATGAGAATTTTTACTCCCGTAACGACTTAAACACCACCAATTAAAACGTCCTTCTTTTACTTCTGGTCTTTTTTCTAATTTATCTTTATTATTATATAAATATTCCTTTATTTTTTCATCGCTATTAATATCGTATTCCCATGGTAAAAAAAGAAGGTATAAGTTCTGAAATTCAGCAGTATACCTTTTAACCTCTTTTCCCATTAGTATTTTCTGTAGGTTGTGAGAATTGTTAAGTTTATTTTTAGTTTCTTCATTTACAATAAAAACTTCATTGCATCCAGTAGATACACCTCTAAATATTTTATTACTAACATATTTTTTTAGTGTGTAGGATTGAGAAGTGAGTTTATCCAACAAAACATTTGTTTCAATATTTACAAAATTCCAACTGTCTGATATTAATGAAGAACGTTTAACTTTATATTTTAACTGCTCTAAAGTTGAAATTGAGTCAGAAGTATCAACCCTTTTATTTATTGCAGAATAGAAGAATATTTTCTGTTTCGGCCTATTTGAAAAAATAAAAATTATTGGATATGTAGTTGCATCATCAAATACTGGAAAGTCATCAAAATCAAATATTAATTCAATATTTGTACCGGCAAGTATAACAGACCTAATTTCATTACCATATTTAGCTCTCATGAATTTATTAGGAAGTATAAAAGAAAATTTACCTTGATCGCGAATAATTCTAATGCCTTTTTCAATAAAATAGGTATATAAATCAGCAATACTATTGTAGCATTCAAAATGTTTCTGTAAATATGGCTTAATGTCTTTAAACAGTTCTTGCCTTACATAAGGCGGATTCCCAATAACCACATCAAATCCTCCATTAGTAAACACATTAGGAAATTCCATGTTCCAATTAAAAGCCTTGTCGCCGGCAACCTCAGGATCATCAATTAAGGAGTTGCCACATTTTATGTTGTTGGACAGGGTTGTTAGTTTACGGCCTTTTTGAGCAGTACGAAGCCACAGGGAGAGTTTGGCAATTTCAATGCTTTCTTCGTTGATGTCCACACCATACAAATTGTTTTCGAGAATAGTATTTTCTATTTCAGTTAGGACTAATGGTGTATTGTGGTATTTTGCTGTTAATTCGTCGAGGTAACGATGTTCATTGATTAAAAATTCAAGTGCCTGGTTTAGGAATGCGCCAGAACCACATGCAGGGTCGCAAATGGTAAGTTCTAAAAGCCATTGACGATATTTATCCAGGTTTTCAATTCGTTTTCGGCTCCTGCGCTTTGAATCAGAATAGAACTCATCAGATATTTCAAGTTCTTTCTTTTTTTCTTCACAAAGTTTACCAACAGTATTATCTACAATGTATTTGGTGATATATTTGGGTGTGTAGTAAACACCGTCCTTTTTTCTTTTGGATTTTTTTGAATCAGTTTTCTGACCTTCCAGCTGGGCAGTAATTTCTTCAATTTCGTTCAGGCTGTTCTCAAAGATGTGGCCAAGTATGTTTACATCAACATCTGTATTAAAATCATAGGCAGATAGTATGTTGGTATGATGTTTCAGGAGTTCATCATCGATTGCAATGGAACTTAGGACTTCGTCAGGTAAAAATAATCCGCCATTGTATCCATAGATTTCATACTTTTTACCTTTCCATCCTTCATTTAAATGACTGAAATACTTTTTATACCTTTCATATAAAGGAGCATATGCGTCGAGGTCTTTAAGTTGCTCCCATTGTTTGATGATCTCAGGGATGGAATTGGGTGGGAGTAATCCTTTGTCTTCGGCAAAAAAGATAAACAGGAAACGGTCGAGCAGCTTTTGGGATTTTTTAAAGAGTAATAGTTTGATCTCTGCTTCTTCTTTGCCTTCAAATAACGGCAGGTTTAGGTTTTTATTGATTAAATCCTGGTAAAGTTCCCTTTTGAATAGTGAATAATCGGCGTAAATCTTTTTGGTTATTACTTCTTCCTCAACAACGGATTCTTCTTTAATTTTAAGTGGCAGGTTGTTGAAGATATTATTTTGGTGCAGACATAGATATAGTAATTCAAACCGGTTAAGGGTGATGTTGAAGAGATCGAACTCTTCAAAGTCAACCGCATTATTGATATAGAACCGGAGTTTTTCAAAATTTGATGTGATCACATACACACATTCCGATTGATTGGCTTTATAATCAAATGCTTGCTGGCGGATTGATTCAAGATCTTTTGTTTTGGTGGATTTGAGTTCTATTACACCAATTGCCTTTCCTTCTTGCAGGACAGCCCCGTCTGCTTTTTTGGAACCGGTTTCGTTTTTGTATTCGGTTGTTAGATTATAATCGGGATCGGGATTGATTGTATATCCAAATATATTGACAAATAACTCGCGTAAGAATCCTTCCTGGAATTGTTCTTCTTTGCTATCACGGATGTTTTGCTGGATGTCAGGATTGAAAAAATATGTCTTATACTTTTCGTAAGCTTCATTGACAGGCTGTTTGTCCTGCTCTTTTAAGTATTTCTTCAATACGGATGCCTGGAATAAAGACATATTGGTTTGATAAAAATTAAAGAGCAAATATATTCAATTTATACAGATCTTAATGAAATACTTATTTTCCTACCAAACATTACACTCAATAGCATTTATCAGTCTGCTTTTCTCATCATTGAACTTAGTAAGGATTTTAATCAAATCATCTTCTTTGAGCCAATCGAATCCTTCAAGTTCTAAAGATTCGACTTTTAGTTTCCAGTTCTGTAATGTGTTGGGATCATCAATATCAATTGGTTTTGGAATATTGAACTCACTTATCATTTCATCAATTTTGTTGGCTTTATCTTCAGGAACTTTTGAATTAATTATTTTATCCTCTTTTTCCCATTGGATGAATCGTACAAGCTGTGGGTATCTCAATAATAGGACTATCCATTTTGACAAAGAATCCTGGTTGGCATATTTTTTATCTTCCAGGTCTCTCAATTCCTGGTAGGTGTCATTAAACCGGAACATATTGGCAAACCTTTTTATACTTCGAGGTGAGGAACCTAAATAGGTTGCATATTTTGCAAGTTGCTCCATAATATCATGAGCGTCCTCTTTTTCAAGCTTGATGCTTTCCTCTATGTATGTTTCCCTTACTCCTGGATTGTTCTTTATCAGTTCCTTTATTTTTGTCCTTTTTTGAAGATTCGTCTTATCATTTATGAATTCAACAACAGTTGAAGTGTGATCTTCGGTTGTTGGGCCTGTTTGGGATTCTTCCTTACTTTCTTTAAACAGCTTTGATAGCAATTCCATTTTTTTATTTGGACTGAGTACTGGCAAATATATGGGCAATTGAATAAACTTGTCAAGAAAATACCAGCCAATGCTGCCATATCTGCTTTCTTGATTTTTGAATTTTCCTACAAGGGATGAATATTTTTCATCAAGTGAAGCAGCAACCATCTGGGCATCCATACCTATTACAAAATAGCATTTCTTACTGAAGTTGCTATTAATGATCAAATTAATCGCTTCAATGACTTCAACAACATTATCAGGTGAACATCTGTCAAGATCATCAATGAAAATAACTGCAGGTTTTTCATCATCTATTATCAAATCAAAGACCCTTTCCATATCATCTTCTACTTCATGGAAAAATCCAAGTTTTTTATCATAATTAGGTTCTCTTAATACCTCCGTAAACTTATCCTTCAATTTTGACTTTAAACCAGATATATACTTCATTACAGAAGGAATAGTTAATCCTGCCAATGATACTATTCCTGCTAAATATTTAATAATCGGATCAAATCCAGGATTTAATCGGGCAAATATAATTAGGGCAATAATGGGAATCAAAAGAAAAAGTAGTGATTGTATTATCAGTTTCCAGGATAACATATCTGTAACTATAGACTTGTACAGGTTCCGTTTAAAACTATTCAGGTCGATTCTTTTAAGGTTTAGGTTAAACCAGAAATTTTCCTGGTCTTCTGGTTTCAGGTAAGCTACCAGGTCGGTAATAATAGCATGGGCTGTACCAGCCCATATTTGTTCTGAATTTTGGTATTTCCATGGATTGAACCAGACCGTTGGATATTGAAGTTTGGAAAAATTACTTACAGGTGCTTTTGCCCAGTCTAAAACTTTTTTAATTGTGGTTTGTGAACCGGTTTCATTACTAACTTTATGTTGTTTTGTTCCTCTAATGCTGTCAAATTCATTTTCTATGTACCTCATCAAGGTTGTTTTTCCCTGGCCCCAAGGAGCAAGAATAGCAATAGTTAGTGGTGGTTTGGTTTTTTTATCTTCCTGGACAATGATTGACTTTATGGCCTTGGCATAAAGTTTATAATCGAGCAAGTCTGTTTCTGACCATTGATCATTATGAAGGATCTTTTCTATTTCATATTTTTGAATGGAGGGTGGTGGTGGGTCAGGTGGATCTGGAAGAGGTTCTTGTTTAGGTTTAGATTGTTTGTTCCCTTTACTATCATCTTTGACTTCCTGTGCTTGTTCTTTTTCTTCTTTAGCTGATGATTCTTCCAATGGTATTTCCGGTTCATTTATTTCAATGGTTTTTTCTATAGCCCCCGCAATCTGAAAAGGATCTGCTCCAGCATTTTTAATTCGGTCAAGGAATTTACCTTTTCCTGTATTTATAATTCCCCATACAAGACCGATGGTATCGATCATCCCCCTTTTCTGATATTTTTCCTGGTAAACGTTGATTCCATTTATTACTTGCTCATGTAGTTCATAACTCAGGGATTCTGTTCTTTCAAATCCTGGTGGGGAATATTCCGGCAGGCCAATATCTTTAAATAAAGCATTAATATCCAATCCATATTCCTGAGTGATTTTGTTTAACTGGCTATTTTGAATAACAGCTCCAAGAAAAACCGATGTTCGGGTTAAACCGGGTGCTCGATATTTATTTCTTTTGAATCGTTCTTCCTGAATATTATATGCATGTTCTATACTTTCAAGTAAATCTTGAGTTGGACTGAGGTTAAATTGTGGTAGGATTTGGTTCAATGTGTTTTCAACTGGATCCATAAGCCTGGATTTTAAAAGTTTGGTTAATGAATTAATAGCTTTGACATTTTAATATCAAAAGCTTTATCAAAGGTAATAAATATTTAGCTTAATTACTTTATTCGAAATTCATATCTAAAGCTATTCTTGATGGTTGCTCAAAGCAAATTTAAAATGTGAATACTTCCTGGAATTTCAAAGATGAGTGATTCTCAAATTAACGTCATATAACGGTAAAGAACGTTAAAAAAGTAATCATTTCGTATGTAATCTCATGAATAGCAACACATACATCCATACAAAGATCATTGATGAAATTGGCATTAATAGAGTAGTTAATTACGTAATTTAACGCTATTCCAAGCATTCCTTAACGTTATTACCGTTAATTGTTATCGTTATTTTTATCGAAAACGGTAAGCTCAAACCTATTTTCTGTGTATCGATTTTTCTCGGCAATGGCCTTACCTGAATCAACTTTTATTGTTATGTCTGTATCATGGTTAAATTCATTTGATCCCCTTGATTCTCCTGCCTTTGTTGTTTGGTTAATAGCAATTATTGCAACCTTATTATTTATTGTTCTAAACTCCTGTAACTGTTCAGGCTTCATGCGTAAGGTATTTACACTGTCTATGAAGATAAAATTATATGAATTGGGACTGATTTTACTTTTTATTTCGTCATATGTCTTCAAATTAGAAAAGAACAGGTCCTCCGAAAGAGCTCCCATATTTACCACTTTCAATTTAAGTGTTTCAGAGAAGCCTTCTTCATGGCTTATGTATATTACCTTGCCAAAATTTTCGGCCAGGTAATGGGCAAACTTTATTGCCATGGTGGATTTCCCAGAACCAGGTTTTCCATATATGCTGCAGTGAAAATTAATTTCTGGTTTACCGAAAAACTCACCCCATTCACCCTCAAAGGGTATGGTATCAAATTTCTTCTTGCTTAACTCTATACTTGATATTGTATTTTCGTCATTTTTATTAGGTCCTTCCAAAGACTTAAGTTGTTTTTCAGGATGTTTCTCCAGATCAGGATGGTCATTTTGTTCATCAGATAGTTGACAAGCTGACTCGTCTGTTATTCTTTCCTCGTGGTTGAAGATGTCCTTTGCTTCCAATTCAGCGATCTCCCTTTCAGCAGCTTTATATTCATCATAGAGACCAGATTGAAATGCATGATTAAATTTTAAACTCATTCGTTTTATTGGGGTAGATTGGAACACACCTTTGTAAAAATGATATAATCGATTGAAATAGTTCTTATAGGCATTTTTATCAAGATGGTCAAAATTGACTGTAGACCTTATTTCCGCAAACATTTTTTTATCCACAAATTCCACGAATTGGATGAAGTTTCTTATCAGAAACTTAGGAAAAATTACATTTTCAATCCAAGAGGACACAAACACCCTTACC
>JAUVJI010000134.1 GCA_030596605.1 Bacteroidales bacterium
AGAGATCAAGCATAAACAGCGTCTTTTAAAAATCAAAGAAGAAGGATTTTACACCCTCGAAAAAGAACAGATTACCGACCTCAAGATCAGCGATTATGTGGTGAATGTTAAACCCACTCCCGGCATGACCTATGAGGACGCCCTTATTTTAGCCATGAAAAAAGAAAAGGCTGCATTTAAACTCTACAATGCACTGGCCGACCGTGCGCCCAATGCCCAACTAAAAGACATATTCCTCGGACTGGCCCAGGAAGAAAGCAAACATAAACTCCGCTTTGAGATTGAGTATGATGAATTTGTATTGAGGGAGAATTAGTAATTTGGTTTTTTTACTTAAATGAGTTTTTTCATTTTTGTAATAATAATTGATGCTATCTTTGTATTAATTGCCAACTTAAACTAAATCAACACTTTCAAAAAAAAATTTAAAATTAATCTCTAAAATGGAAGAAAAAGAAAACAAATACCCCTTAAAGCAAGTTGCAACAGCTGTTGGGATTACAATAGTCGCCATTGTGGCTTTGGCAACATTATTTCACTCATTATCAATAAATAGTTTAAAATCTGTAATTGATAGCAAGGATGCCATTATCGAATCGAAAAATCAAAGCTATGAATCCTTAGAAGATAAATTTGTTGCAAAAAATGATACTATTAGTGATTTAAGAAAAAGGTTATATATGATTGAGAAAAACAAGACAGCCTATACAATTCTATCTAATAAAGAACTAAAACAAAAAACTTTAAGTATTGTAAAAAGTATTAGAAATGATTTGAATGAATACTGGAAACTTAGTCATGAATCGAGCGACGAAAATTATAAAGAATATCAGAAAATGTCAGATGAACTTAGTTATACATTAGAATCAAATTACAATATAAATAAAGTGGATATTATCTTATGTAAAGATGAATTAATTTCACGAATCCCAAATAAATATACAAAAAAGAGAGAATCATTTATTGAGTTAAGCTATGAAAATCCTGTAAATCCTTTGGGTTATGAAATGGTTCTTGATGATCTTGAAAGATTAGCTAAACTTTTAATTGATTAGAACTTATATAGTCCCCAATCGGCTTCAAGCGTCCACGCTTGAAGAATTATTAGGCTACAATCTTTGAGCGTGGACGCTCAAAGCCAAGAAGTAGTAATATGTTAATCTATCGGTTAATAATTACCTTCTCCACAAACCACTGCTGTTCCCTGGTAAATTGAAGATAATAAATACCCTCTTCAAAATTGCAAACATCAACAGAAAAGTGAGAAGTGTTAATTTTCTCATGAAATAACTTTACACCAAGGCTATTGATAATTGACAATTCATATCCTTTTGCATCGTTGATATAAATATTATTCTTTACAGGATTAGGGAATATGGAAATATTGTTCACCCTATTTTCTAAATGCCCCGTCATAAGATCAACAACCACTATCCAGTTTTTTTCATCCCCGTTTTGAGCAACCACCTGGTAAGTAACCGGATTGGTAAAATCGATTACTGTAACGCCGCTGATTTGTACATTACCATTCACATAAGCAGTTGCGCAATTGGAAATATTAAATGTTGCTATTAAATTTTCAAGGCCCGTTCCAAAAGGTAAAAAAAGATAAACCGAATCTCCTGAAATCTGACCCATAACATCATCTTCCAGAAAAGGATTATTTTCGGCTTCAAAAGAAAAGGAATTGATGTCGTTTAAATAATCGGGTAGTACGGTTACCGTTGTTGAAGCGGAATCGCTTTCCTGGCAAACGTCATAAAATGTAACCGTGTAGATTGTTGTTTCTTCGGGGCTAACTGTAATGGTATCAGTGGTAAAAAAGCCCGGTTCCCATAAATAGGTATAAGGTGGAAAACCGTTGTAAATATTCACCCAAAGGTCAACTTCCTGACCACTGCATATCATCGTATTGGGACTTATTTCAGTAATCATATCCACATAATCCAAAATAGTAATTACAACAGTATCATACCTTACAATACATCCCAGTGTATTTTCAATAATCAGTTCTATGGTTTCTTCATTCTCTAGAATACCATCATGATAAGCATTTATGTGAAAACTAACCGAATCCATACCTTCTTCAAAAACTATGGCGTTGGGAATTACTTCATAATCACTGCCATTTATTGCTGTACCACCAATATCAAGATCAATTATTACCGGAGAGTATTCAGGACCTGGTAAGCGAAAAGTTATATCAGCTTCAACACATCCTTCAACAACATGATTGGAAATACCTGGTGGGTCTAAGACAATTTCAACCTCTATATCAGGAACTACTATACTGTTTTCTGCAATAAATACACCTGAATCATAAATGTGATCACCTGCATCAGCTATACCCAGCTTTATATGATATGTTTCACAGGGATTAACCAGAACCCAAGCTGTTAATACAACTGTAAATCCATCGTATTGTAATGTTAATCCACCGGTGTTATCAATATAGTATTGAGAATTGGTACTGGAATTAATATTAAAACAGTTTACAGGCAATGTTGTCCCCGGTACCACAGCAATGTTTTGATCATTATAATATCCTCCCATTGGATTAGGTCCTGTGATAAAAAATCCCATGACATCGCTCGTTGTTATAAGGTTGTATTCTTCTGAACCAAATACATATGTAAACTTCAAAGTATCAATCTCAAGGAGTACATCAAATTCAAGGACACTTGCATCATAAGTTGTATATGTTGAGATTGCATTTAATGACGGATGGCCTCCTAAACCATTATTTGTTCCAGCAGATGAACTATTATTGGGGCCAGGAATATGTTCACCTGAACCGGAAGTTAAAAAGACCCCACTGCTCAACCCAAGATTTGTGGAATCACCATTTGAAAAGATACCACTTGCAATGTCTGCTCCCTGGTATGTTACATAGTCATACAATACACCTTCTCCCAAAATCTTTTCAACCATGTCGACAGGTGTTACTTCAGGTCCGCTTGAAATGATAATCTGGCCTTGGATTAAATTAAAAGTAGCAAGAAAAGTGAACAAAAGTTGAACCCCGGAAATGACAGATAGTTTTTTCATCTTTTGAGTGTTTTCATGAAAAGTCGAACAAATATAATATTTATTTATCAGATATTCTATCTGATTTTTTTGCTTTTCGCTTTTCTTTCTTTGTTTCCTTTTGTTCTTTCTTTTCAGCTTTATGGTTTTTATCGGCAATGGGAGCAACTGTTGAAATGATACCTGTTTTTACGCTATTCCATAAAAAATTTACAATGGCTCTATCTTTCCTGCGTTCAAAATGAATGATGCCGGTTTGGAATTTTTTATCTTCCGGGAGATTGTGTGAATGAATCAGTTCATTTGCTAAAACAGAGATGATTCCTGATTTTTTCTCCGGATCCTTTTGTTTAAGGACTTCTACTTTCATATTTTCATAAATCAGTTTAAGTTCACCGTGGGAAACATCATCGGTAGCTGTAAAATTAAAAGCTACGCTTCTCACATCCCCTGATTCAATTTTTGCCAGCATCAGGCTTTCTACCATTGGGTTAAACTCCACGGCAGATATGGCTTCCAGATTACCCTTAGCTACAAAATAATCGTCGTTACGGTTTAAATAAAAATCCAGGTTAGCATGTAATTGACTTTTACCCATTATTTTGCCTTTTAAATCAATCTGCAGATGAGCATTTTTAGCAATGAGGCTCGAATCATTTGTTACATTATACGCTGTTAAAAACAAAGGATCAAAAAATACTTTACCTGGCTTGTCGCTTAAATCCAGCATCTCCTCATAAACCAATTTCCCATCCAGTACCTTTAAAGTATCTATAACAATATTGAGTGGTATACTTTTTACCATACTTGTAATCAGTTTCTTTTTTTTGAAAGGAGCATCAGGCAATCGTTTATCCCGGTAAATTTCAATATTAGGATTATAAACAATAACAGAGTTTAAATCGATGGACTCACTCTTCTCAATTTCGCTGAGACTCAATCCATTTAAAACCACTTTTTCGGTACTGATAGAAAACCAATCATTGTTATATTTAATTTGTTTATTATACTCATCCTTGCTGTATTTAGGAACCAGCTTGAATTGATTCAATGTCAAAGTAAAATCATCCACATCAAAACCAATACCGGAAGTTGAAATTGAATAATACTTCATTGATTTCAGTGCGAAATATTTTGTGTTGATATCTATATCTGAAAAGTTTAAAGGGATTGGATTCGCTATGGTACTGCTATCCATATAAACATCTTTAACAACGATTGACAAAGGGTCGATTTCAAATAAGTATTCCTCTGTTTGCTGGTAATTTAAAAGTAAAAATGTAGCATTTATAAATTCAAAGTCATCAATACTAACTCTATTTAAAACATTCGGAAATAATTTATCGGTCGTGGTTTTTTTCTTCTTTTCAGGTTTTTCCCAAAGGGATGCCATCGGCACTACATCCTGATTAATCAGATATTCTATTCTTGTATTTTCAACAATTACTTTTGAAATATCAACATTTTTGTAAGCAATAAAATCAAATATCTTTAATCGTTTAACCTTGAATAATTCAACATGTGTTTTGACAATACTGCGCAACATTCCACTGTCAACCATTTGTTTTGCAGAATCACTTGGCTTAATCAGTACATTTTTTATGGATAGAGATCCTGTTAAAATATTAATATCCAAATCTTCATAGGAGATATGGTACAGGCTGTTAGGATTTTTATTAATTTGTGTGTCAATTTTATTTTTAACAATACCTTCAACATAACTATTGATGCCAAAAAATACGACCAGCAATAACAAAAAAAATGTGATCAATATAATTTTCAATACTTTTCTCGTTTTTGATTTTTTTTCTTTTGATGACATGTTCTTATTAGTTTTATTGCCGCAACAAATTTTGAAAAGACAATTTTGATTCGTAATCGTAAAGATAACTGTTCTGGTTAAGAAACAGGTTGAAGTCCCCGAAATAATCTGACAAAGCCCAATCTAATCCTCGTTTGAGCAAAGCGGAAATGAGGATGGATTTATGATAACATTTGATATGCTTATAAACACAAACTTTCTAAATTCACACATATATTTATTTTTCTTACACATAATATTGTGTAACTTTGCAGAAAAAACAACTTATGCCAACTAATTTAGCCATAGATGATGAGCTGCTCGAAAGAGCAAGGGTCATTGGTAAACACAAAACAAAAAAGGCTGTAGTTACGGAAGCTTTGAAAGAATACATTGACAAACGTAACCAGATGAAGATTTTTGAGATGTTTGGTTCAATGGTATATGAGCCTGATTATGATTATAAATCCCAACGGTTGGAAGAATGAAGGTAATTGCAGATACCTGTGTGTGGTCCCTTGCGCTTCGAAAAGCTGATTACAATAAAAACAATCCCTATGTCAGGGAACTAAGGGAATTGATTTTGGAAGGAAGGATTCAAATGATCGGCCCTATCCGTCAGGAACTTTTATCGGGGATTAAATACAAGGAACAATTTAAAAAACTCAAGAGAACTCTTTCCTTTTTCCCCGATTACATGATTCAATCTCCCGATTTCGAAAAAGCTGCCGAATTTTTTAACCATTGCAGGAAAAATGGCATCCAGGGATCAAATATCGATTTTCTGATCTGCGCCATCGCAATAAATAACGATATGGCAATACTAACTCTTGATGAGGATTTTTCACATTTTAAAAGTCTTATTTCCAGTATAAGCTTGATTGATCCCCGGTTTTAACTGAAGAATCCATACCGTAATGATCATTTCATTAAAATTTGCTAATTTTGAACAAATCCTGTTCAAAATGAAAACAATTATAATTTTTCTGTTTTTAGTTCCGTTTTTAACATTCTCACAAAACAAATCTCTTACCTACACTGAAAGTTCAAATGGTTTAAACTACCCCGAATGGGATGGCGGTAATTCCGAACTCGAATTTGCAGATATGAACGGGGATGGATTTGTTGATATTGTTTCTGTAGGCGACCACGGGAATCCATATATTAATACTGCCCAGCATGGCATCATGGTTTATTTTAACGATGGAGCAGGCTCATGGTCCGTACAAATGACCGGTAATTTTGGTTATGGCGGAATAGCCATTGGTGATGTGAATAATGATGGTTTATGGGATGCAGGTTATGGAATTCATCACAATTATTCTTCGAATGACCTTGGTGACCAGATTCTTGAAGTCGCGTTGGGTGACGAAACAGGAGTTAACTGGACAGCCTGGGATGATGGACTGGCAACCAACGGCGAAGACTGGGGAATGTTCGGGACCGATTTTGCTGATATTGATAACGACGGCGATCTGGATGTGGGAAGCGTTTCATTCGGTTCTGGGGCAGGTGTTCATGTTTATGCTAACCAGATGGACGGATCATGGATACAGACCTTCGGTTTTTTAGGCGGCAATGCTGCTGACCGTTTTGTTTTTGGCGATATAAACAATGACGGAAATTCGGACTTCATCGTTGCTCACCAATATGGCGCTGTCTATTTCGGCGATGGAACAGGCAATTTTATCAATGCCGATGGCAACCTGCCCGGTTCGGGATATTATTTCGGGCCTTCATTGGGCGATATTGATAATGATGGTGATAAAGACATTGCTTTTGTTTTGAATGATATTGAGGTTTGGGGCTGGGACCAGGATAATGAAGTATGGATAGATATGTCTGGGAATTTGACCGGCACATCTCAATTCAGCGAAACACAACTTTATGATATGAATGCTGATGGATATATGGATTTGTCAGCTTTTGGAAATGAAGTTTTTAAACTGTGGCTCGGTGATGGCACAGGCAACTGGTCAGAAGAAACCCAGTTCAATACAACCGGCATATCAACCTGCCAGGCATTCAGGGTGGGTGGTGATGTTGATCATAATGGTTATCCTGATATCGTGCTAATGGCAGAAGGTGGCTCCTGGCCCAGTTGGCAGAACTATTTGCGATGTTATAAAGAAACTTCTGAATCTGATAGTCTTTTCATTAAAGGATTGTTCCCGAAAGGGAATGAAACCTTTTACCAAAATTCGGTTCATTTCATTGATTGGGTATCGGAAGTACCGGCAAGTGAAAATTCTTTTGTTAAGATTGAATTTTCATTTTACGGAATCTCCGGTCCATGGAACCTGGTTGCCGATAATTTGCCAAATAGCGGTCGATATCAATGGACAATTCCCAATACAGGTTCAGAAAATTGTTACTTGAAATTCACAGTTACGACAGTAAATGATACAACTTCTTCCATATCAGATATGCCTTTCACCATATTCGGTGATGAAGTATTTCTGGCAGATTTCGTAGCTGACACAACTTACGGTATAGCACCTTTGGAAGTTCATTTTACTGATCTCTCAATAGGATTGATTAACATCTGGATTTGGGATTTTAACGGAGATGGAATTTTTGATTCATTCATCCAAAATCCAATCTGGATATATGATAATCCTGGAAGTTATAACGTCACATTAATCGTAAGCGATGGAGCCAATGCTGACACAACGACTAAAGAGAATTATATCAATGTAGTTTTAACGGGTAATCAAAACCTTGAAGCAGAACCTTCAGACCACCTTAGTCTTTTCCCAAATCCCTTTTCTGAAAAAGCGAATATAGCATTTTCAATATTGTCAGATCAGGAGGTTACAATACAAATTTATAACCTTCAAGCTAAAGAAATTTCAACAATATTGCTTCCAACTAAGCTATTTAAAGGAAGCCACAAAATAG
Source organism: Bacteroidales bacterium (assembly GCA_030596605.1). Taxonomy (GTDB): domain Bacteria; phylum Bacteroidota; class Bacteroidia; order Bacteroidales; family JAADJA01; genus JAADJA01. The sequence goes on from JAUVJI010000134.1 coordinate 7,730, forward strand.
ATTGGTATGGAAATGATAATGAAGGAAACAAACTTCAGTCCGGCATTTATGTTCTTAAGTTTCAAACAGGAAACAGCATAATTACCAGAAAACTGATCATTCAATAGATGCAACTAATTTTAATATATATTTGTCAAATAATAAAAATACAAAAAACCAATATCATGAAAACTTTTCTATTAGTTATTTTTTCAGCTTTTCTATTTTCTTTTCAAGTTTCATCTCAATCCGAACTTATCAATGTAAATCCTGATCCCAATGGGGAACCCTGGTATGCAGGTCAGTTGAGAACTTTAACTGCGGAGGATTACGCATATTTGGACGCACTGCCTAAACTGACCGTTCCGGAAAATCAAAAAGGAAAAGACCTTCCGGTTTCTGTGGATAATTCTGAACAACCCTATTTCCGCCCGATCTTTTCACAGGAAGGGGGTAGCTGTGCACAGGCAAGTGGTATCGGTTACACTTTCACCTATGAAATCGACTGGATGAGAGGTATTCCGGCAAACACACTTTTTAATCAGTACCCGACACATTATACCTGGAACTTTCTGAATGGCGGTTATGGAGGCGGATCCTGGTATTTTGATGGTTGGAAAATAATTGAAGCCAATGGTTGTCCGAATATTGTTAACTGGGGTGGCCATTATGCATATGGTGGCGAAAGTCGCTGGATGAGCGGATATGATGAATACAACAATGGAATGGAGAACAGGGTTTTTGAAATATTCTCAATCAATGTCGGTGACCCTGAAGGGCTGGAAGCTTTTAAACACTGGATTTACGATCATTTAAATGAATATGAAGTTGGAGGAATTGCCTGCTTTGCTGCCGGTGTTTCCAACACGTTTACGGTGGGCTATCTTCCGGCAGGTACGCCGGAGGCAGGAAAAGCTGTTGTAATCCATTGGGATGAGCAGGTCAATCATGCCATGACATTTGTTGGATACAATGACGAGATCAGGTACGACTTTAACAATGATGGACAATATACCAATGATATTGATATTACAGGTGATGGAATTGTAGATATGAAGGACTGGGAAATTGGGGGAGTTAAACTGGCTAACAGCTGGGGAACAGGATTTGGTAACCAGGGATTTGCCTACACCATGTATAAAAATTTAGCCGAGGCGATTGATCAAGGCGGTATCTTGAGTAATACGATCCATGTTATCACTACAAAAGATTATTACGAGCCAATTCTTACACTTAAAGCGTATTTAAAACATGATTCCCGCGAAAAAGTAAAAGTTATTGCAGGTATCTCTTCCGATTTGAATAGTGACAAACCGGAAAACTTTTTAACATTTCCTTGTTTCAGTTACCAGGGTGGCGACCTGTACATGCAGGGAGGAAACAGTAATTCCGATAAATTTATTGAAATCGGTCTGGATATAACACCATTGCTTAGTTATGTCAATCCCGGAGACGAGGCCAAATACTTTCTCGGAATAGTTGAAAAAGATCAATCTGGTTCCGGTGATGGGGAAATTGTAAACTGCTCATTGATGGATTATTCCAATGGTGTAGAGGAGGTAATTTTTGACCAGCAAAATGTAAGCATTGTCAATGATGATTCAACTTTTATTTCAGTTACAAAAGCAGTAGAGTTTGATAAGGTAGAGATCACAACCGAAGAACTGCCAATAGCATTACTAGGTGATCCATATTCTTTCCAGCTGGAGGCTGAAGGAGGAACACAACCTTATTCCTGGTCAATAAAAATTGATTATGAAGAAGAAGACCTGCAAGGAACATTTCCTCAAATAACCGATGAACAACTGTATCCTAACAGCAATGATGACGGATATGTTGTGAAAGAGCTGGATTTCTCTTTTCCGTATTATGGTCAAAGCTATGATCAGATAACTATATTAACAGACGGCTCTATAATATTTGAAGAAGAATTCAAGTACATCAGAACTGAAGAGTCTATCATATCAAATAAATGTTTTGCCGCATACTGTGCCGATCTTATGATTTATCCGGAGCAGGGTGATGGTATGTGGTATAGCGGTGATGAAAACAGCGCTACTTTCCGCTGGAAAACATCCAAATACAATGAACCCGGCATTGATGTTGAAATGGCTATCAAAATTTATTCTTTTGGACGAATTGAATTCTTTTACGGAAATGATATTACAGAAGGATTGAACTGGGCATCGGGTGTATCCAATGGTGATGATAACAGTTATACGATCTCACAAATGTCAAATGCTTATTCCATACCGGATGATTATGCAACCGGATTTGAATATCCCGGATTTCCGATTGGTATGCAAATTTCTGATGACGGGCTTTTCTATGGAACTACTGACGTATGGACTTATATAGATATCAATTTTTTGGTAACTGATTATTCAAATATTACCTCCATGAAAACGCTTTTATTTTATGCATGTCTTACAGATATTGAAGCACATATTTCAGAGAATTCTAATTTGAACTTGTCAGGCAGCCCAAATCCTTTTTCTGATAAAGCCTCTATCTCTTTTACTTTGTCGGATGAAGAAATAGTTAATCTTTCAGTTTACAATTTAAACGGACAATTGGTCAAGACTCTTCTGGATCAAAAAAACCTCGCGGCAGGAAAGTATAATTTTAATTGGTTCGGATCTGATGAAGATGGAAATGAGGCTAAATCAGGTTTGTATTATTGTGTTTTATCAACGACAAGTTATTCTGAATCAGTTAAACTTATTCTTTTAAAATAAGAGATCATTGCAATCCCAAACCTGCCATGTCGAAGCAAGCAGGTGCGGTGGGGACATGGCAGGTTGAAATATAACTCTGTTTTTCAGTTTACCGATAACTGATTTTAACTAACCCTTAACTGATTCAGGCTTGCCTGTACAGATTTCTATTCCTATATTTGTCAGCGACAAAACGAATATAAAACTGATGAAAAGCACATTACTTTTTCTTATAAGTTTATTTCTAATATTACAGTCAATCGCTCAGGATTATCAGCGAGAGGTAAAATATATACATCCGGCTGATTCTTTAGTTCTCATAAATCTGCCTGAGTTAGAATTACCAGATTCATACAAGGGAGAAAAGACATTACTTTTACCTTTGGAATTAGATAATAGTTCCCTTCCCTATTTTCGTTCAATATTTTCACAGGATGGCTGGTCGTGCGGCCAGGCAGCGAGCATTGGATACAATTTTACCTATGAGATCAACAGGGTGAGGAATTTGGTTGCAGACACAACCGTAAACCTTTACCCTACACATTTTGCATATAATTTCTACAATGATGGCAATTATTCCCAAGGAGTATGTTATCATCACACATTTGATGTTCTGAGAAGTTGCGGAACCCCAAATGTATATGACTATGGAGGGATGAGTAATGGCCACCTTCACTGGATGTCGGACTACGAAAAGTATTACAATGGGATGCACAACAAGATTGATAAGATTTATTCAATAAGTGTGGCTGATGAAGAAGGTTTGATGACTCTGAAACACTGGCTGAATGATCATCTAACAGGCACAGAATATGGAGGATTGGCTAATTTTTATACAGATGTAATTGGTGTTAATTTGCTACCTCCCGGAACTCCTGAAGAAGGGAAAAGCGTAGTTACCCAGTTTGGAAACTATAGCGGCCATGCATTAACCATTATCGGTTGGAACGACTCTATACGATGGGATTACAACGAAGATGGTCAATATACAAATGATATTGATATTAATAATGATGGTATAGTTAATGTAAAAGACTGGGAAATCGGAGGATTCAGGTTGGCTAACAGTCATGGAGAAAACTGGGCTGACAGTGGATTCAGTTATGTAATGTCGAAGGTACTTGCAGAAGAAAAGTACAATGGGGGTATATGGAATAAAGCAGTTCATGTAATCTCCGTTAAAGAAGATTATATTCCTTTCCTGACTTATAAGATCGAATTGAAACATACATCAAGGACACGACTTAAAGTAATTGCAGGAGTGTCATCCGACACAACCGATTTATGGCCGGAGCATACCATGGAATTTCCCATGTTTAATTACCAGGGGGGTGACCATTATATGCAAGGGGTAGATACAATTGAATCACAAAAAACCATCATCTTCGGCTTGGATGTTACACCATTGCTGAGTTTCATCGAATATAATGAACCGGCAAAGTTTTTCTTTCAGGTTCAGGAGTACGATCCTAACAACAAAGCAATCGGAAGGCTAATTTATTTTGCGCTAATGGATTATTTAAACGGTGGACAGGAAATTCCTTCACCGGTATCTGATATTCCTTTAACCGAAAATGGCTATACAACTTTATCAGTAGTTCATAACCCCTCTTATGAAAAGATAATAATTGATACGGAAGAATTACCTGCACTTATTTCCGGGCAACCCTATTCTCACCAATTAACTGCTTCCGGTGGTGATGATCCTTACAAATGGGATTTACTCAGAAGTTATTCCATAAATCAGTATTATGAGAATTACCCGGTAATTGTTGGTCAGGAACTGACACCAAATAGCACCCTCAATGGCTATGTAACACAGCCAATTCCTTTTTCATTTCCATTTTATGGCCAAACATATGATAGCATTACCATACATGTTGATGGATTCCTGATGTTTAATGAAATTAAATACCCTTTTCCATACCAGATTTACGATGAGGTGTTGTTTAAGCATGAACCTATGCTGGCAGTGTTTCTGAACCAAAATATTCAGATTTTTGAATCAAACCAGGGCTTATGGTATGAAGGGAATGAAGAATATTCTGCTTTCCGCTGGGTAGTTGAATTAGTAAATGACGATGGGGTGATTCCACTGGATTTTACAGTTTTTCTTTACCCTGATGGAAAAATTGAATACTATTTTCAGGATTTTGGAAATCCGGATGATTATAGAAGGATTACAGGTATTTCAATGGGTGATGGATTTAATTATGAGTTGGCCGGATTTACCAACAATGTTCCTGTCGAATCGCAACAGGTTGTTTCTTTTATTCCAAAAAATTTCCTCTCTGATTTATCCATAGACAATGATGGTCTTTTGAGTACGGAGGAATTGTTTGAGAGCAAAATATATGATATCACTGTTAAAGTTACAGACAACAATGAAATTTCAGATAGAAAATCATTTCAGATATCCTCAGGAATTATTTATGATTACACTATTGTTTCGGGTGATGATAACAGGATAGATCCTGGAGAGGAGCCT
>JAUVJI010000101.1 GCA_030596605.1 Bacteroidales bacterium
AGTTGAATGGTATCGTCCGGATTAAAATCAAATGGCCCTATTGTTCCAATTCCTCTCCTGTCTCCCGGGTCAATTTCCGCAGTCACTTCCGACCATTCCAGAGGATTATTCGGATCTCCGGGATACTGGTATTTGACAGGTATATCTCCTCCGTAACCATTCCCTCCGTAAGTAATTGATGTGCTATCCTTCCATAAACCATTCATAATGTAGTAATATTCTTCAGCAAAATGCGGATCACTCATAGAACCTCCTGTAGATAAGAGCCCAATAAAAGAAGACATGTCATGATTCAGATAGGTGAATCCCTGTGCAGGAGGATAATTCAGGTAACCGAATGCTGTATCAGGGTTCCACAAAGTACTGTTTTCATCATAATTATCACCATTATAAGCAAAAAAAGAATTGAGTAAAGTATCGCAACCGATAAAGTCGTCCCAGGGATTTCCCAGGTCCAAATCAACAAAGCCGGAGATATAAAAATCGTGATATGATGTATCACATCTATTGATTATATCATAATGAAAAAAAACGGAATTGTTAAATATTGAGTCCTGTGGGCAATCATATCCATAAGCGGTAGCATGTATCTCAACGCCTATCTTTTTGCCACCTGTTTCTTCATGTGTGTACAGATCGTCATTGAATATCATAAAGACTCCCTGATCGCCCCTGATGGCAGGAACATCGCCTGAATAAGGATCATAGTTTCCGTCTTCATCATAATCGATAAAAGGAGCCAGATAATAATTTTGTCCAAACAGAACATCACCATGAGCAGGCCAGCTTAAAATATTTTCAACCGGTACATAATCCGGTATCCACCAGTTTTGCTTATGATATTCCAAATCTTCACGATTAAACTTCCAAACCTTGTTATAGTCAAGCATTTGCTGGTTTTCGTAATAATCTCCAACAGGACCGACATAATAATCTGCTCCATAATAACGGTAACGTTCTGCGGAAAGATGCAATTCATCATTTTCATCCATTCCTCCCATCCATAAAGTGAAAGCAAAAATGGAGTTTGCCCTGCTACCAACCGGAACTTCAAACCCTGTATCAAATTCCGGCAAAGTATTAAACTGGTATCCAAATGCATTCATCACCGCACTTATATTATTAACATTAAGATAATCCCTGCCATAGTTGGAGACATCAATATACAAATATCCGTATTCCGACAATAATCCGTTATCCAAATCCTTAAGAATATACCTTACAGAATCTAACCCCAAATAATAATAATACGAATAATATGAAATAATGCTATCGGTATAAGATACCTCTCCCACCTCCGAATTCCATGCAAAAAAGATTTCGATGGTATGTCCTTCCATACCCCAATCGTTTAAAAGTACATTTACAGAAATTGTATCACCGGCCAGGATTGAAGCATAATCATCGGTTATCTCAGGTGGTTTTTCCTGGGCAAATCCTGAAAGAAATAAAATAATTCCCATAAAAAGTAAAATCTCTTTTCTCATAATCTTTTTTAATTACAGTGTCTTATTTTCATACGAAATCTCAATACTTATTAAATTTACCGCTTAATATTCTATTTTCCGTATTTATCTTAAGCAGGTAATATCCTTTCCTCAAGTTTTTAACGAAGATTGTCTTATTATTCATATCAACAATTCCGGTTTTTACTTTCCGGCCTAACAAATTATAAATTGTATATTCTGCTTTTTGTTGATTTTGATTAAAATATAAATTCAAATAATCGGAAACAGGGTTTGGATAGATAATCAGGCTTTCGCTAGTATCTTTTAAACTATTTATTCCTGACCAGCTTTCTCCACAGGGTGTTGAGTCATTATCATAATACCATCGGAGCTGGGCAATCCTTTCCTTTAACAGTGAAACACTTGATAAATTATCTCCCTGATAGTCCCTTGCAAAAACAAAAGCCAGGTCAATCTGAATTGTATCACCGGGAACTAAATAATATGGGCCGGTTGCACCCATCCCATTTCGGAAATAGGGAATATTTCCTGCACTAACTTCACTCCATTCATCCGAATTTAAAGGATTACCGGGATACATATACATAAAAATTGTATCTCCACCATACCCATTTCCTCCATAAGTTATCGGAGTTCCATCTTTCCATAATCCTTTAAGACTAAGATAAAAATCAGGAGCATCAGTAGGGTTCCATGTAGGAGTATGATAGCCATAATAAGTTAAAAAAGAGTTCAATTCGGTATTAAGAAATACAACTCCCTGTGCCGGTGGATAATCCAGGTAACCGAATGTTGTATCAGGGTTCCATAAAGTAGTGTTTTCGTCATATTCATCACCATTATAAACATAGAATGATTGTAACAAGGTATCACAGCCTACATAACCATCATAAGGGTTACCCAAATCAAAATCAACAAAAGCCCCAAGATAAAAATCATGATAGGCAGTATCCGATCTGTTGATAATATCATAATGAAAAAAAATCGAATTATTAAAAACAGAATCATCTGTGCAATCGAACGCATAAGCCTGTCCATGAATTTCCACGCCAAGTTTTTGACCATTCGATTCTGTATGATCGTCCCTGTCATCATTGTAAACAAAGAACATTGATTGGTCGCCTCGTATTATCGGCGAATCACCATTTTGTGCGATATAGTTTTCATCACCATCATAATCATAAAACGGCGCCATAAAGTACGCTTGTCCATTATTAATATCACCGTGAGCAGGCCAGTTTTTAATATTATCAATCAATTCGTAACCAACATCCATCCAATGTTCCTTATGATATTCAATATCAGTTTTGTTGAGCTTCCATAGGTTATTCCATAAGAGATTATCCTCATGATAATAATTATCAGAAACAGGGCCTGACCAATAGTCTATTCCACTTAACCTGTAAATTTCTCCGGCAAGTTTAAGTTCATCATTTCCATCAAGTCCTCCCATCCACAAACTAAAATTAAAAATTGTTTTGGTTCTGTTGCCTTTGGGGACTTCATATAAGTTGCTACTTCCAGATTTAAAGTCCCAGAACTGCAATCCATAAGAATTTATCATTGCACTGACATTATTTATATCCAAATTATCCCGTCCCGGATTATCAATTTCAACTTTCAAATAACCAGGTTCTGACATTAAACCATTATCTAAATCCTTAATTATGTACTTCACTGAATCCAAGCCGGAATTAGAATAATAGTAAGAATAATAGGTAATAATGCTGTCTGTATGGGATACCTCTCCCCCAACCGCATTCCATGCAAAAAATATTACTATGGTATGTCCTTCCATACCCCAATCGTTTAAAAGTACATTTACAGAAATTGTATCACCGGCCAGGATTGAAGCATAATCATCGGTTGTCTCAGGTGGTTTTTCCTGGGCAATTAAGAATATTGGCATCAAGAATCCCACGACAATTGAGTAAATTATTTTCATAGTTACTTTATGTCATTTAACAAATTTTCTTGTTATATTGAATCTAGCCGTTCGTACGTTGATAAAATATACACCTTTTTCAAAATCTTCAACATCTATGACATTTGTCAAAGTTATCAAATCTCCTGTACTACAAAGTTTTCCTGAAATATTATAAATCGCATAATTTCCATCAGTAATCTCATTCGACAATTCAATATTCAATACTGCTTTCACAGGGTTCGGATAAATATTAATTGGATACGTGAATTCATTTTCAAAATATCCAGGTTCAACACAAGTATATTCAGCTTCCCATCCATCAAATACAACTGCATAGTCGGATGTAAAACGGACAAGCATTTGCCCGCTCTCGATGGAAACCGGCGGAGGTATTTCATGCCCCCAAAATGTTTCTATCAAAACCGGTGGATATTCCGAAGCATCATAAATTTTCACCTGATCGAAACCATATTCAAGATCAAAACTAGTGAATGTAAGTGTAATATGCTGGGCATTTTCAGGTTTGATCAGCCAGTAACAATCTGCGTTGTTCACATAGTTTTTATCTCCGCTGCCGTCATCAATAGTTCCGGTAGAATCTGTGAATATAACAGTATCCTGGCAGTAAACAGGCAGGGTAATATAATAACCCGCAGCCCATCCATCTGCTGAATTCTGCTCATTTGTTTTAAACTTCAAAAACAACTTATTTCCCAAAGATTGGATTGGCGCGGGAATTTCATAACCTGTAAGCCCGGCTAATAAAATGTCCTCCTCCGAGTCGCCATCAAAAACAAACAGTGTGTCGTCATCTGCAACTTCGAGATAATGAAAATGAAGATGAATACTGGTAATCGAATCATAATAGTATTCTTGCGGATCGATCAACCATTTACATTCGGAATTATTTATATAATTATAGGGTCCGCTTTTATCAGAAAAATATTTAGCAATTGTATCATTAAAAACTGTGAGTGAATTACAAAATGGTTCTGAATATGCCAGGTATTCAGCGCTCCATCCCTGAGCAGTATTTAACTCATCCGATGTAAAAACAATCAATAGCTCATTTCCTGATGATGTTATTTGCTCCGGTACTTGGTCTCCTGAAAAATTACCTAAAACCGGATCGGAAGTTGTACCTCCATCATAAATAATTACATGATCTTTATTTGCCTCTGTATCAAAGCGGGTAAACCAAAACTGAATATTGGTAATATCGGGATTGGCAGGTTTTATCAGCCATTCACAATAATTATTATTTTCGTAGTTGACTAGTCCGCTTCCATCGCTAAGAGTCCCTCTTAATACTGTTAATGTATCTTTTTCTAAACAAAAAGGCGGATAATTTTCTTCAGGATATATATTGATTACAGCAGCCTGGTTGAATGTAAAATCCCAAACATTTGGATTTAAGGTATCAATATGAAAAAAGCCATTGTACATTCCATTCCATCCCCAGTTGAAATGAAAAAAGCTGGAATCCTGGTATCCATCACAAACAAATGAATGTGACTCCATAAAATTTCCACCCTTATAAATAAGTGGTATTTTCTGATCAAGACATTTAATCAGAGAATCTTTAAATGATACATTTGTATCAAACCTGCTAATATATTGAGCATTTTCGTTGTACCTGAAATAATTCATTAGAGCATATTGGGTGTCCCATGTATTAGCGCTTGATGAATTGGTTCCATAATTCATCTCTACAGATACACCTACATGATATACCAATTCAGCAATAGCGGGATTTGACATATTATAAATAGCGTTTACCATTTCGTTCCATTTGTAATTAGTATTGGCAAAATCAGCAAACTCATAACCATAGTCCGATTCATAACCGTGCGATCCTTCACCAAAATCAGGATATCTGAAATAAAACATCAGCTGGGCCATTGCTATGGCAACACATCCAGCAGGGGTATGACCGCCATAGCTTTCAGGATCATTTGGACACATGATATTGTAATAATATGACTGACTCCAATTTGAAGTAAGCAAAGGAGCAACTCCTTTTTGATCAGAACTTTTTTGAAACTGCTCAGGGTTAAACTCTAAATAGTTATTCCATACCTTTGATATTTGCGGGGTTGGAGATAAATTCCTCAATCTGGCTTTTGAAATTTGTTCTGAATAATGATCCATCCATGATGAAAACGCATCAGGGAACGTTTCATTTGTAAAATTCTCCTCGAATGAGTAACCCAATACCGGGAAAACACTATCATCTGCTGATATGATTACAAACCCAACATCTTGAAAATTAAATACATAATATATCAGTTCATTTCCATCAAAATATGTTTGGTAATTATCAACTATTATATCGTCGTATTCCATATCCATGAAAAAGTTGACCTTTTCAAAGTAAAAATTTTTAGCCAGAGTTTTTGCAGTTTGCAATAATACCGGTTCTGCTAAAGAAAAATTGACAATAAATAAAAGGGATATTAAGGAAGGCAGTATTTTTTTCATATAAAAAGGCATAACCCAAAATTATAAAATTAAATTCGTATTCACAAAAAAAAATAAGTTAACGGTGGAAATAAATCAGGAAACGGTAACCTCAACTTGAAGTTCAGCGTTTAGTGTTCTGAGTTTTGAGTTCGTCCACCTTCGTCAAGACTTCGGTGGATAATAGTTTGGAGTATTAGTAGGGTTGTTTGATTAGTTTTTTGGTGATTGTGTTTTCGCCATCCTGAACTACAAACAAATACAGACCACTACTCAATTGTTTAATTGAGATTTGATGCTTAATATTATTTTGAAGATTTCCGGAATAAACAATTTTACCGGTGATATCATAAACTTTCAAATCAGCACTTTCCGAAGAAGCTTCGTAAATTATAACAACTTCCTCCCTGGCCGGATTGGGAAACAATTTTAATTCAGTAAAATCATCTTGTTTATAGTCCGGAACTGTCCATGATGAACCGCAGGGCGAGATTCCCAGGTCATAATACTCTTGAATGGTTTGAGCCCTTTCCTTCAAAAGTGCTACACTAGAAATATTATCTCCCTCATAATCCCTTGCAAAAATATAAGCCAGTTCCAGTTCAATGGTATCTCCCGGATTGAAAGTAAATGGGCCAACTGATCCAATTGCTCTTCTATCACCAGGATTGTTCCAAATAGCAGGTTCACTCCAACCAGCGTTATCTGATGGATCATCAGGATAAAAAAACTTTGTAGGAATTAGTCCACCATGTCCATAGCCGCCGTATGTAACTGTTTCCCCATGTTTCCAAAATCCACTTAGAACATTATAGTAATTCTCAGGACTCCACCAGTCCCAATAAGTAGGATAATTAAAATAACTTCTATTAAATACATTCAGTTTCCTGTTCAAAATCTTTACACCTGTTGATGGTGGGAAATATCCATAACCAGGTTGTCGTGGTTCATATATCTCAAAATCATCATCAAAATCATCCCCATTGTATATAAAAAACAGGTTTAAGTTAGTATCACAACCAATATAATCATCCCAGGGATTACCGAGGTCAAAATCCACAGATTTTCCGACATAAAAATCTGTATATGTGTTTTCTGAATGGTTAATAATCTTATAATCAACAAATATTGTATTATCAAATGCCGAATCTTCAGGGCAATAAAACGCGTAGGGCATGGCATGGATTTCTACACCTGTTTTTTCACCACCTGATTCAGTATGTTCGTATTTGTCATCATTAAAGATATAAAAAAGTGCCTCATCACCTTTTATTAAAGGGTAATCACCGAATGCCGGATCATAGTTTCCATTTTTATTGACATCAGAATATGGTGCATAAGAATTTCCATTAATGTCCAAAAAATCTAAACCGGCCGGCCAGTTATTAATGTCGGATGCAGGTGAATAATGTAATGTTTGCCAAATATCCTGATGATCCTCAATTTCCGAACGATTTAACTTCCAGATTTTTCTCCATTTCAACTCGTATTCAATAGAGTCATATTCAGGTAACACGGGCCCGGCCCAAAAATCCTCACCGGCCTGATGATACGTTTCAGCAGAAAGATGTAAACCACCCTCTTCATCGTATCCCCCCATCCAAAAACTCGAACAAAAAATACTATTTAAACCAGAACCTTTTGGAGCTTCAAACTGAGGATAATATCTTCTATTTGTAACCATGTAGGGTCTGTAATTAATTTTCGTAAAATTATAACCAAATGAATTAAAACCGGCTGAAATATTATTGACCGATAACTCCTGGTAAGAATTCAATTCATCTACATCCAGAATAATCATACCATAGGCAGAATGTTGAAAGCTGTTGCTTTCACGGCAGGCATAAAATATCGTATCGGTTCCATAAAAATTATTCTGTGGGACCAGGACCACCGCTGTATCTTCATTGAAAGTATGTGTATTATAGGATGTTCTGGCAATTTCCACCACTAAGGGAAATCCTTCCGGATTGATGTCATTTTCCAGTACATTGATCCTAACCGGGATTCCTCCGGTTGTTTGGCCTAAATCATCCACGGCTAACGGCCACTCAGGATTTTCAATCAGTTTAAGAGTAACCTTCGCTCTGCTATAAGCTTCCGGATTGTTTTTCTTCTGAACAAAATAATCAAATCTCGTTTGGTTATTCCACCGGAAAGATCCTAACAAATCCAGTTCAACTTTAAAATAGACGGAGCTGTCGTCTACTGGGTCACAATACCATTGGTCATCATCCAACATAAGTGAATCGCCCAATGGATCAATATCATTTTCCAGTAAATTCAGATGATATTCTACTCCTGGCATTACTTCAAAATAGTCATCATTGGCTATAGGGAGGTCTGGATTTTTGAGAAGAGTAACGAATACAGAAGCATCATGAGAATAATAAAGGGAATCCTGGTGCATCATACTGTAAGTTATTTTAATATTCCCTGTGTAGCTCAATTTAGGTGTATATATAATCACACTATCATTGAATGCAAGTTGATTACCGGAGAAAGGCTTATAGACATCTCTAATTTTTAAAGCTTTACCGTTGGGATCAAAATCATTTTTCAATACGGGTATTAAAATAGTATCACCACCAAATGCAGAAACTGAATCATCAATGGCAACAGGTAGATCCGGATTTTCTTCCACTTTGATTACTATTTCTGATAAATCACTGATTAATGAATCCCCTTCAATTTGTATGATGGAATATGCTATTTTATCCACCCCTTTTTCATTACTTTTATAGTCTAAGGTGGAATCGTTTAATATTGTTCCTCCATAACTTACATATTTCAGCTTAATAGGCAAATTGTTGGGATCGGTATCATTATATAATGGATTGATCAATTCGGTTACTTGCTCAATTGTATAAAGGGTGTCAGGATTTGCAACAGGTTTATTTGGATTATCAATGACATCAATAACAACGGAAGAGTTATTTGAGTATAAATCTGGATTGGTTTTAATTGCTGCTCTGTATGTCCAGGAATTACTATAGTGATAATCCGGCTCGAAGTAAAATAACAATGTTGAATCGGTCCGCTCAATTAAGGAACTATTTGACATAACATATTTCAAATAAATTTCCTCTCCTGAAGGAGCAACATCATTTAACAAAGGAAAAACCAAAGTTGGTACTTGGTCATATGTGACAATAGTATCCGGATTTGCGATCGGTAAGATTGGATTTGAATCAACCTGGATAATAATTTCTGCCTTTTGTGAGTATAATCCATTTTCACCTGTTTGTATAATTTCATAAGATAAGGTATCGATATTTCCATCATTATGCCTTGGTGAATACCAGATGATACTATCATTAAAATCATACCACTGATAAAAAGATATTTCTTCATCTACATCAAGTATTCTGAATGATTCATTATTTAGATCGAAATCATTCAGCAAAGGCTTGATTTCAATAGTATCTAAAACCAATGCTGTAGCATAATCATCAACAGCTACTGGTATATCAGGATTTTCATCAATATAGATTACCAGATTACCTTCACCCTCATAATCGGGAAAATTTGTTTTACATACCTGGTAGGTAAGTATGGCTTCGCCAGTATTGTTATATGGTGTAAATATTATGGTACTATCAGAATAATATCTTTCACCCCACTGACTCGATCCATAACATCCACAAATCTGAATCGAATCACCTTCTAAGTCATAATCATTTTGCAAAACATTTACGGTTACCGGAACCTGGCAAATCGTATAGGCTGTATCATTTACAACTACAGGAAAATGTTGTGCAGATAATTGCAAGGTGATAAAAACAAACAACAGATAAACTGCAATTCTTTTCATCGATATTTTTTTAAGGTTTGTCCAGGTGAAATTTTCCTGATCATTTTTAACAAAAGTAACAGATTAACATGAGAATGTCAAGGAGTATTCAGAAAACGGTGGAATTAAATCAGGGAACGGTAACTTCTGTTTGAAGTTCGAGGTTCGAAGTTTGATGTTTGTCCGAAGGACTCCCTTGGAGAAGTTTTGGCCATTAAACAGGAAACTAGAAACTGTAAACAGTGATCATTCATAAAAATGCATCTCCTTCATATACTCCCAAACCTTTACCGGAAGCATGTAACGCATGTCTTTTCCTTCTTTGATGGATTTACGAATGAAGGTTGAAGAAATTTCCATCTGGGGTGTATTAAAGATCTTTACACTTTCATTATCGTCATATTTACTTCCTTCATATCCCGGGCGGGCATAAACATACAATTGATATAGTTCAAGAATACGATCAGGATTTTTCCATTTATCAAAAGTGGGCAGTTGATCTGAACCAGCAAGTATTACAAACTTTTTGTCCGGATATTTTTCATCCAGATAGGTGAGTGTATCAATGGTATAGGAAGGCTGTGGCATTTTAAATTCAATGTCGGTTACCCAAAACCGGGGATCATCTTCAATTGCAATCCTTACCAATGCCAGCCGGTGATTGTCAGCAAGTAATGATTTCTTCTCTTTAAAAGGATTCTGTGGGGAAACTACAAACCATATCTTATTCAAATCTGTGTATTCTACAAACCAGTTGGCTATGACCATATGGCCGATATGGATTGGATTGAAAGAGCCAAAAAATAAGCCGATTTTATTCGTCATTACCCTCTTAGAATATGAGACACAAAGTTACTCAAAACAATTATAGAATTTCAATTTGTTTGCTTTACCTTTTTTGCTTATTTTTACGGTAATCAAATTTTACCAAAATGAAAAGAATCGGTCTCTTGTTTTTACTAATTATTTCTCTATCCCAAACAATATTTGGACAAAGTGTCTACTTTGTTGAAAACAGCAATGATTCTGGGATAGGATCTTTGCGACATATCATTGAAGAATCAAATCCTGGAGATACCATAAAATTTTTAACTGAAATAACATATGTATATTTAAATTCAGGGGAATTGAATATTAATAACTCATTGGCAATTATAGGCAACACAAATACTACCATCACAAGAGATACTGCCAATACTAATAATAAATTCAGAATTTTATTAGTAGGTGGAGTTGATTCTACTAAGTTATATATAAGTAATTTAACCATTAGTAATGGTTATGTACCTAATGAATATCCTGTAAAACATGGTGGAGGAATATTGGTAATGAACAATAATTTAAAATTAATCCTAAATAATTGTACAATTCAAAACAATAGAGCCGGTGCTGGCGCTAGTGATTCCTATTCAGATGCAGGTACAGGTGGTTCTGGTGGAGGAATTTATTGCAATAATACAGAGCTATTTAATTGCCTGATAATAGAAAATTATAGTGGAGGTGGTGGCTGGGGTTCAATTGGGCCTCCAACAGCTGGTGGAGACGGAGGTTCTGGTGGTGGTTTATTCAGCAATCATGCTATTATTGTTAATTGCTTATTTCTTAAAAACGAATCAGGTAGAGGAGGTGACGGACAGGTTGGAGGTTTTGGTGGTAATGGTGGTGGAATTGTTATTAGTTCCACTGGCAATGTAATAAACTCAACTATTTGTTTCAACGAAGCCCGTTATGGCGGGATGGGTATGGGGGGTGATGGAAAGCCTGGAGATGGTGGTGGTATTTATAATTATAATTCGAATAATATTTTCCTGGATAATTGTATTATATCAAACAATATTGCTTCCTATGAGGGTAATGATTTGTATGGTAACTTTTTTGCAAATTACAATTTAATTTTTGATAATGATTATTGTAATCTATTTGGTGATAATAATTTAATTGAAATTTCACCTGAATTTGTTGATCCTCCTATTAATTTGAGTTTATCTGCTAATAGCCCAGCAATAAATGCAGGGAATCCTGATACTTCAGGATTTTTTCTGCCATACTTCGACTTGTTGAATAATTCAAGAATTTCGGGTGATACTATTGATATGGGTGCATATGAATATCAGCTTCCGATAGGTATTAATAAACTTTCAAATCCTAAATACTTAGAAATTTTTCCAAATCCATCCACAGGTAAGTTTTGGATAAAACAAACATCCGATAGACAAAATCTATCTTCAATAGAATTATTCAATTCCTTTGGAGAGAAATTAAAACAATTTGATTCTGACAAACCACTGATACCAGTTGACCTGTCAGATAATCCCAAAGGAATATATCTAATCAAAATAAAAATTGGATTAGAGGTTTTCACCAAAAAAATCATTATTCAATAAAAGAACGAAAAATGAAAAATCTAAAAAAAGCCTTTTCTATTATTCTATTCATTTTCCCTTTGATTATCTTTTCTCAAACCATTATCCCGGCTGGTGATGTAACCGGAATATGGACCAAACAGAATTCACCTTATCTGATTGAAGGAGAAATAACAATTCCGGACGGATTACAGTTAACCGTTGAACCGGGAGTATTGGTAGAATTCCAGGGGCATTTTAAATTCATAGTTAAAGGTACATTACTTGCAATGGGTGAGCTGAACGATACAATTACTTTTACAATTAATGACACTACCGGTTTTCATAATATGAGCATTCCTGATGGTGGTTGGCATGGATTAAGGTTTTCATATTACGATGACCCTGATACATCATTTGTGAGATACTGCAAGTTTGATTATGGAAAAGCTGTAGGAGAAGGATATAATGAGAAATATGGGGGAGCTATTCATTCAAATGCAAAACATCTGGTTATTTCTCATTGCAGGTTTCAAAACAACTCCGCAACTTATTTAGGTGGAGCCATAAAAATTAGCTCAAATAATTTTTTCATTGATAACTGTCATATTACAAATAATATTGGAGGAGGTATTAATATTATTGGTTCCTTTAATGGTTTCATATCCAACTGTTTTATTGCAAACAACTCAGGTTATGGCATTTCAGGAGATGGCTTTACTTCAAGAATAATAAATAATGTTATATCAGACAATACATCAGGTGGAATCTACTTTAGTGATACATTTGGTGCGATCATCACTAACAATACAATCTGTTACAATACTTCAAATTTCGAAGCAGGAGGCATTAGTATTTCCTTTAATAGTAATGATATGTTGTTTAATAATAATATTATTTATGGAAATACTTCTAATGAAGGAAATCAAATCAGCATTAAGAATGTTTACATCAATCATTATTACTTCTACAATAACAATATTGAAGGTGGAAAAGAAAAAATTATTGGTAACAACTATATAGCTGAGTATGAGAATAACATAGACACCGATCCGTTTTTTAACATAACAGGACCACATGAATACAACCTTCAGGCTATTTCTCCCTGTATAAATGCCGGTACTCTTGATACAACGGGATTATTTTTACCCTTATTAGATATTCTGGGTAATCCCAGATTTTACAATAATTCCATCATTGATATGGGTGCTTATGAATTTCAGGGGGAACCTGTTTTGCTGCCTGAAATCGGATTTATTTATTCATCATTTGATTTTGGTGCTGTTAACCAAAATAAAAACTCAAAAGATTACCCGCTTTTAATATCAAATTATGGCAATGCACTACTTGAAATCAACATCATTTCTCCAAATGATTTCTGGATAAAACCAGCAGGAAGCACAATCTTTGTTCAGGAAATACCTAATTTAACAATTAATCCTAAAAACGACACAATTATTCAGGTGATATTCTTACCCACTGACACCCTAAAACATATTGATTCTTTATTGGTACTATCCAACGACATGGATGATCCTACTAAATTCATTTCTCTCACAGGAACCGGTACCAATGAGTTTATTTTGGAAGGAATAATATCGACTGATTCAACAATTTGTGAAAATAAAATTTTAGTAAATGGTGATGTCTATATCGAACCAGAAAGTAAACTTACAATATGCGCCGGGACAGAAGTTGAGTTTCTCAACAATTATGTTATTTCAGTTTCTGGTATCCTGGAAGCCACAGGAGAGACAGAAGATTCAATTTCCTTTAGATTAACCAATGATTCCCTATTTTTCTATAATTCAATTCCGGAATATTGGGGAGGATTGATATTTATGGATAACAACTCTGATGATTCATCTAAACTTTCGCATTGTATTATTGAAAACACCCATAACTTACTAAATGGAGCTATTTGTATAAATGATTATTCCAACATAAATATTCTGAATTGTAATATCAGGAATAATAACTACAATGCTCAACCCAAAGAAGATTCCGTATTTGGAATTTCATGTTTTAATTCATCCCCTTTAATAAAAAATAGTATTATTAAAAATAGTGGGAAAGGTGGTATTTCATGTGTAAACTATTCATCACCATCTATAGTTAACAACACTATTATTAATAATGTTGGATATGGGATTTATTGTAAATCATATTGCAATCCAATTATACTAAATAATAAAATATCAAGTAATACTAAATCTGGTATTTACATAACTTCGGCAACTTCGATAATTATATCTAATGAAATCTCAAATAACAGTTTTGCTGGAATATTTTTCTACGATTGCTTTTTTTCATCAATAATCTCAAACAACCTTATCTATGGTAATACAAGCAATTATAATCATGGAGGTATTTCATTTTACGCTAATGATGGATCCATGATCGTAAATAATAACACAATTGTTCAAAATTCACCTTCAGGTATAGCGATATTCGATTCATCTCCACTATTTCAAAATAACATAGTTGAAGGTAATTATTATCAGGTATCATTGACTGGAAATTATAGTAATTCTGATTTCTATTATTGTAATATTGAAGGTGGATTCGAATCTTTTAACATTGGAATTTACGCGACATATACCGGAAACTATGAAAACAATATAGATGCCGACCCATTATTTATTTATACAGGCGAACATCCGTACATGTTGCAGGCATCTTCGCCCTGTATTGATATGGGTACTCCTGATACTACTAATATGAATTTACCTGTATTAGATTTTGCCGGTAATCCAAGAATCTATAATGACAGAATTGATATTGGAGTTTATGAATATGGCCTCTATCCTCCCCTGTTTACGTCAGAACCTGTTACTACAGCCACTGTAAACGAACTGTATAGTTACCTAGTATCAGCCTCAGATCTAACGGGTAATCCGTTAATCTTCGATTATAATCTTTTACCTGACTGGATAAATTTTTCTGCTTCCGATACGAACTATACCCTGTTAACTGGAATTCCACAAATTGAAAATATGGGTGATAATCCGGTTGAATTAACAGTTAGTAATTCATTATTTGAAACTTCGCAATCATTTATAATAACCGTTACGGAGGTAGGAATAAAAGATGATAATGAAAATTTAATGTCCATTTATCCGAATCCCTCCACCGGAAAACTTTGGATAAAATTACCATCAAACCATCAGGAAACTGCTACAATTGAAATCTTTAATTCATACGGAGAACAACTCAAAATTTTAAAATCTGATCAGATATTAATTCCTGTAGATTTATCTGGCAGTCCAAAAGGAATATACCTGCTTAGAATTAAATCTGGATCGGAGAATTTCACTCAAAAAATTCTTATCCAATAACAATCTAAAACCGCTTCTTTAAATCGCCTTTATACTTAATATCCTCAGCTTGGGCATTTTCATCATTAAGCCAGTCGGGTATATTGTCAGAAGATTTTTCAAGTTTTTGTCGTTCTTTTTCCAGTTCATCTTCGCTATAGGCAAAAACCATTTCAGCAGAAATGATATGTGGAATTTGCTGTAATGCCTTTAGTTTACGTATTTCTTCTTCAGTGTCTTTGCCCTCAATCGTTACAATGATGCGGCCTTTTTCATCATGTAAATGATATTCACATTCATTAGATGATTTTATGTTTTCAAGAACTTCTTCAAGATATTCGGGAGTTGTCAGAACAACTATACTGCTAAGGTTCATATCTTCAATTTTTTTACAATATTAGTAACTAATCAGTCTCAAAATACAAAATTAACTTTGACTTTACTCTGTGAAACTCAGTGTCTTCTTTGTGGTTCTTTGTGAAACAGCTATTACACAAAGTTGCTCAAAGAAGCTCAAAGTGGCACAA
>JAUVJI010000133.1 GCA_030596605.1 Bacteroidales bacterium
ACTTTTCCTGCACCTTTTTCGCTGTGACAGCTAATACAGTGTTTGGTTCCTGCATCCAAAATGGGATCAGGTTTGTAATCAGGCATAGCATGCTGGACTTCTTTCCAGAGTGCCATCAATAATACGACGATAAATACCAGACTTAGCACGCCGATAATGATTCTTTTTGTATTTAAACTTGTTGCCATTTCTGTAATTTTTTTTTGGTTTATTTTATTGTTTATTTATTCATGATTAAATTAATGTCCGAAAATTTCCCAGATAGTGAATACATTGATAAGTAGCATTCCAAGTACTCCTATCCAGAACCCAATTTCTTTTCCAGGTAGAATTTTCTCAAAGAATTTGTCGATATACGGCCAGAAAAATAATATACCAAGAAATACCATTGGACCCAAAACACCTACGGTGAGGTTTGTAATTTTCAACCATCGGAAAACCGCATAAAAATACCATTCAGGTTTGATATGCAGAGGTGTAACATTGGGGTCGGCCCTGTCGCCCAAATTAACCGGGAACAATAAAGAAAGAGTTACCAATACAACCATGATAATTGATACCATGATGAGCTCTGTAAAAATATGATCTGGCCATAGTGGGAAGGTCTTCTTTTCAATGTTTTCATCACCTTTAAACTTTAACTCGGTAACACCATGTGCCCTGATAAGATATACATGGACACCAACTGCCATTGCAATTAAAATCGGTAACAGCACTACATGAAAAAGGTAAAACCTTGTGAGTGTGTTCTGGCCAATTTCACTTCCACCCCGCATAAAATCAGCAATCCATTCACCAATAAAAGGAGTTGCACCTGCTATACCGGTACCTACTTGCATTGCCCAGTACGACATTTGTTCGTAAACAAGTGAGTAACCTGTAAATCCAAACATCAGTGTAAGGAGGAATAATACAACACCAAACATCCAGTTAATATCCCTTGGTGGTAAATAAGAGCGTGTAAAAAATACCCTAATCATGTGAAGCAATAAGGATGCTATCATAATATTAGATGACCACCGGTGTATGCTTCGAATCAGCCAGCCAAAATCAGCACTATATGTTATATAAGCTATACTGTCGTAAGCTTTATCGGTATCAGGAACATAATAAAATATCAACATGATCCCTGTTATTACCTGTACAACAAACATATAAAGTGGCGTTCCACCAAGAGCCCACCACCATCTTTTAAGGTGATTGGGAATTGGTTCGGCTGTTAATTTGATGAGCGCTTCCGTGTCAACGGGAAACGATTCTTTTAACCAGGTTGAAAATCCCATATTTAGCCCTCCTGATCTTTAAAATAAATAAATACGTTATCGTCTTGTATCTCAACCTTGTAAGTTTCCAAAGGCGAGGGTGGAGGCCCGGCAATTACGTTGCCGTCCTTGTCGAATCTGCCGGCATGACAGGGGCAATAAAATTCCTGTCTGTCTTTTTCCCAATAAACGGTGCAGCCCAAATGTGTACAAACAGTTGACATGGCTTTTACCTCATGCTCACCTGTTCTGACAAGGATAAGGTCTTTTCCCCTGAGATCTTTGAACTTACGGGTGGCATTGATCGGCAATTCTGGGAGATGTAGGGTGAATATCCGCCTTTGAATATCCCTTTTATTAGGTGTGATAAAACGGAGCCCCAGTGCCGTTATCCCGGCAAATGCCGCACCCAATGGTATAAATGCGAATAAATTTTTTATTGCATTACGTCTGTCCATTTTTATAAGTTTTAAATTTATTTGCTTTGATAAAACATAGGTTTAAAAATCAGCATTACCCAACCCCAGGTATTGGCTTTATCCTTTTGGGTAACTTTCAGGTATTCCATGGATTCAGTTGCAAACATCCTTGAATAACCGGCCTTCACTACAACCGATTTGGTAAATGCATAAGCAAATACCAGATCTACTTCACCACCCAATAATTTTTTAAATTCTTTCATTTTTGGAGTATAATCCTCATTAAATATAGGTCTCCAATTTTCGTCTCTTTCCTGGCGGTACAACTTTCCTGCTGTCATAAAAAGATGAGGTATCAACATAACCGAAAATTTATTCTTATTAAACTTTAAAGGTACATAAATATCAATTAAACCAACTGAATTAAAATGATTATTAACATAAAAATAATCCATCCAGCCATTGAATTTATGGTTTGTGCCGTATAAAGGAGCAAATGCTTTTTCAGTTTCTTTCCCGTTTTGGCTGTCAGCAATTTCTTTTTCATCATTTCCTGATAAGAATTCAAATCCTGTACCAATCGAAAACATTGAAGCAATCTTGAAAGCAACATCAGCGCTAAGATAAAAAGCTCCGATATTCATTATAGTATCATTACCGTTCGGCAATCCATTAATAACTGTTCTTCTACCCAATTGGTAATAGAATGCAGCATTTGTTTCTATTAAATCATTTTTATAAGTGAACCTTGGGCCAGCTGTTTGACTATATGCCACATTTTCTCTTGCATTTCCATTGTAAGTTGTGTCATTAGGATTTTTGTAAGGCATTCCATTATTCAAAGCGAGTACGCTTACCCCAAAACCATCAAATTGACCATGCCAATGAGCATATTGGAAGGTTTTATAGTTATTTGTCATATAATCTTGCTTATAAAGAGTTTCGCCCAAAGCATTATAAGCAACACCGACATCAATACTATTATTTTCATTTGGGTTAATTTTAAAAATAAGTGCATCATGGCTCCTTCCCTGTTGTGCCCAATCAACACTTCCAAATATCCGGTGGTCGTCATAAATAATTTCCTGTCGCCCAGCCTTTATAGAAAATATATCTGAAAACAGAATTTCTCCCCATGCTTCATGTATAGCAGTACCATTGACATCCGATTTACTTAAAGTACCTGTTTCCCCCCACACACTTACATTTTGAAGACTGAAGCCAACTTTAAATTTATCATTAGTAAACTTCAACCCCAGTCTGCTTCTTTGTGAAACAAAATTAGCTGGTTGCCCATTTTCCGGAAAAATGGTTTTATAACCATGGCGGTTTTCGAACCTGGGTCTTAAAACACCGTAAATTGTAACATTCTGGGCAAAAAGATCAGCTGATAACATCAACATAAATATGCCCGCTAAGGAATATAAAATAACTTTTTTCATGATTATTTTTTAAATTGTGATTTTTTATAGAATATAAGTATTTAAATACCTAATAACTTCCAAAGTTACACAAGAGAATATAAACATTCAAGATAATTTAGGATAATCAGAACTCGATTTATCAATTTATACTCTATCTAAATATTAAATGCTAATAATCAGTAATTTGTTAAAATATTGTTAAATAATCAATTTTTGGGTTAATATTTTGAATAGACAAATATTACAGAAACTTCAAAATCTATTCAAAATTTACAACTAATTTTAACATTTCATATTTGAAGGTCGTACTATGAAGATCCTGATTATTGAGGATGAATTAGAAATATTGAATTCCATTTCAAATTTTCTAACTCAGCAAGGTTATAATTGCGAGGTAGCTGAAAATTACTTTACCGCTGAGGATAAGATCATATCTTTTGAATACGACTTGATTATACTCGACATTACGCTTCCTGATGGTAATGGATTGGATCTTTTGAAAAAGCTCAAAGAAGAGCATTCTAATACCGGTGTACTCATTGTTTCGGCAAAAGATTCTCTCGATGATAAAATCAAAGGCCTTGATTTGGGAGCCGACGACTACATTACAAAGCCATTCCATTTGTCAGAGCTAAATTCTCGTGTAAATGCCATTATCAGGAGAAGAAAGTTTCAAGGTCAATCTTTCATTAATTATGAAGAAATAGAAATTGACACAACAGCAAAACAGGTTAAAGTTTTTGAAAATCCTCTTGACCTTACTAAAAAGGAATTCGATCTATTACTTTACTTTGTAATCAATAAAAACCGTGTTCTAACTAAAGAAGCAATTGCCGAGCATCTATGGGGCGATTATATTGACCTTGCTGACAATTTCGACTTCATCTATACACATATCAAAAACCTCCGGAAAAAAATCATGAATAAAGGCGGTAAGGATTACATTCAAACTGTATATGGAATCGGATACAAAATGACTGACCAATGAAGCTGTTGCAGAAAACAAATATAATGTACCTTTTATTCTCAGCTATGCTTCTAATGGTTGTGGGGATTTCACTTTATATCATATTAACGGCAATTATTAAAGAGGAGGTAACTGAAAAGCTTATTGTCAATAAAGAACGTATCGTTAAACAAATTGAAAATGGAGCGGATGTTACTTCATTGTATCCTGTTCTGGATATAGAAGAGATTTTCATACCTGCGAAAGAGTCCCTCATCGTCAAAGACACGACCATTTTTGATCCTATTGAGAATGAAACTGAACCATTCCGGGAAGTGTCATCAATTGAAAAGATAAATGGAAAGATTTACAAAATTACAGTTCGGCAGGTTATTGTAGAGTCGCATGAATTTTATAATACCATTGGGATTACACTTGCTATAGCTTTAATCATATTACTAATAGGTTTAATATTGATTAACCGGATCATTTCAAAACGATTGTGGCAACCTTTTTATAAGAATCTGGATAAATTAAAAAACTTTTCTTTAGAGAATGGTGAAAGAATAGAATTCAAATCCTCCAATATTAAAGAGTTTGAAGAACTAAAAAATACCTTGGTGAAGCTTACTGATAAAATACTATCGGATTATAAAAATTTAAAAGAATTTTCAGAGGACGCTTCTCATGAAATACAAACTCCCCTAGCTATCATTAAAAGTAAAATTGAAACACTTTTCAATGCAAATAATTTATCAAAAGAACAATTGGAAACTCTGAATGCGGTTGATGACAACTTAAACAGGTTAAGCAAATTAAATAAAGGTTTGATATTGCTTACAAAAATTGAAAACCGGCAATTCATTGAAAAAGTGAGTGTTGATTTGAATGAAATCATTTTGGATCAAATCTCAGATTTTTCAGAATTGATCGAATTGGGTAATCTAAAATTATCAACATCTTTGAATGATAAACCCGAAGTGATAATGGATACCAGCCTTGCCAAATTAATGATTAGTAATTTGTTGAGCAATGCAATTAAATACACTCCACCAGAAGGGTTAATTAATATTGAAACCAATAAAAACGAAATTGTTTTTTCTAACTCGGGTAAGTCCGAATCAATAGATCAATCAAAAGTATTTAAACGATTTTATAAAAATGAAAGCGCCCCCAATTCGGTCGGACTGGGACTGGCTATTGTGAAAAAGATTTGCGACACAAATCATTTAATTATTAAATACAGTTTTCAAAACCAGACACATTTCTTTACCATCCAGCTATAGATTTTCTTCAGAATTAGAATATAATTTTGGGAAATTACAAAGATGAGAATTTCTTAATAAACAGATCAAGCATTCATTGTATTGACAATGTAATATCTTGTATTATAACTATTTATTGATGTGATCCATTTATTTAAAATGAATAAACTAATATTGAAACTTAAGTATTCATTAATTTTTATTTTGCTGAATTTAAGTTGTAGTAAAGAAAAAAATGAACAATTGAAAAGCTTAGAACCAATTGCAAAATATAAATTAAATTTTATTGAAGCATCAGGGCTTTCTAATTATAAAAAGAAAGATCTGTTTTTATCAGTCAGCGATAATACGAACAAGATATATGTTATTTCAAATAAGGGCGAAGTTATAAATATATTAGATTTTGAAGGTGATGATCTGGAAGGTATAGCTTATGATTCTGCCACTTCTTCTATTTTTGTTATTGAAGAAAAGTTGAAACAAATAGTCAGGCTGGATACCAACGGAATAGAGATTGAAAGATATCCAATTGATATTTCCAATAGTGAAATAAAGCATGGTCCGGAAGGAATAAGCATTGATCCAGCCAATAATCAAATTTATATTGTCAACGAAAAAAAGCCTGGTAAACTTTTAGTAATGTCTTTCACCGGTGAAATTTTAAATCAATATGATTTGTCTTTCGCAAAAGATTACGCATCCATCTTTTTTAATCATAGAGATAATAAACTCTGGATACTGAGTGATGAATCGAAAACCCTATCAAAGTGTGATTTATCAGGAAATGAATTAGAAACCTGGAATACTGGAATACGAAAGGGTGAAGGTTTAATTGTTGACAGTGAAAATTCATTGGTATATATTGTAAGTGATACTGACAGTTATTTATATCAATTTAATTATTATTGATTCTGAATCATTCCACTGTATATCTTCAAAATTCCTTTAGAATCTGTTTCTACTTTTGACTTTTAAAAACTTAAAATTCGAGTAATAATGAAATCTCAAATCTTACTTTTTCTTTTAGCGATATTTTTCGCAAGTATAGTGCAGGCACAAAACTGCCTGCCTGAAGGGATTACCTTCAGCACACAAGCACAAATCGATAGTTTTCAGGTAAACTACCCGGGATGTTCAATCATTGAAGGAACTGTTATCATTAATGGCAACAACATCACGAACCTCAATGGACTTAGCATATTAACAGTTATTGAAAGTGATCTGGGGATTGAAGGCAATCCTGAACTCCATAATTTATCAGGATTAAATAATATCATTCATGTTGATGGTGATTTGGATATTGGAGACAATGAAGCCCTGACTGACCTTACCGGCCTGGAGAATCTGATCAATACGGGCCTGGATTTTTCCATTGAACAAAATTCCAACTTACTGAATCTGTCAGGACTTGGAAATTTGAAAACCATCGGTGCTGAGTTGGTTATTCTTGAAAATGACAAAATATCCTCCTTAACAGGGCTTGACAATATTTCAAGGATCGAAACAGCCATTACCATACAAGGCAATCCACAGCTTACAAGCCTTGAGGGATTGAATTCTCTTGACTCTATATCCGGTGGTTTGGTAATCACCAATAATTCATTAATGGAAAGCCTTGCTGGATTGGATAGCGCAACAATTGTAAATGGTCCGGTGAATATTCAAAATAATCCTTTATTATCAGTTTGCTCGATATTAAGTGTTTGCAATTATTTAAACAGCGGTGGGAATGCCTTAATTGCTAATAATAATGTTGGTTGCAGTAGTATTCCTGAAGTGCTTGATGGGTGTTTTACTTATATAAACAATTTGATTGAACCTGAAGATAGTAGCATTAGCATTTATCCCAATCCTTGTTTCGGTATGTTGATTGTAAATTTGAAAAGTGAGAATTTTTATATGGTAAGAATCACCAATATCTACAACCAGGTAATCAAAACATTGGATGTTAGTTTGGGTGAAAATAAAATCAACGTTTCCAGCTTGCCCAGGGGATTGTATTTTATTTCGATACATCATCAAAGCGGATCAAAGACTTTTAAATTTGTCAAGAAATAAAGGCAGGAAATGAGTTATTTTAAAGGTGTCCTAGTTAATATAATTTGTCTTTTCATATCTATCAATGCAATATCGCAAACCGGAATTATCACAGGAAAAGTTGTTGAGCTTACCACCCTTGAACCCATGCAATATGCAACTGTGGCACTCTACAAAGGCAACGATACCATAAATGTCCTTCATGGTACAACAACAGATGTTGAAGGGGTATTTGTTCTTGAAAAGGTTAATCCCGAAAATTATATAATAGAGGTAAATTTTATTGGTTTTAAGACGTATCTATCTCCCATTTTTGAACATAAAACCTTTACAGATATCGGTCCCATTAGCATTCAGGCAGATGTAATATTACTTGACGATGTGCAAATAACAAGCAAACAAAGTACACTTATTCACACCATTGACAAAAAAATATATAATGTTGAGAAAAATATTCTTAGCGAATCGGGTTCGGCTAGTGATATACTCCAAAATATACCTTCAGTTTCTGTGGATGTCAACGGTGGTGTTACCCTTCGCTGTACATCCAATATCCTTTTCCTGGTAAACGGGAGACCATCGTCATTATTAAGACGCAGTGCAGCATCTGCACTCCAACAAATACCTGCTACCACCATCGAACGCATTGAAGTAATTACAAACCCATCGGCAAAATACAAACCCGATGGGACAGGGGGAATTATTAATATTGTTTTGAAAAAAGAGACAAAACAGGGATTCAACGGTCAAATAACTGCAAACATTGGAAATGAGGAAAGATATAATGCAAACCTCCTACTGAATTATGGCACTGAAGAATTGGATGTTTTTACCAACTACAGTGTACGCCATTCAGGCCGGACAGTCTATTACTCTGATGAACGGATCATCAGAGATTCCACGGGCGTAAACGTCCTGAATTATTTTAATGAAACAGGTAACTCTAAAAATGATGCTTTATCACATATTATTTCGGCAGGATTGGGTTATGAACTTAATGACAACAATAATATTGAACTATCTGGTAGCTACTTCACACAAAATTCTTTGCATAATGGAGTATCTGAAATTGACACCGATAATGCGCTTAACCAACCCGAAACCAGGATAACATCCTATGATACAAATGATGAATATGAACATGAAGGTGAAGGGGTATTTGGATGGAAACATATCTTTAATGACAATGAAGACCATTTACTCGCAGTTGAAGCAGTTTATGCCGCCTATGATGAACAGGAAGACCTTACATTTGAAGAGGAACAAACATTTCCTTTTTCTGAAAGTACAGTTGAAAAAATTCTTGTACAAAAAAGTGGTAACCAATCGGAACTTTCTGTGGAATATGTCCTGCCCATAAATGAAAATGCAGAGCTGGAGGCAGGATATGTTAGAGAGTTTATAAATGAGGATATTCGCTATACAAATAATTTATCACCAGATCGTTTTCTATTATCTCAAAATGTTCATGCTCTTTATGCATTATATGGACAGGAAATTGAAGCATTTAGTTTTAAAGCCGGAATTCGTGCCGAACAAGCCAATATAAAATCACATTTAAAAGAGCCCATTGACTCGCTTATAACAAATAATTATTTCAAGCTATATCCAACGATACATGTTTTATACGAATTAGACGACAACAAGGAGTTAGGGCTCAGTTACAGCAAAAGGATCAACCGGCCAGATGCCGACGATTTAAATCCTAATCCTGAATTTAGCGATCCGAGGAATGCTTTTGCAGGAAATCCAAATCTCAAACCGCAACAAATTCATTCCATTGAATTGGGTTATCATTGGAAAGGAGAAAAAATATCATTTACACCAACGCTATATTACCGTTATAAATACGATGCATTTACATCTATTAAGACGCCTATTGGTGACAGCATAATACTTACCACAATCGAAAACCTGGATAATCGCCAATCTGCCGGACTTGAAGTTATTCTATCGGGAAGCATTTTAAAAAACTGGGACGTTGACCTGAGCACCAATATTTTTTATGATCAGATTGATGCCACAAGTCTTGGTTATTCAGATAAAAAGTCGGTTTTTTCTGCCAATGTAAAATTGCTTTCATTTTATAAATTGACCAAAACGACCCTATTTCAGTTTAATGCTTACTATTATTCACCCCGAATAACACCACAAGGGCAAAGAGACGGATTCTATTACATGAATGCCGGATTAAAGCAACAATTGTTTAAAAAACGTGTGTCGATAACAATCACTGTTTCGGATATTTTTCATACTTACAATATATCCAGGGAAATAGATGTACCCGAATTAACCCAGCTAAGAAACTACCATCGAAAAGGTGCAGTAATATATTTTGGTTTTACCTGGTTTTTTAGGCCGCAGAACAATCATGAAAAAGAGCTGAAGTTTGAGGGAGAAGGATTATAAATGAAAAATTTAATGATATCTTAAGTCAAAAAACTATAACAACAAATTATCTTTAGATTTTAATTGTATCTTCGCTTAATCTATCATCAAATAAAAAAAATAAAAAAAATGAAAATCACAGCATTATTAATTATCACAGGTCTTTTGCTTTATTCGTGCAATGGCCCCAATAAAGAAAAACCACAGGATCAGGATCAGACCAATCCGGCTGAAACGAATTTCAAATCCCAGTATCCCGATGTGACAGATGTTACATGGGAACAAGAAGGTGAGTTTACCGAGGCCGAATTTGAACAGAATGGGATAGAAATTTCTATTTTGTATGATGCTGATGGGAATGTAATCGAAACAGAAACTGAAATTGATGTGAACCAATTACCGGAGATAATCACAACATACATTTCAGAAAACTATTCAGGTTCCGAGATCGAAGAAGTCGAAAAAATTGAATCAGCCAAAGGAAATTTCTTCGAAGTAGAAATTGAAAATGAAAATGACCAAGAAGTTGAGCTTCTTTTTGATGCTGTTGGAAATTTTGTGAAAGAAATCATTGAAACGGACGATGAAGGGGAAGAAGATGATGAGGGAGAAGTAGAAGAGGGAAATGAAGTAGAGATAGAAATTTCAGAATTACCAGATGGAGTAACTGATTATATTAATCAGAATTATGCAGGTTATACCATTACAGAAGCCGAAAAGGAAACAGTTGAAGAAGGATTATTTTATGAGGTTGAGTTACAGAGTCCTGATGGAGAGGAACTGGATTTGATTTTTGATTCTGAAGGAAACTTTGTTGAAATAGAAGTTGAGGATTAAATCTGAGTCCACACCAATATTCTATTTTTTGCCACTAAGGCCAAAGGCTCAATGTAGCACTAAGATTAACTGCATGATTCTCATATTTTTGTGTCCTGCACATGCGGGATTGTGTTGTCGGTCTTCGTGGCAATTTTCATATATCTGTTTTTTCTAAGTAGATTCAAAATTATAACGCAATATATCTGTTATTTCCGGTAAATTTTCCACCAGAGCCAAAATCCGGTAATAAGAATAACTAACATTGTTAATCCGAAAAGGGGGATAAACAGAATATATAACTTCCCAAACAGGAAACTATAGTATCTTCCTGTATGAAATTCAAGAGCAAGGTTCCACAAAGACATGGGACTTTGATTTCTGATATTATCAGGCATTTCAGGAAATTTAGGTGAGCCTTGTAAGGATTCAACTCCCCAATTAAAATCGAAAACAAATTGTTGATTTCCCGTATCAATAAATCCGGCAGTCATGTTATTACTCAAAGGTGAACCACCCTGATTCATTTGAACATTTGCCTTTGGGTTATTAACATCAAACAGCATTCTATTGTCAGGGTTCCACAGAAACAGCCCATTGAATGAACCTACGAGGTAATTGCTATTGCCTAAATTCTCAAAAACATTGATGCCCATCACACTTATGGGTGGTTGAGGATATAATGGTTTTAACGGATTTTTAAGTTCAACATCAGCCAGATAAATGCCCTGATTGGTACCAATCAGCAATTTATCTTTTTCTTCATCAAAAATTATTCTTCTCAATTTGTCATACCATGGATTTGAGGAATCAAGAATTGTAAGTGGGATTTTGTCTACCCGGGCATTGGCGATGGCTATTAATAACGGTGGCCGGAGAAACATACCAGTTAAAGAAGTGAACACAAGGAAAATAACAACCCAAACGCCAATTTTATTATGCCACTTTAATGAAAAACGATTGATTTTTTTAATGGATTGAATACCTCTTTCGTTTCGTTTTCTTCTCCTGATCCATTTTGGGAACAACCAGTAGATCATGCCGGTTAAAGTTAAAAATGTAAACACAATTCCGATGAAGTCAACAAATAATTTCCCGGCAAAACCCGCTATTTCACCACTGTGTATTACCCAGAGAGTTTTAAATAATCCCTCTTTGTTTTTGTAATTTTCAGGCGGTGGCAATATGAATTTCTTAAAAGATAAATTTTTGGGTTGATCAGGAGTTGCCAAAAGAAAGGACCGGGTTAAGATAAACAGAGAGTCATTCTTTTCCATCAAATCCACAACCCGCTGATCATGGACCGGGATTTCAACAGGCTGCCATTCCCCTGAATTAAAATCAAAATAGAATAATCCAAATAAAGTTCCAGCATACAGATTACCCTTTTTAGTAAAATTCAGTTTAAAGATTTTTCGGTTATCAATTCCCTTTGGAAATCCATGATTAAAACCAGTAAAAGCAGAAAATGAACTATCCGTTAACCAGACACCGATATTGCCATAAATAAGAATACTATCCGGGCTAAGTCTGCAAGCTGATTTTACGGCTGCATTGTTCCAGTTTTTGTATTGATATTCACTCAAAAGGTATTTCCTTGGAATATCCACACCAGAAAACAAAGACCGGTGATTCATGACAATTCCGGAAACAGCAAATACCAAAATAAATAGACTCAACACAATGGAAGGCCATTTGTGATATTTTCTTAACCTTCTGAGGAAAATCTTTCTGCTCATACTCTAAACCCAACTACTTTAGCTTACAGAAATAATTCCTGAACAAACCATCGTTTTCCTTTTTCGTCCAGGCTTCAAATCCCAGGTCTTTAACTTTATCAACCAATGGTGCTGGTAAAAATGGTGTGATGAGTTCATAAATGTTACCGTCTTCCCACACTTTCAGATCACCAATTACATCCCCCAAAGGATGACCGCCTTGAGCGATGGTTTCACGAGCATCAAATGACTTTGTAATTTTTTCAGCATTAAACCATGCCGGAATACCTCCGGAACTATTATCGGTTTCTGATTCATCTGTCATTTCTTCCTGGCCTACAATTCCCCTGAGTTTATTGATAATCACATCCATGGGAATATCACCCATTGAAGCAGCTTGTTGCAATGTAGTTACACCCGCAATGGTTCGTCGAAGCACAGGATTTTTGAGCTTTTCAAATGTTGGTGCGATATCAATTAAAACGTCTTCCAATTGTGGATAAACGTCAAGTAATTCTGAAAGTTTGGTATGTGGTGTTATGATCAATTTTGAATCCATAATTATTTGTTTTTTCCGTATGATAATATTCGTTGTTCGCCTTCCAGCTTCCTCTTCTCAGTCAGGTTTTGAGATACCTCAAGTGTACCCAGGTATTCACC
>JAUVJI010000091.1 GCA_030596605.1 Bacteroidales bacterium
AACTTAAGGAAAGGATTTATAAGGGCATTGATGAAATAAACAATGAGCCTGTAATCTTTCGTTGGAAATATAAAATGGATGAAATTAAAGCTATTTGATATGATATATCAAGAACGAACTACTAGATGCCTTAAACAGTTTTTTGGGATTGGACAATGTGCCATTCATCGGTGGAAGCATTAATATATCGCACAACCATTCCCTTACAAGCATAATACAACTTAACAATATTGATTCGGTAAGTGGAAGATTTCTAATTATTGACAATGACGCCTTAATAAATTTATCAGGACTAAACAATGTGTCTTTCATAAGCGGGGATCTTCATATTGGTGGTAATGATGGACTAACAAGTTTAAGCGGTTTGAACAGTGTAACAAATATAGCTGGAGGCCTTATCATCCGGCAAAATAATGCACTAGTAAATTTAAATGAGTTATTCAATATTAGCAACATTGCTGGAGACTTAGAAGTCAAACAGAATAGTTCCTTAACTAGTTTAACTGGATTAGATAATATTGAAGCAGCCTCAATTGAAAATCTGAAAATCAGTTCTAATTTATCTTTAACAACTTGTGATGTAGAAAGCATTTGCAGCTATTTAGCTGCACCCAATGGAGAAATAGAAATCTTCAGTAATGCATCTGGATGTAACAGCCAGACTGAAGTAGAAGAAGCTTGTGATGAAGCTGCAGTTTCTGACATAACTTTTGCTTCCACAATTTCATTATACCCCAATCCTGCAAGCCAGAAACTTCATATTAAAGTCTGTAAAGGGATTAAGATTAAAGAAGTTTTTATTTATAATCAATTTGGGCAAAAGGTATTAATTGAAAACTTGATTACTAATATAATTGATGTTTCAATACTTGAGCGAGGATCTTATATTATTGAATTGGTAACTGAAGAGTACAAAATAAGAGAAAAATTGATAATAAAATAGAGTATCACAGTGTATAACAGCAAATCATAACCCATAGCTGTAATATTGCTGAAGCTCGTCCGGATTTGAGCGTTTGCCTTACGGGCAGATAATCCGGACGATAATAATAATTGGATTTGAAATCCTTTTTAAATAAATATAATTTTGGATTACAAATTTAATACTCTTTCTTTTCGGATTAGCCGACACTTTAGCCCTCGCCTAAATCCGAAAAAGCACGAATGAATAAAAATTTATTCAAAATCACTTTCACTAAAAACGATTGCTTCGTAAATATAAATATCGGCATCTTTCCAGCCGTCCCAGCCAATACCGGCTTTATCACGGGCGCAGTGTCCAAGAAATTCGTCTAAAGTCCAACCAGTTTCGGTAGCTACCTGCGGGAGAAAGGTTCCGGTTCGGTATCCTTGTTTAATATAAATTCCATGTTTACCAAGTTCGATTTCTTCAATTGAATTGATCTTTTTCATAGGTGTGAGTACCGATATTTCAATCTCAATATCCTGCAATTCATATTCCATAACCGGTGTAAACCTGGTATCCTGGGTTGAAGAGGCAATTGCCATTTGCTGGACGACTTCGTACAGAGGCTGTTCTGCATCAAACCGACCGATGCATCCTCTTAGCCGGTGAAACTTATTCAAAGTAACAAAAGCGCCGCAATGGGTTTTAAGTGTTTCGGAATAAGTATCAGTATTTAGTTCAGGAATTTTATTATTTGTAATATATTCGGTTACTGTTGTCCGGGCTATTTCCAGAAGATCTTTTTTATCTTTCTCGGTTAATTGAAAGTCTCCGAAATTATTATTGCTTACCTTTCTGCTTAAAACTATTGAATTATAACCAACCACCCTGTTTTTATCACCAAAATCCGTATCACCTGAGTTTTTATATAAAATGTGTTCATATTCCACATCCGAAAGATTCTCGGTCATATAAAGCAATGTAAGTACCGATGTCCATCCACAGGCACGTGTTGAAAGATTTGGAACATGATCATCTTTATTTGTATGAACGCAGGCATAAAATTTATCCGGGTCGTTTGATAATATTATTTCTGCTGTTTCTATATCCAATTTATTTGCTTCATTATAATCAGGAAAATGTGAGAAGTCAGAACTAATTACGAACAGATTTTCTTCATTGAAATATGGCAATAAAACATCAGCCATCTTTTTGCATACATCTTTTGATTGAGTACCGATTACAATGGGTACGATCTGAAAATCCTTTTCCAATCTGTATTGTAAAAAAGGCAACTGAACTTCAAGACTGTGCTCTGAAATATGGGCTTTTGGCACATAATTGAAAAACTCATTTTCACTGATAAGTTTATTTACCAACTCAATATTTACTTTCACTTCCCCGAACGGTGTAATATAATTTCCAATGGAGTACAAGGATGCCCCCTCATAATATGCCCTGTGGCTTGAAGCAATAACAAATATATTTTCATATGATTTTGTAGGATTAACCTGGTTAAAACTTGATGCTGCAACAACTCCAGAGTACACATAACCTGCATGTGGTGAAATAATGGCAAGAACATTTTTTCCCTGTTCAGGTTCAGCATTTTTGAAAAGGTCATTCAGCATATTATTGAGTTCCGTTTCCGTTCCGGGATAAAACTGCCCTGCAAAAGCGGCTTGACGGTTATAAAGTTGAGCATTCTCTACACTTTGGTTTTTGCTTTCCTGGGCCGTACAGCCAAAAAAGATGAAGAGGAATATTATCAGGAAATAGAAGTTAAATTTTTTATTGTTCATTTTTAATTTATTTTTGAATTCCAATAACAAATTTACAAAATGTTCATCAAAGCTGAAAATAACCTTCTAATTTCAATTATTGTTCTTGGCTTTACTTCCATTATAACACAAATAATTTTATTGCGGGAGTTCTTATCTGTTTTCTACGGAAATGAACTTATTGTTGGGATTATCCTGGCTAACTGGATGTTATTGACCGGGCTGGGAGCTTATGTTGGTAAATTTTCAGACCGTATTAAAAGCAAAAACACACTCACTGTAATTTCACACATTTTTCTCGGAATCCTTCCTTTTATAACTGTATTTCTTATTTACTATTTGAAAAATGTTGTTTTTACAGTTGGTAGAATTGTTAATCCGGCAGAAGTATTTATAGGTTCATTGATATTACTTTTTCCTTTTTGTTTCTTGTCAGGTTTATTATTTACTGTATTCAGTTCTTATCTGTCTGATATATTAAAATCAAATCAGATCAATAAAGTTTACGCGTATGAGGCATTTGGTAGTATTGTTGGCGGATTGTTATTCAATTTCCTCTTTGTTATAGTATTGAAGACTTTCTTTAGCTTAACCATACTGATAATCATAAATTTTGTGGCTGCAAGTATTCATTTGTATAGTACCGAAAGGAAAATAATTTCTTTTATAGTTTCAACCTTAGCCTTACTGATATTATTAGTAATCATTAACATTGATCATGATCGGTATACTATTAAATACCTGTATCCCAACCAGGAAATAATCTATCATGATGAAACTCCGTATGGAAACATTGTAGTTACTAAAACGGCCGAACAATTTAATTTTTATGAAAATGGTGTATCGCTGTTCTCAACTGATAATGTTATCGCAAATGAAGAAAATGTGCATTATGCAATGGTTCAGCATCCGAATCCTGAAAATGTATTACTAATATCCGGAGGTGTTTCAGGAACCATCAATGAAATATTAAAATACCGGATTAATTCTTTGGATTACCTGGAATTGAACCCGGCCATGATAGAAATTGGTGAAATGTACACCAACAATATTATCAAAGACAGTGTTGTAAACATTATTAACAAGGATGCAAGATTATTTCTAAAAAAACAAAATGAGAAAAAATATGATGTAGTCCTGATAAACCTCCCCGACCCAACAAGCGCTCAGATAAACCGGTATTATACCCTCGAGTTTTTTGACGAACTGAAAACCAGACTGAATGAATCTGCCGTAGTATCAATAAGTCTTTCTTCAACCTCCAACTATATCGGTGAAGAATCGAGACAAATACACTCATACTTATTTTCAACACTAAAATATATTTTTAATAATGTCATCATTATTCCGGGCGGGAGAAACTATTTTTTAGCATCTGATGGCCGGCTGTTATATGGAATTGCAACGGCCATTGAATTAAGAAATATAAAAACATCATATGTAAACCGGTATTATCTTGAAGATTCAAAAATTGAGAAGGAAGGTAAACTAATCGAAAATGTAATATCCTCTAATATTGAGCTAAACTATGACTTTAAGCCAATTATTTACTTTTTGCAATTGAAACATTGGTTAAGTCTTTTTAAACAAAACTTTTACCTTATTTGGCTTATTTTACTAATTCCGGTTTTAGTTGCAATTTTTCGCATGAATTTTATCAATACCGGTTTATTTGTAACAGGGTTTTCAGCATCTTCCATTGAGATAATTTTAATCATTTCATTCCAGGTAATTTATGGATATGTATACCAAATGATTGGAATAATTATTACTTTTTTCATGATTGGCTTAGCGACCGGGGCATTTTATATGATAAAAAAAATAAATATTAATACAAGAAATTATAGCATTATTCAATATTTGATTGGTATTTTTTCTGTTTTGATCACCGTTATTTTGCTAGCCCTAAAATCGAATATTATTGGTAACATTATGATTCATGCAGTTTTTTTCATCTTAATATTTACAACGGGTTTATTAACCGGTATCCAGTTTTCACTGGCATCAAAACTCAGAAAAAACACAATATCAACAATTGCTGCAACAGCATATGGATCAGATTTATTGGGTTCAGCCTTAGGCGCCCTTCTAGCTGCTTCTTTATTAATTCCCTGGTTGGGTATTATCAAAGTAGCCTTGATTTTAGGAATATTGAATATTATTACCGGTCTATTTATATTATTGAAAGCCAAAAAACGTTTATAAATTTGTAATCAATACTTGTTTAAAGAAAAGCATGTCAGATAAAAAAATATCGAAACGGGAATTTGTTAAGTACAGCGCTTTAGGTCTCGGAGCAATCGGTTGCGGATTAAACAATTTGAATTTGGTTGCAAAAGGTTCTGATTTATTACTGAGGACTCCTGCAAACCCACAATCTCTTGATAAATGGACGATTGAAGCCAAATATTATATTAACACCCCAAAAGGATTAAAATGCCAGATTTGCCCCAATGAATGTAAATTAAAGGTAGGCGAAGAAAGTGATTGCCGAACAAGGATCAATATTGAAGATAAACTCTATTGTTTTGCATACGGAAATCCCTGCGCAGTTCATGTTGACCCGATTGAAAAGAAACCACTATATCATTTTCATCCAGCTTCTAAAGCATATTCCATTGCAACTGCAGGATGTAACCTGGCATGTTTAAATTGTCAAAATTGGGAGATATCACAGACAAGTCCAAAAAAGACCAGAAATTATGACCTGCCTCCGGAAAAAGTAGTTGAAGAGGCCATTCAAAATAAATGCAAATCAATAGCTTATACATATTCTGATCCGGTAGCTTATTATGAATATACACTTGATACAGCAAAAATTGCAAAGCAGGAAGGAATAAAAAATGTTGTGGTTTCAGCAGGTTACATACATGAAAAACCATTGAGGGAATGGTGCAAATACATTGATGCTGCCAATATAGATTTAAAATCATTCAGCAATGAAATATATGAAATGCTGAACGCAGGAACCCTGGAGCCGGTTTTAAATACCCTCAAAATATTAAAGGAAGAGAATGTGTGGTTGGAAATCACAAACCTAATCGTACCTGATTGGACTGATGATATGGAATTGATTAAAAAAATGTGTGATTGGCTGGCAAATAACGGCTTTGAAAATACACCCTTGCATTTCAGTAGGTTTCATCCGCAATACAAGCTTACAAATCTTCCTGCAACACCGGCTTCAGTATTAAATAAAGCCCGGAATATAGCGAATAGTGCCGGGTTAAATTATGTTTATATAGGTAATGTTCCCGGAATCGAAGCAACCAATACCTATTGTCCGGAATGTAAAAAATTAATTATCGAACGTAAAGGCTACCACATTACTACCAAAAAAGTAGATAGTGGAAATTGCGAATTTTGCAAAGCCCCCATTAGTGGTGTCTGGAACTAACTATTGTATTTTTCCAATTTTGTATTTTTACTTGATTTTTTTCCAATTTTGATATTCTGGTTATCCAAAATAATTCCTGAAGTGCATAAGGCTCATTTATCTTTTAAAATATTAAGTAAATTTTTGATAATATAATAAACCATTTTCAAGGATTTTCGTATTAATATTTATATAAACAAAGTATAAACAAAAAAAACTTGTAAAACAGGGTTACCTTTTTACATGTTTTGGAATTAACCTTTGAATAGTGCAGGTAATACAGGCAGATGAAATATTAGAAGGCCTACGAAGCAGAGACACTAACGTTCTGGATTATATTTATAAAAACTTTTTTCATCAGATAAAAGTATTTGTAAATCAAAATAATGGGTCGGACGAAGATGCGCAGGACATTTATCAAGATGCTGTTCTTGTGATCTATCAAAAAACGAAGAAGGAAAACCTGACACTAAATTGTTCTTTCAGTACTTATTTATACTCGGTCTGTAGATTGCTTTGGCTAAAACAGCTTGAACAAAGGAAACAGAGGAAAATGTTTGTTGAAGAGTCGGTCAAGTTTGTTGAATTGGAGGACGATATAGTGAACTTATATGATTCAAATGAAAAATATAAGCTATATCAAGACCACTTTAAAAAACTAAGCTACAATTGTCAGAAGATCCTGGAGCTATTTTTAGCGAGGATACAATTAAAAGAGATAGCAAGAATTTTAGGGTTTAAAAGTGACCAATACGTAAAAAAGAGAAAGCATCAATGTAAAGAAAAGCTGATAGCCAGTATTAAAAGCGATCCCAGATTTAATGAAATAATGAATTTATAAACCGAAGTAATTATGAATAATTCGAACCAACAAATTGAAGATTTTCTTGATGGAAACATAATTGACAAAGAACTTATCCTGTTTCTCAAAGAAAAAGAAGCTGACACGGAGCTTGCAAAAGAAATTGAATTCAGGCTAGAGGTGAACGAAGCAATCAGGGATAAAGATTTACTTGAATTAAGGGATAAACTGGAGCAGCAGAAAGGTCAAAATTCAGTAGGATATCCTTTTTCACATTTCAGGAAAGATCTGTTAAAAACATGGCATCTTGCAGCTGCTTCATTTGCATTGATCCTTGTTGTTGGCGGATTGTGGTATATTCTGTCAAACAAACCCTATTCAACTGAAAAGCTGGTTACTAAATATTATAAACCTGCTCACCCAATATTGCAAATAAGATCTGCTGAAGCAAATGGTGATAATACCCTGAACGAAGCCTTTAAATTTTATAAGTTAAATGACTATAGCAATGCATTGAATTATTTTGTCAAACTAGAAAACCAGATTACTGCAAGGTTTTATTCTGGCATTTGCTATATTGAGCTTGAAGAATTCAACAAAGCAATTGAATCATTTAACTTTGTAGTATATGATAAAGATAATCTCTTTGTTGAACAAGCTGATTGGTACTTAGGATTAATATACCTGATGAATAACCAAAAGAGTAAAGCTGTTGATCAATTCAATAAGATTTCAGCAAGTGAAAGTTTTTATTCAGATCAGGCAGATGATATTTTAAAGTATTTGAACTAGACGACTAATACTTTTTTCTCCGTTTATACACCAGGAAATAAAGTATTCCTATCAAGGAAAGCAAAATAGCAGCATAAATAAAATACATATATTTCGAATAGGTAATAACAGGATTGTTGTTACCTATTTGCACATATGCTGCCCAGAAATAAGGATGTGATTGAACTGGATCAGATGATTCCAGATAGGACAATTTAGAATTTCGCAATGCGTCGTCCTTTTTCATACCCCTTTTCAGATTCTTATAGAACCCAGTCATTATTTCAGCACTTGAAATATCTTCAATTTCCCATAACGTCATAACAATACCAGGCACACCAGCATATAGGAAACCACGAGCAAGACTAATTATTCCTTCACCCTTACTTAGTTTACCTACACCTGTTTTACAAGCGCTAAGCACGGCTAATTCTGCATTTAGGTCAAGGTTATAGATCTCATAAGTATTTAAAAAACCGTCTTCAGTAGAGTCATTATTTAAAGTAAAAACCAACTTTGAAGCTAAAGGATTTTCGTCATTTACCAAAGTATGCATTGCAAAATGCAGGATATTGTATTTATGTGCATGGGCCTTAAAATTAGCTTCAGTAGCCTCCTCTGCAATAAATAATCTCCCCTTGAATATAGAATTTACTCTTTCAACTTCTTCAATTATATAATCCAATGGATTAAGATTTTCTTTCAAATCCCTGATGTTGGCGATTACATTCGTGTTAGTATTTTCATTGAATTGATATGATGGTGCCATGGCCAGTAATTTGTTATTGCCCTTTTTACTGATTTGACGCTGAAATAATATTGTACCCGAATAGCCATATGAAATTGAATGTGAATTTATCAGGTAATCAAGATTTTTA
The DNA here is from genome assembly GCA_030596605.1 of Bacteroidales bacterium. GTDB lineage: Bacteria > Bacteroidota > Bacteroidia > Bacteroidales > JAADJA01 > JAADJA01. The sequence continues at coordinate 8,516 of JAUVJI010000091.1, forward strand.
TAATCAACTTTTTTGAAATCAGGTTGCTTCTTAATTAAGGTTTCAAAGTTCAAATAACCAAGGATGTCATCTGGAATAATGATAATAGTTGATTGATTTTCAGATAATCCCAATGGTTCCATCAACACATTATACAGATAATGACTTTGTTGAGAAAATGAAATAAACTGTTCTTTACTACCGAAATCTTCAGACAATTTGTTAATTGAACCAACCAAATTTTCAATTCTATAAGTAAAGTCACTTTCAATCAATTTTTTGTTTAGCAGGGCAGTATCTCTTGTGATAAGAAACGAAATCAAAATCGAATCAGCTACTTTATACTCAATAAAAGCTTCATTTTCATTTAATATATCCTGTACATTTTCAACATTTAAAACTTGAAAATTATATTTAAGATTATAATATTCAGGATATTCGTTTTCAATTGAAACGATCAAACTATCATGGCTTTTGGTCTTTTCAAATATTTGATTTTTCCAGGCCGTAACTTTTGAACTATCCGGATTTGCTTTTTGGCTTTCATCGTAAACGAATTTTTTATACAATGAAATATCCTTGTTTAAAAATCCTTCCTTTTCCCTGATCTCAAGGGGAATATTACCTATATCCATTGCCTCAAACTCCCTGAGTGACGACAATAAAACAGCAGCTTTTCCTTTTTCTGAAAATTCAAATGCAAGGCTGAGGTAATCTTTATCTTTGGTTATTTCAAATAATTCTGCAGCAACAATTACTGACAAATCAAATATTTCATTTACTTTAGTTGTAACAATCAGTTTCGTGTTTTCCTCACCATATGATGATTTAATTATATCGAAAAGCTGAACAGCTAACTGACAGGTTTCCAGGCTTGCAATTAGATCTTTTGTAAGTTCAGTTTTATTCTTATAATATTCATAGAATGTAAATGCCTTACTTTGAAGCGTGTAAAAAAAGTTTAAGTCAGGTTGAATAAATTGTAGATCCGGGTTTTTATAAATGTCATTATCATTATAATCTTCAATAAAAGATACTATAGCCTGCTGATAAAAATTTAGAGCCTTCCCATAATCCATGATATTTTGATAGTGCTGTCCTAAATAAGTCAAAACATTTGAAACATCCCGGTTTTTGTTTCCGAAGTTCGTTAAATATATTTCATAGGCTCTTTTCAGATAATACTCTGCTGAACTATATTCTTCCATTTCATCACAAAAAACTCCATAATCTAAATAACTATCTGCAGTTTGAATGTGGTCTCTACCAAAAAATGCTACAGACTTTTTAATGGCAATTAAATAGTATTTCTCCGCTTCATCATAGTTCTCATGTTTATAATAACACCTTCCAAGGTTACTATAAACTATAACATATGATTCTGGTTGAGAATTTTGTTCAAGACTTTTGTTGAAATATTCAATAGCTACATCCAGTTTATCAAGTTTTTCATATATTATTCCAATGTTTATATACAAGCTGCTAAATACAGTATGATCAGGCTGATAGCGATTTTTGAACAATTCTAAGGCTCTTTCGTGGTATATAAGGGCTTTGTCATAGTCATTCAGTAGAATATAAATCGAACCTTTATTAAAATAAATTGAAGCCAAACCAAAATATTCATTTCCATATCTTGAGAAATAAATATTTTCAGCTTTATCCTGATATTTAAGCGCTCCGTACTGATCACCTAAAATCTGCAGGAAACGGCCAAAATTCAAATAACCCCTGGCCAATTGAGGATCATCTTTAGCAAGTAACTTTTCTTTTAAATTTATTGAATTTCTCAAATATACCATTGCCGAATCATAATTTCCTAATGTCGAAAATATTATCCCCATGTTTTGATACAGAGAAGCTATCAGCTTTTCAGAAAAATCAGGCCTGGATATTTCAATATCCAGAGACTTTTTATACAGATTCAGGGCTTTATTATAATTGCCCCTGGCATAATCTATATTACCCAAAGATTTAATAACCAAGGCAAGCAGGCTGTCATTTTTTGAATTTTCACAATACAAAAGTGATTTATTAAGATAATATCCAGCACTGTCAATTTCACCGGTTCGGTTTAAAATATTACCTTTTACATAAAAGAGCTCGCTAAAAATCTCCGTTTCTTCAATATTATTTATATTTATATAATCCAACGTATATTCGACATATATTGAAGCGGAATCATACAATCCCTGAATAAGATATGTACTGGATATTTTTGATAAACATTTGGAATAATCTTTACTATGCCCGGATCTTTCAAAAATTGCAGACGCCTGCTTTAGTATAAAAATACTCGTATCGTAATCACCTTCATTGTAAAACTGTGATGCATTCTTATATAATTCGAGGCCGTAATTATATGTGAGGAGATTTTGGTCTTTTTGACTAAATGATTTATTTTCGGGCAATATTAATCCAACAATAATTGCAATAATTATTAATAACCTTTCAAATACTGCTTTATTATAAATAAATGCCACCTTCACTTAGTATAATTAATACTTATACTAATAATTTAAAATATGGTTATAAAAAATCTCAGATATTATAACCGAATTTGGGAGGAGTCTTTTTATTATTTCTTAAAACTTAATTATAAACCATAAAATTGAAAAGGAAAGATTCAAAATTTTGAACCTTTCCTTAATTTCTAGAGTCACCATAACATTAGCAACTTTTCTGCTATTGCTTCTATTACAAATTCTCAATAATATATGCTAATTATTCTAAAATTAAGCAATATTAATCCGGCACAAATACACCACAAACATCACCGGAGCTATTGCCCCCACCATGACCAGTAACGGTATTGGTATTTTGACTGGATGTGTCAGTATCTCCGGATTGGGAGAATAAACTAGATGCAATAAACAATGCAAATACTACCAATAAAATGGCAGAAAAGCTTCTCTTCTTCATAAATTCTCTATTTTAAATTAATTCTCTATTTTAAATTTTGTGCAAATTTAAAATATTTGCCAAATATAGAAATATTTTTTCAATTTGGGAATATTTTTTATTATTTTTTTTATTTATTCAATAGATGCGGGTTAGCAACCGATAATATTAGCATTTTTAATACGCTGAAATCCTTGATAGACTGACTATTTAGGATTATTATTTTTATTTTTATGGAAATAGGGTAACCTTTGATTAAAAAATAGAATTAACAACACTGATAATAAAGTAGTTATTTATTATCAACACAGGTAATCACATGAATAAAAGGCTAACTTATAATGAGTTAGAAGTTCAGGTCACACAATTCAGAAGTGAACTGGCTTCTAAAGATGATGAAGTAAATAAAATCAGATCATCTTTTCTATCAAATATTTCCCATGATATTCGCACACCTATGAATGTTATTGTAGGTTTTTCTAATCTATTGACTGATCCTACCTACAGCCAGGAACAAGTTGGCTTTTTTGTTGATGAAATTAACAAAAACAGTAAAGAACTATTAAGATTAATTGATAATATCATATTAAAAGCAAAAGTTGAAAATGATCATGTAGATGTTAATATGAAAATGTGTGAAATTAGTTCGCTTATGAATGAATTATACAATCACTTTCAACAAAAATTAATAAACGGAAATAAAAGTATACAACTAAAATTAATAGCGACTGAAAATTATTCTAAGAATAAAATATTTACAGATCCCAGGATTATGAAGGAGATATTGAACAACCTCTTTGAAAATGCTGCTAAATATGCAATAAATGGTTCTCTTGAATTCGGATATAGAATTTTAAGAGAAAGAACTGCAGAGTTTTTTGTAAGGGACTCAGTTCTGGGAACAAACAACCGTAATAATAATGGATATTACAAAAAAATATACGGTAATGTTAACAATGCTCTGAATGGTGAAGATCAACATGGAATCGGTTTAACCATTTCAGATAAACTGATAAGATTACTAGGTGGAAAGTTAACCGTAAAATCTACTTTTGAAAATGGATCCTCTTTTAATTTTACCATACCTCTATTAGTTGAAAAGCCTGTATAAGATACAGGCCAAATATAAAAAAGCCATCCTGATCAGATGGCTTTTTTTGTGGGGCTTAGCTGATTCGAACTGCTGACTTCATGCCTGTCAAGCATGCGCTCTAAACCAACTGAGCTAAAGCCCCTTCATTTTGCAAAATTATATAATTCATTTGTAATTATTGAACCGAAGAACAAAAAATCCAATAAATTAACAGGAATATTACTTTTGCCCGATGATGAAACTAAATTGATATTATAATGAATAAAATAAATATACTTTTTATCATAGCAGTTTTATTTACTGAATCATTTGTCTATGGTCAGGGTATTCAGAAAGATATTACACTGAAAGATATATTCACTAATAGAAAGTTTTCTCCTGCCCGTTACGGAGATTATAAATCGATGAATGATGGAGAGCATTATTGTGTGTGGAAAAACGACAGTTTAAATATTTTTGATTATAAAACAGGGAGATATAAAAAGACAGTGGTTACTAGCTCGCAACTTGCACCTCCTGGCGACACAATCCCAATTGCAATAGATAAATTTAATTTCAGTCAGGATGAGGGTAGGATATTGCTTACAACTGAAACTGAAAAAATATACAGAAGGTCAACAAAGTCAAATTATTATATATATGACGTTGAATCAAAAGACATATCACCGCTGTCGGATGGAGGAAAACAAAGATTAGCAACTTTCTCTCCTGATGCTTCCAAAGTAGCATTTGTAAGGAACAACAATATCTTTATTAAAGATATTAATTCTGAAGTTGAATATGCAATAACTTTTGACGGCCTATATAATAATATAGTATATGGAGCGACTGATTGGGTTTATGAAGAAGAATTTGGATTTTCAAAAGCGTTTTTTTGGTCTCCTGATGGATCACAGCTAGCATTCTACAGGTTTGATGAAACAAATGTAAAAGAATTTCAAATGACCATGTGGGGTAAATTATATCCTGAAGTTCAAAAATTGAAATACCCTAAGGCCGGTGAAGAAAATTCAATCATCAACATCCTGGTATATAATTTAAAAACCAAAATTACAACAGAAATGGACATCGGAAATGAAACTGATATATACATCCCAAGAGTTAAATGGACAAACAACCCTAATAAATTGGCCATTCAATGGATAAACAGACATCAGAATGAACTCAAAATATTACTGGCCAATTCCGAAACAGGGGAAACCCAATCAATTTATCATGAAACCAATAAGTATTATATTAACATTACAAATAATCTGACATTTCTGAAAAATGATAAGAATTTCATCTTTACAAGTGAAATGGATGGTTACAACCATATATACTTATACGATATATATGGAAACCTGATTAATCAAATCACATATGGAAATTATGATATTTCAGAGTTTATTGGAGTTAATGAAAGCAAAAGTCTGGTTTATTATACTTCATCTGAATCATCTCCAATAAACAGGGAACTGTATGTTATTAAATTAGATGGTACAGGTAAAAAATTACTTTCAGAAAATCTTGGAAACAATAGTGTAAAATTCAGCAAGAACTATAAATATTTCATCAATACATATTCTGATGCCAATACACCACCCCTTGTAACAGTTAATTCCTCAAAAGGAAAACAATTGAGAATTATCACAGATAATAGTAATCTTAATGAGACAATAGATGATTTTGGGTTTTGTGATAAAGAGTTTTTTCAGTTTCGTACATCCGATGATGTTGAAATAAACGGATGGATGATTAAGCCATCAAATTTTGATCCTTCCAAAAAATATCCGGTATTAATGTACGTTTATGGAGGTCCGGGATCTCAAACTGTTCGTAACTCATGGGGTAGAGGAAGCACCTGGTACCAAATGCTAACTCAAAAGGGAATAATAATAGTCTCGGTAGATAACAGGGGCACAGGAGCAAGAGGCGAAGAATTTAAGAAGATGACTTATCTTCAACTTGGCAAATATGAAACCATTGATCAAATTGAAGCGGCCCAATATCTCGGATCATTGGATTATGTTGATGCTGGACGCATTGGTATTTGGGGTTGGAGCTATGGAGGTTATATGACGTTGTCTTGTTTAACAAAAGGCGCTGATTATTTTTCGATGGGAATAGCAGTTGCCCCGGTAACCACTTGGCGATATTACGATAATATTTATACTGAAAGATTTATGCGAACACCTCAAGAAAACCCAAACGGTTATGATGATAACTCTCCCATTAATCATGTTGAAAAGCTTAAAGGGAATCTCTTGTTGATTCATGGTACAGCCGATGATAATGTACACATGCAAAATTCCATTGATTTTATTTCAGCACTGGTTAGTGCTAACAAACCTTTTGATATGCAGTTATATCCAAACAGCAATCATGGAATATACACCGGAAAAAATACTACATTACATCTCTATAGCAGGATGACTGAATTTATATATGAGAATTTACTAAAAAACTTTGATGAATAAGTTTTGCTATTTATAATATTATTTATACTTTTGCACCCCAATTTTAAATAAAAAAGAGTAATATGATTATAATACCTATTAAAGAAGGTGAAAGCATCGACAGGGCTTTAAAAAAGTATAAGAGAAAGTTTGAGAAAACCGGAGTTATTAAAGAACTGCGTGAAAGACAAAAATTCACAAAACCTTCAGTAAAAAAGAGAGAAGAAAAACTTAAGGCTATATACGTTCAAGGTATTAGACAGCAAGAAGAGGGATAGAAATTAACTTATTTTAATAAATTTTACCAAAGAAATTTTTGTTTCAAAAGAAATTTATCTTACCTTTGGAACAAAGATTTTTTCTTTTTATGCATACAGATAACTTTCTTCGATATATACAATTTGAAAAAAGATACTCCTCAAAAACAGTAATAGCTTACCAAAATGACCTCTCCCAGTTTAAAGAATTTATTACTCATGAATACTCTATTCAGGATATTCAATCCGTCACGCATCAAATGATTCGATCCTGGATCGTTAGTTTGGCAAGTAAATCTATTTCATCAAGAACGATCAATAGAAAAATTTCCACTCTAAAGTCATACTATAAATTTTTACTAAAGGAAGATATTGTTCATAAAAATCCGATGGTGAAAATAACTTCACCAAAAATGAACAAAAAGATACCCGAATTTGTCGCTAAAGAGAAGATGGATATTTTATTCGATGATGTGTCATTTGGAACAGAATTCGAAGGGATCAGGGACAGATTGATAATTGAATTGTTTTATTTCACCGGTATGCGTCTATCTGAATTAATAGAATTAAAACATAAAGACATAGATTTAAATAATCAAAGATTAAAAGTGCTGGGAAAAAGAAATAAAGAAAGGATTATCCCGTTTTCAAATGTATTGTCCAACTCTATTAGTGATTACAAACAAGTAAGAGAAAAGGAAGTAGAGCAAATTGATTCCACTGATTATTTTTTTGTGACTAAAAAAGGAAAAAAAATTTACGGAAAACTTGTGTATCAAGTCGTAAATTCGTATCTTGGTAAGGTTTCTACATTAAGAAAAAAAAGCCCGCACGTGTTAAGACACACTTTTGCAACACATATGCTGAACAATGGCGCTGATCTGAACGCTATCAAGGAAATACTCGGTCATGCAAACCTGGCTGCAACTCAAATTTACACACACAACACAGTTGAAAAGCTTAAAACTATATATAAACAAGCCCATCCAAGGGCATAAAACGAAAGGAGATAAAACATGAAAGTGAAAATCAATTCAGTTCATTTCAAAGCTGACCAAAAATTAGCTGATTTTATTAACGACAAGGTAGGGAAATTATCAGGTATGTACGATGGGGTTATAGGAAGTGATGTAACATTAAAAGTAGATAATTCCGACTCTCCTGAAAACAAAATTGCGGAAATTCGACTTATAATCCGTGGAAATGATCTATATGCCAAGAAACAATCCAAGACTTTTGAAGAGGCTACCGATGTAGCTGTAGAAGCCCTGAGACGCCAATTAACAAGGCATAAAAGCAAGATCAGAAATCGATAAAAATTAATTTATTTTTTTCTTTGATTATTAAGAATATGTTTTATACTTTTGCAGTCCTTTTTTCGAGGACTGTTTTTTTATATATTTTCGACATTGCCAATGTAGCTCAGTTGGCCAGAGCAGCTGATTTGTAATCAGCCGGTCGGGGGTTCGAATCCCTCCATTGGCTCGTTCTTTTTTGTATTGAAAATTTAAGTTGGGGAGATCCCAGAGCGGTCAAACGGGGCAGACT
>JAUVJI010000176.1 GCA_030596605.1 Bacteroidales bacterium
AAATGGTTATCGAATATCCCTTGAACATTGGGATGCTGCCTTATCTTCTGGGCACTATGCTACTATTCTTGGTGATGATGATGCACATGATGTAACAAATCCTGATGAAGTAGGTCATTATTGCACGTTTATTAACACCCCTGAAGTTGATGCTTCTCATGTTATCAAAGCAATGAAAAATGGCAATTCCTTTGGGGCTGACATACCAAGGCCTCTTGGTGAGTCGTATGAAGCCAAAGCAGTTAAAATAAAAAACCTGCCGATTTTGAAGAACGTCAGTATCTACAATGATACGCTTGTTGTTGAAGTATCCAAACAAGCCAATGATATCCGTTTTATTGGTCAGGATGGAACACCACGGTACGCAATATCCAATACGGATATGGCATCTTATAGGCTTAATGCAGACGACACATATATCAGAATAGAGATTACTTTTCCGGGAGAGATTAAGTATTATTTAAATGCGGTAGCCCGGTGTGAGGGCGATTGCCTGAATAATCCCATGTTGGCTACTATTAACACAACGAGAACAATTCTTACGAGGGCCCTTTCAATAATTTTAGTACTGTTAGTGGCCTTTTTATTTCTTTCAAGAAAGAAAAGACATCAAAAAACTAAGACAGTCCGCTAAGATTATCCCCGACCACATTACTTTCATTATATTCCCTGTATTGTTTCTTTCATACTGATTGTGTATATTTGTATGAAATATTTCGTGTCGATTGGCTTTATACATTATGTTAATTTATTATGTGGCAAAAATTATTAGCTTTCATTTTTGTATGTTGTTTGTCAAATCCCTGTGTAACTTATGCACAGGAAGACACAACACAGGTGAAATTATGGACGATTTACCCTGGATATGTTATCACACTTGATAATGATACCGTTCATGGTTATCTTTTATTAAAAAATAAGATCTCCAATCAGAAAAAAGTATTCTTTTTTGATAGTGAGGATGCTGAAGACCCAATTGCCAAATATAAACCGAAAGATATTAAAGCATATAAAGTTGCCAATAGAAATTATGAAACACTTAAATTTTCGGCAGAGTATACAACTGCTAGATATCATTTTTTCTTAAAGGAAATAGATGGTCCAATCAGCATGTATTGCTGGTATTACGATGACAAAGAACGAGTGAAAATCGATGATGATGATATATGGAATTCAACAATAGATTTTAGCTTTAATGAAAATGAACTTAGTGTACAGAAAATTGGTGTTAAATTTGGTGGGGAACCAGTTGATTTTGGTGACCTTAAATTCCTGTTAAAGTTCAAAAAGTCGATGAGTGAATATATTTCGGATTATTCCGGATTATCCCAAAAAATCGCTAATAAGCAGGAAGGATACAAATACATTGATCTTGAAAAGGTGATTAAGGAATACAATTTTTGGTATCAGGAAAAAAATAAATAGATTGGATTAATACATTGCCAAATGTTAGCCTCCCGGAGTTATAAATGGATTGTTTTTCTTCTGAGTATTACATTTTATTCTGTTTTACAGCAACTTCAGGCACAAAATGATTCTCTGGCAATGGATCAGGAAGGAATATATCCAGGGTATGTAATTACAAATTCAGGTGATACATTACGAGGATACATTCAATTTGAGTCGGCTTCCGCTAATCAGCTGGAAGTAACCTATTACAGTTCAATGAACCTGGAAGAAACTCGTTACACATATAAACCCGGTGATATTAAAGGATATAAGCTACTAAGCTATACATTTGTATCAGTCCCTTTTTCAGGGAAATATTGTTCCAGGAAGAAGACGTTTATGCATAGGACCATTGATGGCCCCATCACCCTGTTTAAATGGTATTACATTGAGAAACAGCAATACTTTGAAGACATTGACATATCTGGATATAACCCTGATCCCAGCTATGAATTGGTATACAAGGTGCAATTATTCGCTCAGAAATTTGGTGAGAAACCTGTGAACCTTAACTCAACCAAATTTGAAATAAGATTTAGAATCGTAATGAGTAAGTATGTATTGGAGTGCCTTGAACTGGCAAAAAAAATTGAAAAAAAGAAGAAAGGGTATACGCATGATCATATTGAAAGGATTATCCGCGAATATAACGCATGTGATTTGAAATAGCATTTGGTTATTCCTCATTAATATTCCTAATTTATCATTTCGGATAAATCAATGACACTTGATAAGAATTGCACGATTGCGCGATGTAACGAATTAACGAGTTCAATCGCTATATCGTTCAATAAAAAGAATTACCTTATTGTCTGCCTCAGGCAGATGAAGTGCCTAAAGGGTTCCCTGTTCCGCCCGCACGGAACAGCCTTTTTAATGGTAAAAATTTCGCGTACCTTTGCAGCAGGAATTTCTGAAATTATTATTGTATGATGGACCTTCGGTTTCCTTTATCGGATGTTAAGATTGAGATCACAGGGGAGAAACAGTTTGTGGATAGTCCGGGTTACACGGAATATGGTACTCACGTAAACCAGCACGAATTTTCGTTTGCCATTGACAGTGTGGCCCACTATTTTGCCAGAAATGGTAATTTTATTCAAATTTGCCCCTATCAGAATGCAAGCAAGCACAATATTGAATTATATCTGAATGGATCGGTATATGGCGCTATCCTTCATCAGCGTAATATATTACCTTTGCATGGGAGTGGTTTTTTGTATCGTGACCAGGGTATGATGGTATGTGGTGATTCAGGTGTGGGAAAATCGTCGATAACAACCAGCTTTTGCATGAATGGAGCTCTATTCCTTACAGATGATGTAAGTCCTGTTATTTTCGATAAAGGCAGGCCGATGATCTGGGCTATCTCTGACAGGATCAAATTGTGGCAGGACAGCCTTGAACAACTGAAACTTCCACAAAAGGATCTGATTCAGATACAACAGGATATGATGAAGTATTATTTTCCTGTGCTTACAAAAAGCCCTGAAAAGGTGCAACTCCATCAGTTGTTCGTACTGCAGATTCACGAAAAACCTGACTTTGAGTTTTATGAGGTCAACGGTGTTGATAAGTTTGTGGAACTCAGAAAACAGGTATACAGGGAAGAATACTTAAAGGGAATGCCTGAAACTGAAGCACAATACCTTGAAAAGCTGATCCACATCAGCAAGAGCGTAAGGATTGTTAAAGTTTTTCGCCCTCAGAATATTGAGATCAAAGAGACCCGGACCTTTCTGACAGAAATCGCTATAAAAGAAATAGTATAGGCATGAACAGTTTTAAAAAGTTCATCTCATTACCGAATGCGGATAAAATACTGTTTATTGAAGCGGTTTTGTTGATGTTCATTGTTAAGATCCTGCTCGTTCTATTTCCCTTTAAATTTTGTCTGAAATTATTTTCGGGCAGGAATTGTATTGACAAGGACTGGGACCAGTATTGGCTGGGATCAATCACAAAAGCCTCACAAAGAGCTAATTACCTGGCTTTCTGGAATAACAGATGTCTTGTACAATCTTTGGCTGCCAGATGGATGCTGCAACGTCGAAGGGTAAAATCCATATTATCAATAGGTGTGGGTTCCGATGAAAATCATAAATTCATCGCGCATGCCTGGGTGAGGGTCGGTCAGATTGAAATTGTACCCCGGGATGGTGATTATAAAGAATTATACACGGTTTAGTTTAAACTATCATTATTTATAAAAAACAAAAATGGAAAGTCCAATTGCCGAACAAGAAATTTGCGTAAAATGTGGACTTTGCTGTGACGGGACAATCTTTAGTGGAGTTGCATTGGAAAAAAGTGAGAAAGATAACCTGCCTCCTGAATTCGCAAAAGCCTACGATCATAACAGTGAAAAAGAAAGATTTCTCCAGCCCTGCCCGGCTTTTGATCAAAAATGCACCATTTACCATAAAAAAAGAGCAAAGGTCTGTGGTAGTTTCAGGTGTCAGTTACTTATTGATTTTTCAAAAAACAAATTGACACGGCAAGAAGCCGATGAGATCGTTAAAAATGCAATTATATTTAAAACCCGGATATTGGACCTTAACAATGAAATTGCTGAAAAAACTGAAGATTTACCATTCTGGAAACTTTCAGAAGAAATAAAGAAAAAGCTAAAACAAATTGTCAATGATAAACCGTTAAGAGATAAATACGAAAGCATACTGGCAAACCTGACAATTTTTAATGCACTACTAATAAAACACTTTAAATCATCCAGGAAATTTCAGGATCTGATGCGGTAATAGGGATAGTGTAAAAAAAATTTACTAACACGGTAAATTCTGTAGAATATTTTGTATTTTTGCAAAATATCAATTTCACCTTAATTAAAACCCCATATTTAGTATGAAGCGACAAATCATTATTAAAAAAGAATGGGTTAACCCTGAAATTAAGTCATTGTCGATTAAAAAGATCACTGAAGGAGGTCCCAACAAAAACCAGCCTGAGGGTACCAAGCAAGGTAAAATCAGTTAATGACTTTTATCTTCTCTATCAATGATTTATAGAAATAATTGATAGTATTAGTAAAAATTCTCAATCTTGATGTTCATTCAAAGCAAACTTATAGTTTAGATTGATCCATTTTAAATGATTCATGAAAAGGTATATAAGAAGTGATAAGGTATTCTCAGGAAAACTGCGTGATGAACTGGTGATCATGGATATTCAAAGCGGTGAATATTACAACCTAAACCATGTGTCAACCAGAATTTGGGAATTAATGGAAAAGGAGACGACGGTGCCTGAGCTTATTGATTTTCTTTCCACTGAATATGATGCTGATATTAGTCAAATTGAGGATGAAGTGAATGAACATATCGTGGAACTGCTTAAACTTGGAATTATTAATGTTGTCGATTAACTTATATTTGCTTTTTAATACAGCATCTCCAGCTCTGATTTCACCATAAAAAGCCTCACAAAAGTCATTCTTTATGGCTATGATCTATGGAGGGATAACGCTTGATCCCTCGCAAAAAATATCCCGGGAAGTTTTAAAAATAAAACAGGTCATGTCATGGCCCGGAGCCATTCACCACGAAATTGTCTGGGAAAATTTTCATGGGGGCTTTTTATTTGATCCACACCTTCCATATAAAAATAATGATTTTTACTTTCTTGATAAGAAAACACAGACCCTTATTCTCCTTGCAGGAGTGATCTATAACAGGGATGAATTGGCCATACAGCTTCCGGTTGAATCACGCTCTTTTAAAGATCCAGAGCTTATTTTTTATGCACTCCGTGCATGGGGACCTGAATATGTTAATCACCTGAATGGAGATTTTGCGATATTCATTTATTCAAAAAGATTCGGACAAACTTTTTTATTTCGTGACCATATTGGTATTCGGCCACTCGCATATGGATGCTCAAATAAAATATTATGGTTTTCCTCTGATATTTTAAGTTTGAGCAAAGCATTGTATTCAAATAAAGCTATAAACCCACAATTTATACTGGATCAGCTAATCAGTTTCTCTCCGGCCTCATGGCCATTACTTTCAAATTACAAGATAACACCGAATAAAAATATTTCTAAAGTCCTTCCGGGTCATTATATTATGTTCTCACCAGATGGATTATCTGAAAAGAAATACTGGTGTCCGGAGTCCATTAAGGAAGATAAAGCCATGAGTTACGAGACTGTAATGAAGGAACTGGGAGAAATTGTGAAGGATTCGGCAAAAATGAGATCTGATACAGGATATTACGCTTCTGCCCATGTTAGTGGCGGTATTGACTCCGGAATTGTAGCAGCCCTGACCAGGAAGGAATTTGCACACCAGAAGGATTTTTGGGGTTTTACATGGAATTCAAGGGGGAAGGTTCCTGAGAACGTTGAATATGATGAACGGGCCATGGCGCAAAAAACCTGTGACTTCACAGGTATAGAACTTTTATTTCAGGGAACAGATTTAGCTGGCTATACTAATTACGTGTCAAACTGGAGAAATTCCACAGATCTGATCTATGAACCAAATGTCAGAGAGCAAGCCAGACGGAAAAACGTCAACCTCATTTTTAGTGGATGGGGCGGCGACGAATTTATAAGTATTAGTAGCCTCGGTATCGATTCCGATCTTTTTTTTAAATTCCAATGGTATTCGTTCCTGAAGAAGAATCCTTTGTACAAACCCAAACAACTTCTGGGGAAAATCCTGGTAAAGGTAATATATCCAGCTATCGGCAAAGTGCAATTTTATAATAAAAAAAGGGATCAAAATCCTTTTTTTAAATATATAAATCCGAACATATTCCTTAATAATAGAACGATTAAGGAGATTTATTCATGGAAGTCAAGACGAGAGGCCCATTTAAGATTATTGTACAATTACCACATTCCTGCCAGAATCGACGATTGGGCCATCAATGGATTCAGACAAGGGATAGAGTACAGGTATCCGTTGCTTGATAAGAGGATTGTAGAATATATGCTCAAGGTGCCTTCAAGGTTACTGTTTAAAAATGGGCATTTGCGTATCATATTGAGGGAGATTAGTAAAGATGTCCTTCCGGATGAGGTAAGATGGCGCAAATCAATGCACGATCCGGTGAGGATTGCTGAACTTGAAGAAGTTGAGAACAATCTTTGTGTAAACCTGATGGATGAACTGGATGAATTTAAAACAAATCCGGATCTGGGGTTTATCAATTTTGCACTTTTAGAAAAAGACATTCAAACAATAAAAGGAACACCCAATAAAAATAATATTCGGGAGTCTTTGGAAATATTGATTGGTATTAAAAAGGTCCATAAATTTATTAAAGGGTATTATGAATGATCCAGTCTGATCCTAAAACTTTTAGCCGTGAACTGCTATATTACCGCCACAGGTTGAGTCATCAGCAAATTGATGATTTCCTGGATGAAAAAGTCAGTGACAATTTTCTGGCTTTCAAACTCAGGCTGATGGAAAAAGTGCGTGAGTATATAGTGGTTGCAGATGCATTTAGCTGCGCTGGTATTCAATTTATACCTCTGAAGGGGCCCATATTGTCGTACAGGCTCTATGATGATGCATCGTACCGATACTTTAATGATTTGGATTTTTTATTGGATGTAAAAGATATTGACGTTGCGGTTGAGCTTTTAAAAGAGAGAGGATACCATCCATCCAATTTTAAATGGCCAGGGGAAAAACGACGAAAAAACATTTTATACAAACACAATAACCAGTACGGCCTGTACAATCCTGACAAAAATATTCTTATTGAGTTACATTGGAAACTGTTTCCAGTAGACTTGATAAATTTACTAAAACAAGAAAGTCTGATTAACAGGAGTCAGAAATCAATTGAATTTTCCGGACGGAATTTCAGGGTGTTCGATAATGAATTTGAAATGCTATACCTAATAATCCATGGGGGAAAGCACGGTTGGCGACGCCTAAAATGGCTGGTTGATATTCAGCAGATTCTGCAAAGATGGGAAATTGATTTTCAAAAATTCAACCGGCTGGTTGATATTTGGAAAGCGCATCGTATGGTGGCCCTCTGCCGTTCATTCCTGGATATTTATTTCCCTGATGTGGCCCAGAAACTTCCTGCTAGCGATTGCTCTCCATATTTGAAAAATTTTGCTCTCGAACAAATCTCCATGGAAGAAGAATATGCAGAATCATCAGTAAAGGGGATATGGCGTTCACTTCGGTTCAAAATGAAAGCCTTTCCGGGCCTTGCCTATAAACGGAGCGTATTGAAAAGTTTCCTCTTTGCTGTAAAAGATCTCGACAATGAAAAGCTGCCTCCCTTTTCCATTTTTTATTATTTTTATAATCCCATTGGACGAATCAGGCGAAAGATCAAAAAAAGAGTATAATTTTACCCTTTCTAAATTTCGGTATTCGTGCTACCGGTCCTATGAAAAACAACCTGTTTATAATTAAGAGCTTTCGCCTGCTGTTTCAGTACCATCCCTGGAAACTCGGGCTGCTTTTTCTGCTGACACTGTTTCTTGGGATCAACCAGGGATTTTCAATCATCTTGCTGATCCCTTTCCTTCAGCTACTGGACATTGGCGAAATCGATAATTCGAACCATCTTGTGCGTTTCCTGGATTCATTGTTCGACAAAACAGGGATTGTCCGGAGCATTGAGGTGGTGTTACTGACCTTTGTTGTTTTACTTGTCATCATTGCGCTGCTCCAATACTTGAAGTCCATATTTCAATCCGCTTACCAGGAGGGTTTCTCCTATCAGATCAGGCGCCGGCTGTTTAAAAAGATCATTCTCAGCGATTGGAATGTACTTAACAGCAAAAGTAAGCACAACCATCTCCAGGTGTTAGCAGAGGAGGTCCCCAAGCTTACCGATTACTACTATTTTTATCTGCAAATGATCACTCGCCTGATCATTGCTGCAGCACATCTGTTTTTTGCGTTTATGATCTCGGTAAAATTTACCGGTCTTGTTCTTCTGGCCGGACTTCTGTCATTCGTTTTCCTTCGCAAATATTTAAGTAAAGCCTTTCAGCTTGGTTCCGGTTATGTTTCTGCTTTCAACCGGCTCCTGAAATATATTGATGATTTTTGGATGACCGTGAAGATGGCCAAAGTACACAACTCTGAAGCCTTCTATTATCAAAAATTCGACAGTGCTAATGTTTCCATGCTTCAATTACAATATAAGCTACTGAAAAATTGGGCCTTACCTCAACTGTTTTTTCGAGTGGCCGGAATCCTCATCCTGGTTGCAGTCATCTATTCAGGTTACCGTATTGGCCATGTTCCACTGGCCTCCCTATTTATCCTCATCATTCTTTTTGGGAGGATTTTCCCGCAGTTTGTCAGCTTTAACAATGACCTGAACTATATTTATTCGAACAT
>JAUVJI010000179.1 GCA_030596605.1 Bacteroidales bacterium
GCGGGAAACTACCGGCAGAAGCATAAACTTCGTAACTGTCGTTGTCCCTGATTTCCTGTGTAACTTCGTGGCTATCCCCTTCAATGTGTACTTTACTTCTGTTGAAACATTTTATTCCGAAACTGTTGTTCGCAATTTCGTTGTGTAAAATGTCAACAGATGTATTATAAACAGTTATCCCTGTAGCGCTGTTTCCCGTAATATCGCAATTACTTATTTGCTGATATTTTTTTCCATAACCACAATTGAACAAGTTGATAGCACCAGCACATTCGCTAATATAGCAATTGTCAATTTTAAAATTGGGATAACTATCGATATAAATTGCCGGGGCGCTTTGTAAACCTGAGAAATTGCAATAACCTGAAATAGTTACAAGCCTATTGTCAGCATCTGCATTCGATATTTTTATAAAAGAAGAAACAAATTCAGTATTGCTAATATCAAAATCACCGTTAAAACCGTAGATGCCGCCATCAGTGAAATCGGAACCGGTTACTGTTAAATCATCGTTGTATGCAATTAAAGCAGCCCCATTAAAATGCGCATTGTTAATTGACAAGACAATAGCGGTATTATTGATCTCAACTATTAATTGTGCACCATTTTCAGTAAGGAAACTAACATTTGAACCAACGGAAATATTTCCATCTACCACCAGTTTACAATTGCCATCTTTTGCAACAAAAACAGCATTGTCCTCTATAATAAGTGAACTGCCCTGCAGGATATGTATCTCACTGTTGTACATGTCGATCTGAACTCCATCCTCAACTGTCAAAGTTGCTCCGTTACCAACAGTAGGGGTGAAACGTGAAACCATATTGCTGAATAGGTTCAGGTCTTCTTCAATATAAATTTCGTGGGGAATGAGGTCGTAATCAACAAATATATTTGAATAACTGGTAGTAATTGGTACATTAAACTGACCTGAATACAATTCAAACTCTTCTCCCCATCGGTAATCGATTATTGACATGTATTCAACAAGTCCGGTATCATTATAGGCACTATTAGTGATTTGTTTTGGTCGATAGAAAATTTTACCAAAATTTTCTTCAATAAACCAAAAGCTAAAATCCAGTGAGATTTCAATAGGATCATCATCTATTCCATGTAAAGGGAATTCTCCACCATCAAAATAGAAGAAATTTTCAATAAATGCCTGTTGATTATAACTATTGTTAAAATTATAATCATCCGCGTTTTCTGTCCAAGCCAATTTAGCGCCAAAAAAATCTCTGTAATCATGTTTTACTTTTACTTTAACTTCTAGCACTGGCTCATAATCTTCTTTTACATCCAAAATATGAACATATGGACCCCAATTAGTTTGCATTTCAGCCATTGTTTTATAAGGCACCCAAACAAATCCATACTGACCGTAAGATGCATTTCCCCTGCCAACTACGTTGAATGCCCCTATTTCCCAGTCGCGTACATCAATTATTCCGTCTTGATTTATATCTATAGTATCTGTGTATTGCTCATCGCCATTAAAATCATATAAAATTTCATCACAATATCCAACAATTGTCATTGCATGATCACATCCATTATTCCAATTGAATATTACTAATTCTCCGGGATGTGCACTGCTATCTGGTAAATTAGCTTCATCTCCGCAGGCATTACTTGTCCCGAATACAGCCAGACCCCCGGTTGCTGCTCCTTCATTATGATCAGCAATCCAATGTTTTAAAATTGACAATGAATCAGGATGAAATAGAGAAGAAATTGTGAAAAATGAGACTATCCTGTTATAATGTGAGTTATGGTACTTCTCATACCCATCCATCCACCTTAAAGTATCATGTGGATCAAAATTACCCCAATCTACACCGTTTGCCGCACCATTTCCCTTCAGAATTTTAAAATTAGACCCAAAACTTGAACCAACAGAGTCATAGCCGTCATTTAAGAAGTTCCATGTAAAATTTGGCGGGTATTTGTTCTCATCCGGAAGCCCAGATACTTCGCGTACCCTATTTATCTCATATGAAAATGTATAAAAAACGGAGGATACGGCTACACATGATCCAGTGCCATCCTGAATATAGATTTCTCTCTCTAATTCTCCAGTTTCTGGATTTATTCTCTGCGGAAAGTACATTAAAATAGAATTATCAACTTCTGTAGGCAGTTCTGTACTTTCTGATTCAGGAGAAAGTAATAAATGTGGCGTACTGTCCCAGAACTCCTGATTGTCTTCTATATATCCCGATACAGTGACAGTATCGCTTGATTGACCGGATACTGAAAATCCGATAAAAATGCTTATAGTAAAAGCAATTAAAAGTTTTATTGTATATATCTGTTTCATGATATTAGTGTTTTAAATGTTTTAAAATGAATGAAATAAAAATGAAAAAATTCCTCAATATGAAGAAGTGGGAAGAATACAAAAACAAAGCAACTGCAAAAGAGCAGTTTATTTTACAAAT
The DNA here is from genome assembly GCA_030596605.1 of Bacteroidales bacterium. Classification (GTDB taxonomy): domain Bacteria; phylum Bacteroidota; class Bacteroidia; order Bacteroidales; family JAADJA01; genus JAADJA01. Next base: position 2,445 of record JAUVJI010000179.1, read on the forward strand.
ACCATTCTCCCTGAATAGATATTATTTTTTCCAACAATTGAATAAAAAAATATTCCGGATTCTAAAAAATCATTTTTAAATATATAACTACCGGTATTCATGATTTTTCTATTCATAATTATTTTACCGGTTGCAATTAATACAACTAAGTTTACGTATTTGTCTTTATCTGAATTATCCCAACGAATAACTGTTTTATCTCTAAAGGGATTCGGATAATTAGATGTGATAATTATTTCAGTACCTGCATGATTATTCAAACCGGTAAATACAGGTTCAACACTTCTGTAAAATCCTAAACCTTCAGTATATACATAACAATTTGGATGACGAATAAGATAATTAATTGAAATTCCATTACCTCCATTTATTCCACTGTTTAGCCAATTATAATTTTGCCCGCCATCATCCGAATATAAAATACCTGGCATTGTCAAAGGTTGCCCGTTACATCCAAGATATATAATATCATTACCAACAAAAAGAATATCATCAGGTGTTACATTGTACAATTCATGTGTCCATTGTCCTGTATTTTGATAATATCTATATAGACCATCACCCAAACACCCAGCAAATATATCCCCATTAGGATGAACCCCGATGGAATATACATCTTCACCAGGAAAATCTACAGGTTCCCAATTGTTTCCCATATCTATTGATCGATATATACCACTTGTTCCAAACATATTATAAGTGCCCACATAAATAAATCCCTCAGGGGAACGTGTAATGGATTCAAGATACTCATCTCCATAATTTGTAAAAAACAATACCGTATCTTCCCATGTTTCCCCAAAATTTATTGAACGAATAATACTGTTTATATTTCCATTTAACCCTGCAAAAACGTAACCGTTGGAAACTGATAGAATATTTGTAATGTTTCCAATTCCAAAATTTACCTCATACCAGGTTTCGCCATTATCAGTTGATTTATATATTCCGGAAAATACGCCAGCCAAAATATCCCCATTTGAGCATATTTCTATGGTATAAACAGGTTTCTCGGTTAAGCCGAGGTATTCCCATGTTTGTGCATTGTCTGTTGAGCGGTATATCCCCCCCGGGTAATCAAAACCACACATACCCAAATAAATATTTCCTTCAGGACTAATATTAATACATCTAGAAAAAGTTGAATCTGGTACTGTTGAAATCAATTGCCAATAATCTTGTGGATAACCGTTTGTTAACAGGATGATTCCTAAAATCGTTATTAATATGTTTCTCTTATTCATTTCAAAGAAAATGATCTGAAAATAGTATTGGTAAAGTTAACAATTTTTTTGTTTTAAGGTGGTTTTAACCGCATCGGTTTCAAATAACAGTTCATAATTTTAATGTTTTAATTTGTTAATAATAATTTTAAGGAATAAAGTTTATTCCCTGTTTTTAAAATACTTAGATATACACCCGGATTACAACCAGAATGTTGAGCGTCCCGGCCATCCTAGGGGTAATTGTGTTCCCCCTTTGTCAGGCTGCCGCGAGATAAGGTTTTTACCGGTTTTCCGTAAAGGTCATAGATCATTATTTCTACAAATACGTTGTCTTCTAAATAAAAACTTATTGTGGTAGTAGATTGAAAAGGATTAGGGTAAGCATTAAACTTATTTTCAGGTGCAGCATTACATTCGGTTAATCGGGTTGGAGGGTTGGGTACAAAATTCCCGCTCCCGTCATTAAAAAAAAGTGTAAGCACTGTTGCATAGATAACATCTTGACGAACAATCGTTGCTATATCCTGATATCCGTCATTGTTCAGGTCACAACAATGGGAATACCCGCCAGATGACCCAGTATACGTAACAGGGTAAAATTTTGGCTGCCCCATTAAAAAATCCCCTTCGTTGAAAATTATGTAAATACCAAAATCCGTTGTTAACACTGCATCAGGAAGTGAATCGTTGTTCAGGTCGTCGACATCCAAATAATAAGAATAAAATTCATTATAAATCCCGGCAGTGTGCTTTACAAAATTCCCGTTTCCTTGATTTTCGTATATAAAAACAGACGTATTGCCCAGACACGTGATAGCAGTGATATCGTTGTCGCCGTCGTTATCCATATCAGCTATTTCCACTTCTAAATTGGGGTAATCATCAATTACAGAAGCCTGAAAACCCATTTCATAACTAAAGAAGATTTCCGTTTTTTGCCCGGTTAGCACCACATCATTCCTGTTATCTTCATTCAGGTTCCCACACTCAATATCTGTTGGCCAGTACCCGGTTACATTATAATACTCGGGATTACCAAACTGACCTGTGCCATCATTTAAAAACAATCCCCAACACTGGCCACCATTGGACGCAAGAATAATATCAATATTTCCGTCATTATTAATATCTCCATACGTCTTAAAAGTAAAATTATAATCTAACAAATAATCATCGTATTGAAAAAAATTTCCATTTGAATTGAACAATACCCTTATTGAATAGGATTTCGTACTTGGTGGTGATTTAAAAGCAACTAAATCAGGTAAATTATCATTATTTATATTTTGTGCAAAAATATCATATTGATAACCTTTAAACTGTAATACTGTAAATTCATCGCTAAAAATACCATTACCATAATTATATAAAATTGTGATAGCAGTGTCAGTTTCAGCACCGGCATGATGTCCAACGATCAAATCAAGATCACCATCAAGGTCAATATCGGAAGAATTTATTGAACGACCACCAAGGGCCAGAAAATACTCGGATTTGTTTTCCTGTGTGAACCCTGTAAAGGTGACAATAAAAATCAGAAAGAACTTAACAATTGGTATCAAAAACGGATTTAAGATTTGATCAATTATAGGTTTCATTTTTTTATGTTATTAATATTACACTGGTAAATATACACAAAATTTCTATTTTAAGGTGGCTCAAGTTTTATCGATTTCAAACAGGAGATCATAAAAAGTGTTTTAAAAACTGCAGCCAATGTAATACAGAAAAAAATCATTTTTGTAATCCAAAGGACTACAAAATCATACCAGATTGTTTTCAGCTGCCCATTTCACAAGCCCGACAGAAGTTTTTACACCTACTTTTTGTTTTAACCTTTCTTTATAACTTTTAACTGTGTTCACTTCTATATTCATTTTATTAAGAGAAATAATTGCAACAAAAAAGCCCTCAAATAAGGGCCTTCTGTATTCCGTCTTCTATATTCTGTCTTCTGAATTCTCCTAAATCGTCATAATATCCTTATCTTTTGCTTCAAATAGTTTATCAACCTTTTCTGTAAATTCATCCGTTAGCTTTTGTATATCATCCTGAAGTTTTTTTACATCATCTTCCGGGATGCCTTCTTTTTCAAGGGATTTAGCTTCATCGTTCCCACTGCGCCTGGCATTTCTTATCCCGATCTTTGTATCTTCTGCTTGAGACTTGGCTTGTTTCACAAGATCAATTCTTCTCTCTTCCGTAACCGAAGGAACAATGATCCGGAGCACTTCACCTTCATTCTTTGGATTTAATCCCAGGTTGGCTGCCATAATTGCTTTTTCAATGGCGCCAATTACACTTTTATCCCAGGGTTGCACAATTATTTGCCTGGGATCGGGCGAGGTAATATTGGCTGTTTGGTTTATTGGGGTCGTTACACCATAATAATCAACCAAAATACCCTCAAGCATATCAGGGCTAGCCTTTCCGGCTCTAATATTCTGGAATTCACGCTCAAGGTGAGTAATAGATTTCTCCATACTCTCCTTAGCAATATCGTAAATTATCTGGCAATCTTCTATCATGACGCATTAATTTTAACGAAGTTCAATTGCAAATGTAAAACATTTAAATAAATTCCTATGAATTTGTCACCAATGTTCCGATAGTTTGATCTTCCAACACCTGTTCAAGGTTATTCGGTATATTCATATCAAATACTAATATCGGAAGATTATTTTCTTTACACATGGTAAAAGCGGTCAAATCCAATATCCTCAATTCATTCTCAATGGCTTCATCAAAAGATAGAGTCTCATATTTCACGGCAGTTGAATCCTTTTCAGGATCGGCTGTATATACGCCATCAACACGGGTTCCTTTCAGGAAAACATCAGCCTCTATCTCCAATGCCCTTAAAACAGAAGCGGTATCAGTGGTAAAGTATGGATTACCGGTACCTCCGCAAATGATCACTACCCTACCCTCTTCAAGATACTCATTGGCTTTTCGCCGGCTCATTAATTCAGAAACCGGCCCAATCTGAAAACTTGATAACAATTCAACTTTTACTCCTGTTTTTTCTAATGCCGCCTGCAATGCCAGACTATTAATTACCGTTGCCAACATACCCATGTAATCTCCCTGAACCCGGTCCATTCCTTCTGAAGTTCCCTGAAGTCCCCGGTAAATATTTCCTCCACCAATAACAATGGCTACCTGAACCTTCTTTTCTACAACATTTTTAATATCAGCAGCATAATCCGAAAGCCTGTTTGGATCAATTCCGTATTGCTGATTCCCCATCAAAGCTTCACCGCTCAGTTTTAATAATATCCTTTTATATTTCATTATTATAAATTCTAATTAATGGATTCAAAGGTAACCATTTCTGATAAAAAATTACATTGAAGAATTTAGTGCCTATTACTTTTCTATTCAATTTTTCTTTGTATAGCTCCGTGTTTCTTTGCGTAACTCTGTGACACAGCTATTACACAAAGAACCTCAAAGAAGGCACAAAGATTCTCAGAGAAATTATTTTACTTATACTATATAAATATTCACATATTTGATTCTATTTCAAATTTAGTTGTACTTTAGTAAAATAATATGCCGGATAAGCAATCACAAACTAATCAGAAAGTTGCTCAGCTATTCAAAGATTACGCTGATTACCTTTATAATTTCGCTATTTCAAGGGTTAGTGATGTGCATGTGGCAGAAGACCTGGTTCAGGAAACTTTTATTTCTGCGTTAAAAAATTATGATTCCTTCGAGGGCAAGAGTAAAGAAAGCACGTGGCTGACTGCCATATTGAAAAACAAGATCATTGATCATTACAGGAAAAAAGTAAAACAATACCTGCACGACAGTATTGACCGCTTGAGCGCCTCCGATGATTTTTTTGATGACAAAGGTTCCTGGTATAAAGACCAAAGACCTTCTAAATGGGATTTCGATACTGATAAATCGATTGAACAGCAAGAATTTTACACAACCTTGCAGGAATGCCTGACCCGCTTAAATGAAATCCAGCGCATTGCTTTTGTGATGAAACATATGGATGATGTAAACACAGATGAGATTTGTAAGGAACTAAACGTAACTGCGTCCAACTACTGGGTGATTATGCACAGAGCAAAGCTCCAATTGAGAAAATGTATGGAAACTAACTGGACAAAAATTTAGTTTATGAAGAAAGGTTTGATGATATCATGTAAAGATGCAACACAATTGGTGGTTAAGAAAAATCATGAAGTTTTGAACATGTGGGATAGAATGCGGTTATTGATGCATTTAAGCATGTGCAGGTTTTGCAGTTTATTCGAAAAGCAGAACAGGATCATTGATGAGCACGCAGCAAAACTTGATGAAATATCTCCGGCACACATGACCCAGGATTCAAAAGAGAAAATACTCCATGAACTGGAAAAATAATTGTTGATTAACTAAATTTTATGAAGCTCCGAAAGGGGCTTTTTTAATTTTAGGACATACATTATATTATAGTACCGAATATTATAGTACCTAACCTGGATAAACCAGAACTTCTAAATAGCAAAGAACAAAAAACAAATAAATTCCAATTATACAGATATGCAAATTCCAAAACGAAACATATAAGCTGTCAAACAGTTTGCATTTTTGATATTGCTTTCTATGATTTACCTGCCTGCGCGTAGCCGCTTCGGCGAAGGCAGGTTTGTGATTTGATTATTGTGATTTGTGATTTTATGCCAAAAAACACACAAATATTAGAAATAAGGTAACTAATCAGTCTCAAAATACAAAATTAACTTTGACTTTACTCTGTGAAACTCAGTGTCTTCTTTGTGGTTCTTTGTGAAACAGCTATTACACAAAGTTGCTCAAAGAAGCTCAAAGTGGCACAA
>JAUVJI010000110.1 GCA_030596605.1 Bacteroidales bacterium
ATACTGGTGGTAAAGAAATGGGAACCAACGATGGCTCCATCGACATCCAATTCTTAGAAACAACTGAAGAATTAAGCCTTGAAATTATTTCAAATGAAGCAATTTTTGATGGCTTAATCGATAATATTCAGTTGACCCTGGCATGGAAAACCGGTGATAATGAAATGGAACAAATGATGAATACGTTCTCATCTAATTTTGCACTTAGCCCACAAGGCAACCCTGTAGAAATTGATGGAATTGTTTACCAGGTTTTTGTTTCCGTAACACCGGTAAGCTTACCACAATTTATGGGTGATGACAATCCTGTTACTGTATTAACTTTTGAAAAGACCTCAGGGATTTCACTAGCCGACAGGTTATGGATAGCTGACGATACATATACATCTGAAAACAACGGAATGTATTATGTGTCGGTTTGGGGAACTGATCATACAGGTATTATACACACTGCCGCACTCGGTATGAATGACATTTCAAACACTGGAATGATTAGTATTTATCCGAACCCAGTAATCAATGATATCTTATACATGCAAATGAATACCTTAAAATCAGAAATGCTTAATATTAAGATTTATGATATGCAGGGTAAACTGATGGGAATAATTGAATATCGTACCGATGAAATTATTGGAAATACATTATCAATAGATGTTTCAAATTATAACCCGGGTGTATATTTGATTAATGTTATGAGCGAAACAGTCCTTTATAAGGACCGGTTTATAGTTAAATAAACTCTCTTTGTTAATGAGCTCCTCCGGCGATGCCGGAGGAGTATCATTGACTTAAATCAATTAATCAAAAAACTCAGATAACTTTATGACAGCAACATATAAAATATTATGGACACAAATTAAAAGAATGGGTATAATGTTCCTGACATTTATGTTAATAATGAGTGTGGTTGATTATGCATATTCTTCCAATCCTTCCGGGAAATCATCTTCCGTCGATATTGGCTTATTTTATTCGGCTTGTGGTGAATTTGAAGTGAGGGCACAGCCCAATATTGATTTAACAAACACTTCAGTTACAAATATTCAATTTACAATTAAATGGCCTGAGAATACAGTACAACTGACGAATTTTGCAAGCACATTCGGCTTGACGCAGCAAGGCCCTGTTTTGCAGGATGGGGGTTATAATTATGCCATTTTTGTATCTGCGATACCAATAGCTATCAACTGGACCGCCGGACAGGAATATCTGCTTTTAAGTTTCTTACGTACAGATTCCGGAAACAGCTATGCAGATTTTGTGCTTTCTGATGATAGTTTTACCGGTTCAAATAACGGATTGGTTTATTTTGAAATTCTCGGATTAGACGAAACAGGGGTTGTTTACCATCAGGCAACCAATACCTATCTTGGAACTTGCGGAAAAATAGATGGGGGAATATTTAACACAGCTTGCGGTGAGTATGAAGTCAGGTTAAAACCGCATGATGATTACCTGAATAATAACTTAACAAATATACAATTCACCATAAGCTGGCCGGCTAATACTGTTACCCTGATTAATTTTAATTCCAGCTATGCATTGCAACAGCAAGGGCCTCTGATAACTGTAAACGACACGAATTATCTTGTGTTTGTTTCAGCAACAGGAATACCAATAAACTGGATAGCAGAAACAGAATATACGGTTCTCACATTCTCTCATGATCAATCTGGTATTGGTTATGCAGATTTTATAATTTCAGATAATGGTTGGACACAAACTAACAATGGGGTTTTTTACGTTGAATTACTTGGCCTTGATTATACTGGCATCATTTACAATCAGGCACTGAATACATATATTGGCCAATGCGGTACGATAGACATTGGATTATTCAATAACGATTGTGCTGCGTTCGAGGTACGTTTAAAACCTCATGTTGATTATCCTGATAATGCACTTACAAATGTACAGTTTACTGTAAAGTGGCCTTCCAGTACAGTGAATTTAATTAATTTTTCTTCCGGTTTTGGAGTGACACAGCAAGGGCCGGTAGTAATTGAGAATGACACAAATTATGCAATTTTTGTTTCTGCTACCGCTATACCTGTAAACTGGACAGCAGAAACTGAATACACCATTCTCACCTTCTCACATGATCAGACGAGTGAAGGTTATTCCGATTTTCTGATCGATACGCTGGAATGGTCTGTAATAAATAATGGGGTTTATTATGTTGAACTCCTGGGGCTTGATAATACGGGTATTGTTTATAACAATGCAATGAATACTTATGTGGGGCCTTGTGGTATTGTTGACATCAAAGTCATTCTTCAGGGTGGATACAATTCAGGAACAGGTTTGATGAATAATGCCATTAACCTTGCCGGCAATTTACCTAATAATCATCCTTACAATACTGCTCCGTGGAATTATACAGGAATAGAGAGTCTGACCGTTTTCCCGGATTCCATTGTAGATTGGGTTATTGTTGAGCTTAGGGCCAAGACGGATGAATCATTGGTGATTGAAACCCGTGTTGGTTTGTTATCACAGACTGGAATTGTTATGGATACCAACCTGACAAGGGGGATAGGTTTTCCTTTGTTAAGCGGATTAGATAGTTTTTATATAGTAGTTTTGCATCGTAATCACATGCCGGTAATGTCAGGAGAGCCTGTTTCTTTACCAAATTTTGGTGCTCCCTATGACTTTGCGGAAGTTGTTATAACACAACCATATAAGCACCTTGATCCATTGCCGGTTGTTCTGGAATTAGATCCTTCTGGAAGTGGAATCTATGGCATGATAGCCGGGGATATTAATGCCGACGGGTTATTAAAATATATAGGGGGAGCGAATGATAGGGGATTAATACTTCAAAGAATTACAAATGAATCAGGATTGCCGTATTTGCATACTGTTATCACAGGTTATTTTAATGAGGATATTACTTTAGATAATGAGGTGAAATATATTGGTACTTCAAATGACAGAGCATTAATATTGTTAAATTTAATAAAGTTAACCGGATTATCTTATTTGAATTCAGTGTATTACTCCGTTGTTCCCTAAATAATTATTAGTGATGCTATTTGAATTTTATTTACTTTTACACAGGAAAAGAGACAAAAACTATAAACATGTATTAATTAACTATAAACTAAAGAGATATGAAAAGGGCTATATTTAAAATGAAAAATTATCTGGCAATAAAAAAAATTATTTTTATTCTGATAATTACCGGTATAGGACAAATTTCTATTGGTCAGAATATTGATATCGGAATTTTTGAATCGGCAACACCTGATAAAATTGAGGTCAAGCTAAGGCCTGATTTCCAGATTGATCCCATCGAAACGATCAGTGGTATTCTTTATACCATAGGTTGGGATAATCCTGCAATTGTAATTGCAACCGACTATATTTTTCCATACTTTGTTGCACCTCAGGGGCCTCCAGTATTAGATAACGGTATTTATCACCAGGTTTTTGCAGCCGTTCCTTTTAATCCGGTAGGTATTACAATAAATCCGGGAGATGAAATTTTGATTTCTTCCTTTTCATATACTGGTGGCGATTGTTCTTATTTCGAGATAATTGAAGATGCATGGACACAAGCTAATAATGGTGACTATTATTCAGAATGGCTGGGTCTGGATGTTACAGGAATAATTTATGAACCTATCGTAAATTTAGGATCTGAAGGGGGATTTGTTGATGGCGGCGGAACCATAAATCTCGGCCAGAGCACAGGTTCACTCACGCTTACTGATTATTCAGGAACAGTTACCCATTGGGAAAAACGTCTGAATGGTGGGGCATGGGTAGTTATACCGGGTACAGCAGGATTAACAACCTTTTCAGAAATACCTTCCTTGCCCGGAGTATGGGAATACAGAGCCGAAGTACAAAGAGGAACCTGTCCTCCTGAATATGCTATAGAGGCTGTTGTTATTGTATTAGATGCGACACAATGGACAGGAAACACCAATACAGATTGGTTTATTTCGGGTAATTGGACCAATGGTGTTCCAAATGAGATCCTGGATGCTCTCATCCCTGTAGTGGATCCCAATCCTTATCCATTACTTGATGGAAATGGTTCATGTTATGGATTGGATATTGCAGCGGGGGCAAGTGTATTCATTCAGGTATCCGGGACATTAACAGCGTTCGGTAATTTTGACAATGATGGACAATTCACTATCGAATCAACTCCAACCGGCAATGGCTCCTTCATCGACAATGGTACCATTACCGGAACCGGTACAAATTCTGTTCAGTGCTATATCGAGTCTGAAAGATGGCATTATATTTCTCCTCCTATTTCTGATGGCTTGTCAGGTATTTACTTGAACATCTGGCTGAAGGAGTTTAATGAAGAGGATAGTACCTGGTTCTATATTGTTCCTGTAAATATTCCCCTAAATCCAATGCAGGGGTATGCTACCTGGGCTGATGATGACTTAACAGGCTCCACAACAGTTTTTTACGATGGAGAATTGAACACTGGCACTCAAAACATAAACCTTACCAATCATGGAGGGGCTATTCACAATAGTAAAGGATTTAATTTCGTGGGAAATCCTTATCCTTCTGCTATAGATTGGGAGCAGGATAACGGATGGGCGAAAACCAACCTGGATGCCTCCATTTACATCTGGAATCCAAATGTAGGCCAGTACGGAAGTTATATATATGGAGATCCGAATAGTGGGGTGAATGATGTGGATAGCATAATTCCCAGTGGCCAGGGATTTTTTGTTCATGTAACTGATGGGAATGCTACAGGAGCACTGGGTGTAAATAATAATGCACGAGTACATAACTCTAAACCTTTCTTTAAAAACTCAAATATTATTGGAGATCCTTCAGGAATATTTGTGAAACTAAAATCTTATTCCGAAATTAATTCGTATTCCGATGAAACAATAATACAAATAGATGATAATGCCACAGTAAATTACGACTCGGATAGGGATGCATATAAGTTTGAAGGCATTCTTGAGGCGCCACAACTTTATACTGTTTCAGAAGATGAGGCAAACCTTTCGGTTAACACATTACCCGATACAGAGGATGACATAACTGTCCCCTTGATGTTTTCGGTTGGGATAAACGGTATTTACTCTATTGAAGTTTTACAGATTGCAAATTGTGAAAATAAATATGTTTATCTGAAAGACCTGAAAAATGAAATGCTTACAATCCTTAATAACCAAGCTATTTACAGTTTTTTTAGTGATGTTAACGACAATCCAGACAGATTTGAGATTCTTATCCTGAACTCACTAATTGGAGTTGAGGATTATGAAATGATAAATAGTATCAAGATTTACTCTGACAGAAATGTTGTTTACCTGGTAAATAACGAAAATAGATTTTCAGGCAATCTTACTATTTATGATATGACCGGAAAATCGGTTTATAGCAACACATTGCAAAACTCAGCAAACTTTGAGGCTATGCTAAATGTTGAGAAGGGCTTTTATATTGTAAAACTCATAACAGATAATAATATAATTACTGAAAAGGTATTTATTACTAAGTAAAAGCTACTTCCGGATCGGTATTTCATCAGGGTGAATACCGGTCTTTTTTTTACAATAAAATGTACAGCTATCTTAAATTTAATTGGCTCGTTAGCAAAAAATATTATGAACTGAATTCAATTCAAATTCTAAACAAATGAACCAAACAACAGCCATATTATTATTTCTTTTAATGAGCATTGGAGGCATACAGAAATCAACTGCTCAAACTGCCACATTGGGCGATATTATTGCAAATCCTGGTGAAGATATCCTTGTGCCTATTGATTTCACTGGAATGACAAACCTGGGATCATTAACACTGTTTATATTATTTGATGAAAACGTATTGATCTTTAACGGTATTACCAATGTGGTCCCTGAAGGATCCTCTACATTTTATAATTACATCCCAGATCCAAGCAGTGTAGGACTTTCCTGGATAGCTCCCGGATCGTCAGGAGTTGATTTCCCAAATGGAAAATATCTTGATTTGCAATTTACCTTTTTGGGTGGAGCAACAGATTTAACGTTTGCTCCATATTGCGAAATAACCGACTGGGATGGCATTGTGTTACCTGTAACCTATGTCAACGGAAGTGTTTCAGCTTCAGCTGTAACATTCAACATTGATGTTCTTCTAGAAGGAGCATATCAATATGGATCAGGAGGAGCAATGGGAACCGACCTATTGGATGCGGGTAATATCCCTGCCAACCAACCTTACAATCCTGGCTTACCATATTTCGGGAATAACAACCCGGCCTGGTATTATGCAGGAACTGAAAGTGCTGTCACAATACCAACAGGGACAGTTGACTGGGTATTGGTACAATTACGTGATGCCTCAACTGCAGGGGAAGCAACAGGAGCTACCATTGTTGCTCAAAAGGCTTGTTTCCTTTTAAGCAACGGATCAGTGGTTAACAATGAAGGTAACAATCCTGTTTTCTATACATCCTTTAGTGAAGGAGCTTTTGTAATAATATGGCACCGGAATCATCTTAGCATAATGAGTTCAGTCCCAGTCTCGGGATTTGGAGGCTCTTATACATATAATTTCACAACAGGAGCCGGTAAAGTGGCTGGAGGAGTTGCCGGGTATGTGGAACTTGAAAGTGGTGTTTGGGGTATGGCAGCCGGAGACTTAAATGCTGATAAGATTATTAATATCAATGATAAAGTCTTAGGTTGGGAAACAGATGCTGCCTCACAAGGATATTCAGGTGCAGATGCCAATCTTGATATTCAGGTTAATAATCCTGATAAGAACGAGCTAATTTTACAAAACGATGGTAAAATTTCAGGGATTCCTGATTAATCATTAAATCTGCTATATCTATTTTTGAAGTTCTAGAATAAATATTCTTTAACTAAATGTGATAGCTTATGATAAGATACTTCTATTTATTATTATTTGTATTTTTTACTTTCAATACCATTTTTGCTAATCAAATTGATATTGGAATATTTGAATCACAAACAATACCTGATCAAATTGAAGTAAAAATAAGACCGGATTTCAATATTCAGGCAAATGAAACTGTAACAGCAATATTATATACTGTCAGGTGGAACGACCCCTCTATTAGTATAACAGCCCAGTACATTTACCCTTTTTTTGTTGCACCACAAGGAGCTCCGGTTGAATACAACGATTACTATTACCAGGTATTTGCAGCTGTGCCGATGATTGCAATACCTATGAATGCTAATGAAGAATACCTTGTTTCTTCATTTACATATACAAATGGAGAATGTGCTAATTTTGAAATTATTGAAGATGAATGGACACAATCGAATAATGGTAATGTTTATCTTGAATTTATTGGTGTTGAGGTAACCGGTATTATTTATGAGCCTGATGTTAGTTTTGGTTCAACAGGTGGAATTATTTCTGGTAATGATACTATTTTCTTTGGCAATACAACAGGGCCGTTAAATCTGTATTTATATAACGGAAATATATTAACCTGGCAACGAAAAATAAATAATGGAAATTGGTATGACATTCCAGGTACAACGGGATTAGATGTATTTGAAGAAACACCTACCGGTACAGGACTATGGAAATACAGAGTTAAGGTTCAGTACAATTCCTGTCCTGAAGTATTTTCAGATTCCCTTGAACTAATAGTAGTTACAACAATTGAATTGAATCTTAAAATATATTTGGAAGGACCTTACAATAACCTTCAAATGTCAACAATGTTGAATTCCTCTGGCCTATTACCTTTGTTACAACCTTATAATATTCCTCCGTGGTATTATAGTGGCGGGGAAAATGTTTCAGACATTCCGAATACAGATATAGTAGATTGGATACTCGTTGAAATACGTGAAACGGAAGGAGATGCTTCATCCGCAACAAATGAAAAAACCGTTGATATTAAAGCAGGTTTCCTTCTTAATAATGGCCAAATTACTGACATTACCGGTTCAAATAAACTAACATTTACATCTGCCTTTATTGTTAATCATTTTATCATAATCTGGCATCGTAATCATCTTGGAATAATTTCTTCACAACCAATATCAGTTCTTGGAGGTATTTACTCATACGATTTCACAATCGGATCTGGCCAGGTTTTAGGTGAATCAACCGGGTATATTGAACTTGAATCAAATATTTGGGGTCTTGCCGCTGGTGATTCCAATGGTGATCAGATCGTAAACATGAGTGACAAAGTTGACTCATGGGAATCGTATGCCGGTTTATTTGGGTATTTTGGTGCAGATTTAAAACTTGATGGACAAGTATATAATCAAGACAAAAATGACATCTGGTTAAAAAATTTAGGTGTAGAGTCGCAAGTGCCATAATTAAAAAGCAAAAACCAGGTATTACTAATGACAGATTTTTTCATCATCTTGAAATGATCGAGGTTTTTTTTAAAATTAAAGTGAAAAAAATGCGGATTTCAAAATCCATAAATATCTCATTTCGGATTACATTGTCTGACGATGCTTTAGTACCTTACTTCTAATATTCGTGTATTTTTTGGCAGAAAATTACAAATTACAATCTGCAAATCACAAATAAATCACAAATTCAAAAATACAAATTTTCAAACGGAACTCAAGTTTGGTATTTTGAAATTGATTATTGGAATTTATTTGGTTTTTGGTTTTTGAAATTTATCTTTTCCGGTTCATCCGGGTTAGTGTAGTTATATCTTTTCCACTAAGCCTTACCCAAATCCAAAACAGCCCGTTTCAAAAACCGCCCATACCCTTTTCTAGTTTTAAGTGTGTCATCTTCCAAAACAACCTTTCCTCTTAACAGAACAGATTTCACTTTTCCGGTTACTTCCCATCCTTCATATGCAGAATAATCGCAATGGTGATGGTGGGTTTTTGCAGATATTATATGTTTTTCATTGGAATCTAGAATAACGATATCGGCATCTGAACCAACTTTAATGTCTCCTTTTTGTGGGTAAAGTCCGAAAATTTTCGCAGCATTGGTTGAGGTGACTTCTACAAATTTGTTGAGGCTTATCCTTTCTTTTAAAACACCCTCAGAGAAAAGCAATTCCATCCTGTGTTCAATGCCAGGGATTCCATTGGGTACTTTGGTAAAATCTTCCTTGTTTTTTAGCTTATCTTCCATCATAAACGGACAATGGTCGGTACCAACGGTTTGGATATATCCATCTTGTATACCGGTCCACAAGCTTTTCTGGTCTTCTTTAGTTCTGAGCGGAGGGCTTAGGATCCATTTCACAGCTTCCTCTCCCCTTTTATATAGATCAGCATCCAGTAAGAGGTACTGGGGGCAGGTTTCTGCAAGAATAAGTTGTCTGTTTTTATTTGCCTGCTTAATCCTTTCCAGTGCGCTTGTACAGGTCAAGTGCACAACATAGGCATTTACTCCGGTATCGATTGCCATATCTATAAACCTGCCTGTTGCTTCAGATTCAGTGTAATCGGGTTGTGACAAATAATGATAAAGTGGTGATAGGTTATTTTGCAACCTGAATTTTTCCACCTGTGAACCGATCATATTTCCATCAGTAGCATGAACGGTTACCATTCCGCCATATTTTTTCACTTCCTCCATCACCGCTTTCATGGCAGCATCATCAATCATCAAAGTATCTTTATATGCCATGAAAGTCTTGAACGAAGTTATACCCTCCTGCTCTATCAAAGATTTTATCTCTGCTTTTGTGTTTTTAGTAATGTCTGTTACCGAAACATGAAATGAGTAATCACAATATGAATTACCCGCAGCTTTTTTGTGCCAGGTTTCAAGCGCTGAATAAAGTGTTCCACCTTTTTGCTGGTTGGCAAAGTCGATGATGGTAGTAGTTCCGCCAAAGAGTGCTGCCCGCGTACCGGTTTCAAAATTATCCCTCGAATGGATACCCATAACGGGTAGATCAAGATGTACATGTGGGTCAATGCCACCCGGGAAAACTAACTTGTCCTGTGCATTGATTATTTTATCAGCCCTGCCTGATAAATCTTTTCCGATGGTGGTGATTTTTTCTCCCTCTATAAAAATATCAGCTACAAAATCCTCTGATGCAGTGATGATCCTTCCGTTTTTTATCAGGACAGGCATAAAATCAGTTTAATTGATTTAGTGTACAATAATATTTTATCCCGGTTGATGCTGGGGTCGAAGTAAGTCATTAACAGTTTTAACAGGGTTGAAAGTGATAATGGGAACTTCAACAAAAATGGTGATCCAGTTGGCCATTGCCCCGTTCCATAATCCTGGAAGTTCTTGTGCTTTTAGATTTTTTCCATCTTTGGATTTAACAGAAATAAATCCTGTTTCAGGGTCAATAAATTTATGCAGGTCAAAGGACTCTCCTTTATAGTTCTTTGTTCCACATACTAAGTCAACCGGATTAAAGTGGGTGGATGATTTCAGGATATCCATTTGAGTATCATCATTAGCATTAACCTGAGACGATTCAACAACTTGTAGCGAAATCTCTCCTTTCGAATTCTTTACCCAAAACGGTCCGCCACCGGGTTCACCTTCATTTTTCACCATCCCGCATATTCTTATTGGTCGGTTAAGATGGTGGAATAAAAATGATTTCTTTTCATCCGGATCCAGGTCATTAAATCCAGTGGAAATTTTAATATTTAAATCTGATTGTGCAAATGATTCAATTTTTCCGATAAGGTTTGTGCTTTCACTATTCTCTAATTCCTTAAGAAATTCAAAAGTTTTTGATTGAAGCTTTAGCAAAAGTCCGCCAATTGCTTTTTTATAAATGGTGGTTATTTCTTTTAACCTGTCGGGAACCACATTATCAATATTCTTGATAAAAATTAAATCTGCCTCCAGGTCATTCAAATTTTCTATAAGCGCACCATGTCCCCCAGGCCTGAACAATAAACTTCCATCTTTTTCCCTAAAAGGCTCATTATTCATTTCAACAGCAATCATATCTGTTGACGATTTCTGTACCGAATAGGAAATTTCAAAAGTAATGTCAAATAGTTTCTCGTATTCATCTTTTACCTGATCAACCTGTGTTTTAAATTTATCAAGATGCTCAGGAGAAACTGTAAAATGGACAAAAGCTTTTTTGTTTTTTGAAACACCATATTTTGCAGCTTCAACCAAATGCTCTTCAAGTGCCACCCTATTGCTGGGCTCATAACGGTGAAATTTTAACAGACCCTTTGGAAGTTTACCATAATCCAGACCTTTATCGTTGAGTAAATATTCAATTATTACAGGGAATTCTTTATTTGATAAATTTTCCTCCAAATAAAATCCATCCTTTAGCAGTGCATCCTTCAGATCCTCATAAAAAGCAAAATCTTTTATCCTGTGAATAAAGTTGTAAACCGGGTTAAAGCTTTTATCTTCAAAAAACTCCGATGAGGTTGATTCGCTCTCCAGGAAATTGAAAAGATTTTTAAACATCCTGCTGGCAGCTCCAGAAGCGGGAACAAATTTTATTATGTCAAGATCACGGCAAGTACCTTCATAATATTTAACAAGCTCGTTGATGGAATTTTCTGATAACTTTTCAATGCCATTCCCAATTATAGCGGGTTTTACAAGATCAGTAAAGGGAAATCCCTTTATAAAATTTTCGATTTGATTTTCTATCGTTTCTATCTCAATTCCTTTCGATTGGATTTGATTTAGGTCATTTTTATCAAACATTCTTATAAAATTGTATAATTCAACTTTTCCATTAATTCTTTGTCAAGGAACTTATTGATTTGCTCAATATGTTCAGGGCGTAATTTCATTCTCCATCCTTCGTGAAGATAATATTCTTTATGAAATTTTTGGTGTTTTATTCCATGCTTGTTGGTAAGCAGGTTATTAATACTTTTATAAAAGGCCGGTTTTTCAAGCCCGTATTTTTCAGAAAGGTTGTCTAAAGTTTTATTTGGATCTTTCAAAATATCCTCATACTTAATAATTTCATGGTTCTTTACAAATTCACATAATTTGAAATATGATTCATATTTAGTGTTCCACATTACCATAGGATTTCTGTAGTCGCCATATGAATATTTTACAAAGTCCTTAAAACTAAGATTTCTCAGGGATTCATGATGATAAGGCCGTTTATGCATTGACAGTAACCAGGAATATGGATTTTTAACAAGGCATAAAAAAATAACATCTTCTTTCATTTTCTCGGTCAATTCATCTTCACAAGGGGCCACCCTGTGCTTCCATCCCAGATCATAAGTATCCAGATTTTTTACATTTAGATTCTTACTAATTAGCCACTCCAAAAAAATTGTCCCGGAATTCCTGGTCCCATAAATCTTTACATACTTCATTAATTTTCAATTTAATATTGTTCCAGTTAAAGGGCACAAAATTAATAAATTCTTAGCATGAGAATTGCAAATAATTAAAATCAAACTGCACAGTTAAATAAATAGCAAATATTTTTTCTTGGTTGTTGAAAATTATTACTTTTGCACTCCTTTTTAAGCCCAGGTGGCGGAACTGGTAGACGCGCATGGTTGAGGGCCATGTATCCTTACGGTTGTGCAAGTTCGATTCTTGTCCTGGGCACTTTTGAAGTTTGAAGTTCGAAGTTCGAAGTTCGAGGTTCGAGGTTCGAGATTTGGAGTTCGATGTTCGAAGTTTATGAAGACCATAACTTCAAACTCCAAACCTCGAACTTCGAACTGTTAAAGCCCAGATGGCGAAATTGGTAGACGCGCTGGTTTCAGGGACCAGTGGCCGCAAGGTCGTGCAGGTTCGATTCCTGTTCTGGGCACAATTAATATCTCGAATAGTTTTCTTCTGGATTGATCTTTTCCGGTTATTATACCGATTATGAAATAAATTGTTTTACATCAATAAATAAATATGTATTTTAGCAATTGTATAAGCATCATTAACAAAATGACAGCAGGAAACCAAAACTTCTATCTCTTTAAAACACAATCCCGTACGTACGGGATTAATTTACCAGACAACTTTGCCCAAAGTGGAAATAAGAGGCATAGGGGTGCTATTAGTAACGAGTTACCAACAAGGCTAAATGAAAAAAAATCATAAAACATAAAAAATGAAACTCGAAAAAATATTAGACAATTTAGGCTCTTTAGAGAAAAACGCTTTTATCAAAATAGTTGATAATATCATTTCAAAGAAACCTAATAATTTCAAGGAAATAGATAAAATATTGAGTTCATCTGATAAAGGACTTAAAACCGTAGACAGTCAAAATATTGCTACGATTTTTCATTTAATCGAAGATAAATTTTCAGAAACAATCAAAGAAGAATTTGTTGACGCTTCATCACAATTAGATATTTTAATAGATATTATTACAAGAGACGGCAACAACATAATGAAACAAGATTGGTTTTCGAGGTTATACGAAAATGAATTAAAGAATCTAAAAAAACGAATCAAGGAACTTCAGGCTTCAATCAAAAGTGAAAAGTCTGATTTAACAAATGAACGAAAAAGAGATTACTCAATATACAAATCATGTGTTGAAACAGCATTTTTAAATGACAAGCTAAATAACAGAGACCCGAAAATAACAGATGACGAGCTTTCCATTCTTCTAACAGTAGCTAAGGGATTGGAATTATCACAAGAAGAAACGAAGTTGATAAACTACATGGTGGTTCCAGTAGAGAAGTTGGATATTGATAATATCATTAGCAACCTGAGGAATATTGGTGTAATTTTCTATTCTAAGAAACAAAGCACTGTTTTTATACCTGACGAGATTGTAAGGATTCTAAGGAAAATAAGAGGAAAAGAAATTGCTGATAAATATTTAAGGAGAATTCTACGTATTTTAAGAACTCCAGAAATAAATTTAATCGCTAAAAAACATAGTGTCGACAGAAAATTAAGTACTGAGGAAAAAATTAAAGAAATTATAAAAGAGGGAATTAGTCTAACCTCCATTTTAACCACTGATGTTTATCATGACAAAACAACCTTAACAGAAAAGAAGAAATTTGTCAACGAGCTTTGGAACAAAGTTTCAAATTCAAAAACGGCACTAAAAGGAACAACATTAGAAGACAAAATATCCAACTTAATTGAATATTTTGAGAACCGTGAAAAAGACGAAAAAGTTGGGATTTCAGTCGATGGTTATGAAAAGATGTTACTTGACCTCAATGCAACTCTTCCAAAGCTAAACAATCAAATCAGAGAAGCTTTTGAATTACAAAACGAATTTATTTTAGTCAGTGAATTATTACTTGACTACAATATAAAACCAAGAGATATTCTCGACTTAATCTCACAAAATGACTTATTGACATTCTGCAAAGAAAATGGAATAAAAACAAGAGGTGATGAAATCTTAAACATTTTAGAGAGTTACAAAGATTCTGAAAACCTTTACTTTGAGAATTTTGAAAATATTGGTTTCAGAAATGTAAACAGCTTAAAAGAGAATGGGATTACAATAAAAGAAAGTGAATTAGGAGTTAAATTTGAAGACCTGACGAAAAGTATTTTTGAAAAATTAGGCTTCGATATTGATGAAAAACTAAGAAAGAAAATAAACACAAAGAAAGACAAAATGGACATCCTTATCAATCTCGGCAACAACGAGTTGATAATAATTGAATGTAAGACTGTAAAAGAAAAAGGATATAATAAATTTTCATCCGTTTCAAGACAACTAAAAGCATACAATGAGTTAGCAAAGAAAAATGATTTTGAGGTAAAAAAAATGCTTTTAGTAGCACCTGATTTTAGTGATGATTTCATAGAAGATTGTGAACTTGATGTCGATTTAGACTTATCACTTTTGACAGCTGCATCATTGATTAATATTTTGGAGAGTTTTAAAAAATCAAAGAAACATAAGCAGTTCCCTTACAAACTTCTAATGCGTGACGTTCTAATTAACTCTGAAAGAATTGTAAAAGCAATAAGTAAGTAAAGCCCAGTTGGTAATCGAGTAGACGGCCAGTGAGCTGGTAGCCCACTGGTGCGCCTCTCACACCACCCAGCGTACGGGCCTCGTACTGGGCGGTTCATTAGACAAAAGAAATTCCAAGCTGTATCTCATTTGA
>JAUVJI010000146.1 GCA_030596605.1 Bacteroidales bacterium
AATCAATAAAAAAAGCAGTTTGGATGTATAATAATGATAAACCACATAGTGCTTTAAATGGATACACACCAGTAAACTATATAAAAAGATTAGTAAAAAAGGTCAACGCTATTTAGGCATGGACAATTTCTGACACAGAACCCAAAACCCTGAACTCTAAACAAACCTTTTTGTCTGCAGGATTAGGATATACCTTAACTTTTGGTTCATAAATTTTCTGCATATCCGTAACAATCTCAACATAAACAGTATAATCAGCTATTTCATACCCTTGAAGGTGATAAACCACCAGATCGGTAAAATCATTTGAAGTCACTCCACTACTTTGCAACACTTCATCAACATAAACAAAAGCTCCTTTATCTTCATAATTGGCCACAAGATTTGTTATGTCCGTCCCTTCCGGGACTTCAACATAAATATCATTCCCAATGATCTCACCAGTGATGTCAAAACTCAAACCCGGATTGTGCTCCATTAAAAATTGATAGGAGGTAAATTCTGCCGGTCCAAGAAAATACAACCCCTGCTCTTCAAAAAAGATACCTGAATCATATCCATAACCATTTACGTCAGCTATACCTATTTTAATATGATACGCTTCCAAAGGAATTACCAGGTGCCAGGCAATCAAGATAGTTGTAAATCCGTCATATTCCATTGTAAGGCCTCCTGTATTGTCACTGTAGTACCAACAATTTGAACAAGGCCCGGCAGGAACAACTCCTGGTGTGGAATATCCATTATTAACATTATTGATAGCCACACTGGTATTATAAGTACCAGGAACAATCCCAATATTTTTATCAGCATACATTCCGCCCATTGGATCCGGCCCGGTTAAAAAAATTGCACACAAATCATTATATTCAGAAAAAACGTGCTCATTATATTCTTCAGAGCCAAAGGCATACCAACATCTTAAAGTATCGTTCATGGGGACAAAATCGAATTCCAAAACGGACGCATCATAAGTTATCCCGGTTGATATTGCTTGCAAAGAAGGATGGCCGCCAATCCAGTTAGCAGTGCCAGTATTTGATGCTAAATTCGGGCCGGGAATGTTGGCTCCAGAACCAGTACATAAAAAAATGCCATTATTCATACCAAGATTTGTTGAATCGGCATTGGTAAAAACACCCCTTGCCTGGTTCACTCCCTGGTAAGTAATATTATCAACCGCAATGATACCTGGACCGGTAAACTTTTCTACCAGTTGCTCAGTGGTAACATTGGTGTCGATCTGAATTTGGGAGAATCCAGAAAAGTTAAAAACAAGAAATATTGTGAAAATGAAGCAAGTTGTTAAAATTTGGGTTTTCATAATTATAAGATTTATTATTTCACCAAATTTACAAAAAAAAATCCTTCCCGAAAAACGAGAAGGATCCATACATCTGATAATGAATTGTAAATTCTATATTGCTTATTTAAATTCCTTTTTTATTATTTCAAGCCATTTTGTAATTCGTTCATCCGTTAACTCTTCCTGGTTATCCTCATCCAGTGCCAATCCAAAAAAATGATCTCCCTTCATGCCTTCCGATTCGTAAAAATCGTAATCTTCTATTGGCCACTGCCCGACAATATTCGCTTTCCTTTTTTCAAATTCTTCCTGGAAAATTCCTAATCCATTTAAAAAATGGGAGGGATATAAAACCTGGTCGCCCAAACCATAAAATGCAACAATTTTATCACCAAGATCAATCTTGTCCAACAACTTAAACAATTCATTCCATTTGTTGGAATCGTCTGCATCTTCCCAAACATGTGAACCCACAGTAGATCCACCTACGATCCAGTTGCCCGATTCAGCTAAATCTTCCTTACTGATATTGGCAATTGAATATTTTGTTATACTATCACTACCATAGCGCTCTATAATTTTTTCAGCAACTGCCTCAACATTTCCACCTTCTGGCCAGTATATAAGTGCAACTTTTTTCATATTTATAAATCTGAATATTACTTTGAAAATTTGCAGCAAATATAAACAAATAACCTTTGTCCAAATAATGAAAATAGACTCAGGAATTCACAATTTTCAGATAGTAATCACATGAATCTTTGATGGATTCGCTGACAGGTAAAAACTTGAAATTGATGGCAGTGATTAATTTTTCATTGGAATAAAGATAATTATTCCTGGCTGTTTTAGCAGTTTCTTTTGTGATGAGCGGTTTGGAATTGATTATACATCCTTTTATATATTCCAGTCTCCACATGGCCTCTCCCATCCACTTCCTGGCTTTATAAGGCGGCGGAGGTTTATCAACATTTATGGCAATTTTTTTAAAAATCTCCTTGTAGGAGAGATTTTCAGCTGACACAATAAATCTTTCACCGGTAATATTTTTTTCAACCAGTTCAATCATAACTTTAGCCACATCACGAACATCAACATATCCGTTTATCCCTGTTGTATAAAATTTCAATCCATTAAGAACTGTTGAAATCAGTTTTCCTGCGCCGCTATTGAGTTCTCCCGGGCCTAACATAATGGAAGGATTTACAATCACGGCATTTAACCCCTCTTCCATACCCCTCCAAACTTCCCGTTCTGCCCCATACTTACTGATGGCATAATTGGAATTTCGTTTTGATGCTTTCCAGATGGTATTTTCATCTATTACTTTATCATTATCCGCACGCCCGATGGCAGCAATTGAGCTTACATGACAAAAGCACCGAACTTTATTCCGGATTGAAAGGTTAACCAGGTTTGTAGTTCCCTCAATGTTAGCAGTCATCATTTTTTTCTTATCCCCCGGTTGAAATGAAACTACTGCTGCTGCATGGTAAATCCCGGAAACATCTTGCAAAGCTTCATCCAGCAAAAAAACATCAAGGATATCCCCTTCCACCCATTCGATAGAATTTTTTAATTCTTGAGTCGTATCGGAATAAAATGAAAATACCCTGTTAAAGAGATCGAAGTTACTACTGACTCTCTTCAGGGCTCTTACCTTTTTCCCTTTTTTAAGAAGATGATAAATAAGATGAGCACCGAGAAATCCAGTACCTCCTGTGACAAATACCATAATACAAAACTATAAAAATAATATTGATAAGATTGCAAGATTTTTCATGAAAATTATACTATATATGGGCATTTTCATATGATGAATATTACTATTTGAAACCTTAAATGACGGATTTTGTATAATTAAGTGGTTAGATAAAATCCAAATCCTTGATTCTGGTTTATTTAAAATTATTTATTTTTGGATTTTTCACATAAATTTTGAAAAATGAAAAGGACTACTTTGATCATCGGTTGCGTACTATTCTTAATTTCTGCAAAAGTAAATGCCCAGAAGGGAAAGGAACTCATTCTTGGTGTTGGAGGAGCAATTACCAGTACATGGATATATAACCAGAATTTTTATGGCGAACCAGAATGTGATTATGCTCCAAAATATGGATATGCAGGAAGTTTTAACTTAGGATATAACTTTACCGAGCATATTGCTCTTTTAACAGAATTACAGTTATCACACCAGGGACAAAAGTACAAGGATGATGAAGATGGACAAGTGTGGGGTGGCAATAATTTTCAAGTTGTTGAGCGGGATATTAAATTGTATTATTTGAATATTCCTGTATTTTTCAAATACATGTTTGGAACACAATCTACACAGTTCAGGGTTATGGTTGGACCACAATTTGGCATTTTGATGGATGCTGAGCAAGAGTATTTAAGAACAGAGGGAAACTCCTCCGATCTTAAAAGAAGAAGCACATATGTTGATGATAAAAACGGGAAAAATTTTGATGTTACAACCCCCAATATTAAAAATCGAATTGAACCTTTGGACATAGGAATTGCCCTGGATGTGGGAGCTGATATTTCGCTATCTGATAAATTCTATATAAGTGCCGGTTTGCGTTTCAATTACGGATTTAAAGATGTTAATACCGACCCATACAAGTTGGAAAACTATAAGGGAGAACCTTATGAACCTTCAAATAATATTTGGGGTGGATTATATCTTGGCATAAATTACAGATGGGATGTTGAAGGTTACAGCCAGCGCAGCTTTTAATATATTGTAAAAATTATCAGGAATCGGCAGAGAAAAACTCCTTGTAAAAGGACAACATACTTTCAAGGTCGACCATTACATTGATAATAAGGTAAGTTCCAAATCCTATCAGTACCACTCCAACTATTCTGTTCATCCATGTTAACACTTTGTCATTTATCAAGTGTTTAATTTGATTTGATATAAAACATTTAAAAATATCTGTCGCAAAAATAGTTCCCAGCACACCACTTAGAAAAATATATATTGCCCGGTTATTTACCCCAAAGTTTGCACTTATGGATACTACGACTGTGATCCATATAAACCACATACCGGGATTGGCAGCATTTAATAAAAATCCCTTGATAATATAAACATAAGGTTTCGATGCCCTTTTGTTTTCATTGTCACCTTCGATCTGTTTTTGTGAAGAAACTTTCCGGATAAATGTAAACGTTCCGAAAATGATAAGGATAATACCTCCAATGATACTGAAAAGAAAATTTTCACGGGGGTCTTTGCCTAAAAACTGGGTGGCTCCAAAATAAGCTAACATCAGGGCAGTTAAATCGCTGATAAAAATACCTATTGCGAGGAAAAAACCGGATCGGAATCCCCGCTGAATGCTTGTTTGAATAAGTGAGAAAAAAGCCGGCCCTAATAATACAGCAAATGTTAATCCAACCAAAACGCCTTGTAATAATGGACTCATCTGGAAAAGTAATTAACCGGGTTCATTAATTTGAAAATATTCCTGTAAATATTCCTTCCATTCCGAATGAAGATTCTTGTTAAGGACACGTGGAAATTTATTGGCGCCGCCTTCCTTCCCCTTTTTCTTCATCCAACCGGAAAAGGCATTTGAAGGCAAAACTTCCACAAAAACATTACGTATTGCTTCAATGCGTTCTACCCTATAATCATCATTTAAAACCTTGAGGTATTCATCTATTTTAACCTTTGCAATTTCAGGATCAAGATTTTCGTCGCAGCCCAAATACCATTGATGCGCAAACAAAGTGTCATATTCTATCCCTGCCACAGTAAACTCCCTGATTTCCACATTCATTTCGTTCTCAAGCATTTCAATTGCTCTCGACATATTTTCAATCGAAAGATGTTCGCCGCAAATGCTTAAAAAATGTTTGGTTCTTCCGGTAATAATTATTTCACACTTCTCTTTTGATTTGAATTTGACTACATCTCCAATTAAATATCTCCATGCGCCTGAACAGGTTGACATAAGCAAAGCATATTCTTTATTCTCCTCAATTTCATTTATTGTAATGACTTCCGGATTACTTCTTAAATTACCATTACTATCAAAATTATCGTCGGCATAAGGAATAAATTCAAAGAAAATACAATTGTCTAAAATCATCTGCATACCGGTAACATCAATTCCATTCTGAAATGCAATATATCCTTCTGATGCGAGATAAGATTCCTGGAAGTATACTTTTTTACCAAATAACCTTTCGAAGCTTTTTACATAAGGTCCGAATGAAACTCCGCTATGGACATAGACCTTTAGATTCGGCCATACATCGTGTATGGTAGTTGCACCATAATGATCGATTATTTTCTCGAATATAATCTGAATCCATGCCGGAACACCCACGATTACACCAATGTCCCAGCTTTTAGCATTTTTTACTATTTCATCAAGTTTTGTTGACCAATCCCGTTCCTTGGATATTCGTTTACCGGGCTTATAAAAGTGCTGGAACCAGAATGGAAGGTTACCTGTAGAAATTCCGGAAAGGTCTCCTTCGTAATAGGTACCGTTGTATTGAAGATGAGTACTTCCTCCAATCATAAGGATGCCTTTCTCATAAAATTCTATCGGAAAATCATATTTAACCGTGCTTACCAATTGCCTGATACTCGCTCTCCTTATTGCCCTGATCATGTCGCCCGTAACAGGAATTTGTTTACTGGAGGCCTCGGCAGTTCCAGATGTAAGCGCAAAATACTTTACCCTCCCGGGCCACGTAACAAAAGCTTCTCCATTTAAAGCACGGAACCACCATTTACTGAACATTGAATTATAATCGTAAATGGGTACCTTTTGTTGAAATGCCTGAACTACATCATACTGCTTTAAAATTTCAGAGAAATCAAATCTTTCACCAAGAGAGGTGAATTGTGCTGTGCGAAGGAGCTTTTTTAAGGTTTTAATTTGAGTTTGATAAGGATCGGTTTGCATTCTCTTTTTCTGATCAATCGGAATATTCCGAAGTTCATAAGCTTTCTTAATGATTGATCCTAAAATTGGCATACCGATTTTTTATATCCGGGCAAAATTATAAAATTAAAATTACTATTTTTATATAAATTTATTCGAATGAAAATGATACTAAAATTATTAATCGTCTGTATTTTATGCCTTATTACAATTGTATTAATTTATTTTGTCGGGGTTTTGATCTATTCAACATTAACGGAGTTCAAGCCTGTACAAAACGAAAAAATTACTACTGACAAATCTGGCATTCAAACAATTCCATCGGATGGAGAACTGTCCATAATTACCTGGAATATAGGATACGGAGGGTTGGGAAAAGAAATGGATTTTTTCTATGAAGGAGGGGAAATGACAAAACCTTCAAAATCTCAAAACCAAAAATATT
Source organism: Bacteroidales bacterium (assembly GCA_030596605.1). Lineage (GTDB taxonomy): Bacteria > Bacteroidota > Bacteroidia > Bacteroidales > JAADJA01 > JAADJA01. The sequence continues at coordinate 6,662 of JAUVJI010000146.1, forward strand.
TAAATGGAATAACAGATTTTATCTCAAAAAATGATTCCATCGACTTTATTTTATTGCAGGAAGTTGATTTTGATTCAAAAAGAAGTTATTATTCCGATCAATCCGGCAATTTACATTCAGTTCTTCCTGAACATTATAAAATTCTGACTTACAATTACAGATCAAAATACATACCTGTACCCTTTCTGAATCCCATGGGAAAAGTTAATTCGGGATTGGTAACATTTTCCAAATTTTCAGTAATTGGAGCGCAACGAATGGCAACCCCTGGAAGCTATTCCTGGCCTAAAAAATTATTTATGCTGAAAAGATGCTTTTTAATTTCGCGCTATCAGGTAGAAAATAATAAGGAGCTTGTATTGTTGAATATTCATAATTCTGCTTTTGATGATGCAGGCGAATTTAGAAAAGAGGAATTAAAGCTTTTAAAGACGTTCATTCTAAACGAATATGAAAAAGGCAACTATGTTGTTGCTGGTGGTGACTGGAATCAAAATCCTCCCGGGTCAACCATAAAAAGTATCAGAAACTATAAATCAAAAGAAGTGTGGCCTATTGAAGATAATTATTTACCAGATGGCTGGAACTGGGCTTATGATCCATATGTGCCTACAAATCGTGATGTAATAGAGCCTTTTGATCCCAAATCTACAACATGTACCGTACTTGATTATTTTGTAATTTCACCCAATATTAAAATAATCAACACAAAAGCAGTTGATCTGGGATTTGAATTTTCGGATCACCAGCCGGTAATTATCAAAATCCAACTAAATTTAAAAATAGAATTTGTCATTTCGAAGGAACAAAGTGACTGAGAAATCTGTATCTTTAAAATGGCAGATTTCTCCCTTCGGTCGAAATGATAATAGGAAGGGGAAATTATCTCACTAACATCATTTTCCTTTGCAGGCTAAGTCCGGCTCCTGATAAAACAAAGTGATAAACACCGGGCGCCAGATTGTGAATCGAAGCATCAAACTGTTCCACATATTTTCCGGGGTATCTCATTTCATTATTTAAAATAGTGGCCACCTCCCTGCCATACATGTCAAAAACCTTTAATGAAACTGCTCCCTGTTGTTTCAATTTAAATGCAATGTAAGTGCTTTGTTTAAATGGATTGGGGTAATTCGGCTCCAGTAAAGCCACCGGAATTTGTTCTTCATCAGGAATACCTGTTAATATTGCATCCGGGTCAACAATAGCAGTCCAGACACTTAAACCCTCACCCTCATGCAATCTTGTCCAGATAGGCCTTACTACATTATTATGAGAAGAAACGTTGTTATAATCTCCGAAAAATACACTTGACCAGGGTACGAAAGGTTCCTCACTGACTTTAAAATTAATGAAGGTCTCACCCCCATCTTCTGATAGCGCCATATAAACATCCGTATTATCATCGTCATAATTTCTTCTGTCGTACCATACAAACCATAGGTATCCGGTCACCTGGTCAATGCTCATCCAGGTAAAAAATTGTTGCTTACCGGGCGGATCATCGTTAACCCGAATGGGATCACTCCAGGTATCACCGCCATCAGTAGATTTAGTTAGCCACACATCCGTATCATCAACTCCGTTTCTTTGGTCAGACCAATTAATATAAATTGTTCCATGATTAGAGCCTCCACTTAAATCACAAACGGTAATGGGCAATCCATTGCATCGGCTGATGCCCGGAATATTATAATCCCAACCACCGGGGAATTCATCCACAAAAATATCTTCCTCTAACCAGGTTTCGCCCTGATCCAGCGACATGTCAAAAACCAACCCTGCCGGGCCAACCCATCCCACATAAATCTCTCCATTAGGGCCGACGGCTGGAACAGCTCCTTCGACAGTATTATCACTGTCGATACAATCACCATCCACTTCATTGAGTTTGACAGCTTCGCTCCATGTTTCTCCTTCATCGGTAGATTTTGAAAAACGAATGATGCTTATATCATTGGGATTTGAACTTCCGTAGTCGTCAAACTGGGTCCATGTAACATACATGTTATTGTTGGTCCAATCCACCACAGCCCATTCCTTGTCCTGTGCTTTGCTTCCGTTTAATCCCATGTATGAGCCGTCATTCCATGTTACACCAAAATCAGTTGATTTCTGGCAAACAATCCTGTCGATCCAGCTTCCTGATTGTGGCCAGGACAGATGAAAGAAATAATAATTTTCTGCCGTATCCACTATGGTGACAGGATCACCCCACACACCATTCGTTGCTGAAGAGAGTGTGGAAACAACCCATGTATATCCGCCATCATTGGAATAATACAAATTATTGATGTTAGCGCCACCGATCAGTTGATCCGTATTTTTTGGATTTATATAAATCGTAGGTTCTTCCGGTGAGTTGGAATTACTGATCATTACATTTTGATGCTGGGCAACAAGAATGTTTAAACCGATTATTCCAAAAATTAGAAGTGAAAATATGTTTTTCATTTGTTTAGATTTTATAGTACAAAAGTATTGATATACATTTAAATGACAAGGAATATGGGGGATTGGTTGGCAGGGGTGTGCTAGCAAGGATAATCGAGAACGTCTGAGCCAGTTTTCTAATTTTTATAACTATCCAATTGGGGTATACATGCCAATCATTGCAAGACTCACTTGTGTTAATGCTTCTACTTTTTTACAACCTTGTATGATTCCAATGTCTTTCCATCTTCATCTTTTAAAATAAACATATAAACACCACTATGATAAGAATTCAGATCAATATAGCTTTCATTATTAACCATTTTTTCAGAATAAATAATTTTGCCATTGATGTCAACAATTTCAAGAAAAAATCCAGGAAGTTCCTGATCAATGGAAATGAAAACTTTATCACCGGCAGGATTGGGATAAATATTAACCCGTTTTGTTAATCTTTTTATATGATCTTCTGAATCTGTCAGCAGGTCGTCGCAATTTACCTGTACAAAATGGAGGATGCCGCTGTTATCGAGGGTTCCCCTCCAGCAATTGCCATCCGGCGATTTCATGACAATACCCCTATCAATATCTTCGATGAAAATATCGCCGTTTTTGACCTGTAACATAGCTATTGGTTCCAATGTTCCAATTCCCAGGTTTCCATCTTCTGTTAAGATCATTTGGGTGCTTGTTTGTAATGTTTTTCCCCTGAACTTCAAACCGTCATTTCCGGCTAATTCGTCAATGTACTGTATATCGGAATCATCAAGGTTTATTGTAGTCATATATGACCAGTCATTTACTTTAAAAGTACCGTTGACTTCCAGTTTTTCTGTTGGTTCGGTAGTGCCAATGCCAATTTTTCCAGTTGTCCCTGTACCAGAGGCTTGCTCTATGAATAGGGTAGGTATGTCGCTGCTAAATCCTATCATTAGAGAATTAGGAATATTATTATCTAAATTGTGATTTTCATCTACTCCATATCCAATTACCATAGCACTACCCGTTAAAGTTCGTGCATAACGTCCGATAACAACAGAGTTTCCTCCCATAGCCCTAACATCCATTCCCTGCGCAAAACTTCTGAAACCCTCGGCTTTTGCTCTTTCACCAAAAGCAAATGCCCATTTTTGCGATGCAACCGACTCTTCACCACCGGCGAAGGAATAATCACCTGTTGCCTCATTATGAAATCCACTGGCAAAAGAATTGAGTCCGGTAGATATATTTTCAGAACCTATAGCACTGGAATATTTTGTTGTGTCGATCGTATTATTGTTACAAGAAACACATGTATTTGAAGACTGACTGAAAACGATTTGGGAAATCAACAAAAACGTTAAAAATTGGGTTACTCTTTTCATAATAATAAATTTTATAAGAAATGATTAACAATTTAAATGCCCTAAGTTAATAGTTTTTTATCATAGGATTGGTAATGATTTTCAAATTTAATAAAAAATATTTAACAAAAACAAAAAACTTTTTTCTTGCTTGGTTAAACTTATTCAACTTAACAAATTCACCTCTTTTCAATTATCCGACTTTTTTATGGTAATAGATTGAATGTTGAATGTAGGGAGGTACTCGTTATGCTACACTCAGGCCATTAGTTTAAAGGAGGACGAGGTTGGGGGTCAGCTGGGTTAAACTTATTCGTAATAAATTAATGAAAAACACCCTGATAGTTTACTCTGTAGCGTTTTAAATTGTTTTCTTGTCGTTGGTTAAAAAGCAAAAAGGCCCCGGAACTCAGGGACCTTAACAAAATTATTAATTATTGCCAATTATTTTTCAGTACTTTCCTAAAATAAAACGGATTATATAATCCATTCAAAAAGAACAATAATAGAAACCTCATTATACTTTTATCTTTCTTTGACCAAATAATCAAATTGTTAATCCATAAAACTAAAATGGGAATTGTTAGCACCATCCTGATTTGTAAAAATGTTTCATCAAAAAACACATAATCTAAAAAACCTTTAAATCGAAATAATGCTGCTAAAATTGTAAACACGACAAGTGCAACCATTAGTATATTAATAAAGTAACAAGCCATTAATAGATTTTTTTTCATTTTTTATTTCTGTAAATTTTTATTCAATTTATTACTTCCTTTCTTCTTCATTTTTGGGAACACTTTTTGTAGGTATATAATCTACTGAAATACCAGCACCAACTCCAAATATTAGAGCGTTTATTTCGCCACCTACTCCCATATCTCCCTTAACAGTAGTACCTTCTTTCGTTTCTTCTGTAGTAATAGGTCCAATTCCGCCACTTTCCTTTTTCCCATACTTCTTATCCTCTGTTCTTGAAGACCCATCTCTTGTGTTAATATCATTAACTACTTCCTTTTCCTCACTTACACCTCCATGGAAAACACCAAGAGCAGTAGAGTTAGAGCCTTTCTCAATATAACGTTGAGTATGTTTTGCACCCACATTTACTCCCCAAGTATCTGTATCAACCTCAAGATATAATTCTATTTCTTGTTCAGCTCCTCCAAAACAATATTCCAAACCGTATCTTACCGCTCCTAATACTTTACCTTTAATTCCTATTTTTCCAGTAGTCATTTTAACACTACCAGAAACTCTCAATGTGTCCATCCCTTCAGGATCAACGTATAATAATGGGTTATTCAAAACATAATTGTAAGGAGAAAAACCATAATGTTTTTCAGAAAGAGGATCCACCGTATGCCACCTAGCCAGCACCGGTTCATAAAACCGTGCCCCATAATCATACCACTCCAGCCCAAACTCATCCTGCAACTCCTTGCCGTTGTAAAGGTATTTATTTTTGTAATCTGAGCCGGTTTCGTAGCTTAGGCCAGTCATTGCCATGCCAAAAGGGTAATAAGAATCTTCTTGTATTACTTCCCCGGTTTGTGTAAAGGTAACTCTTGTATTACCGAGGTGGTCTTTGAGGAAATATTGATATTCAAAAGTGCCGTCGGGGTTTGCAATTACTCTGCCTTCTGGGGTAATTATGTATCTTAATTCAAAAGTTCCTTCATCTTCATAAACAAAGTTGCCTCCTTAATTCCGCAAGGAATTATTAATAGTAAACGATAAGTTGTTGAAAAATAAGACCTGCAATCACTTGCAGGTCTCGTGTTTTTTCACCTATTTAGGTGTATGCTCAAAAACACAAAAACAAAG
>JAUVJI010000214.1 GCA_030596605.1 Bacteroidales bacterium
ACAGCTATTTATATATTGAGGTAAATATTATTTGCCTTTTCTATAAGCTGAATTGATGCTATTTTCTTTACTTAATATTTCTTCAATAATTAACCTGGCATCAAAACCTATAGTAGTTACCAAAAGTAACGTATTGTTAAAGATTTAACAACTTTTTAATGATTTTTATTTACAAGGTTTAAGTAGCACTTATATTTAAAAAAATCTTTTAACTCCGGTTTTTGTATTACAGAGTCATCTTTCAAATTGATATTATAATTTTTAATTCTAATTAAATATTACTATTTAATTGATTTTTGGTCGTGCGAATGGACAAACATAGTGGTACCGAGTTTATCATAACCTTCAAAAACCTTTTCTTTTTTGTGCTTGATGGTTTCTTCCCTGAAACCAATCATAGTTATACCGGCATCAGTTGAATATTTATTGATCAGTTCCTTGGTAGAAACATCAGGTTCATTCACGAGGACGATAATATTATTAGAAGAAATGGGTAATCTTCCATCTGCAACCAATTCGTTTATATTTTTTCTGGTTTCTTTTTCTTCTCCTGGTTTACAAATATCAAAGATCTTTATTTCACTTTTTTCCCAATCAGGATGTCCGAGAATAATAAAACTCAATAATATCATCAGGTTGGCATTTTCCGAATCAGTTGATTTAATCCACAGGTGGATGCCATTTTCAAATTTTATTTTACTAGAATCGCTTGCAAGAATTATCACATCGAAATCACCTGCATTCACTAGTGCGAAATTTTCAACTATAAACGACAAGCTATCAACACTATTTCTAATGTACTCAAATATGACCATGTTGTTTTCCATTCCGGCAATGCCCGGAATTTGAATTGCCTGTGCAATAGCCGAAGTATATGAAGGAGAGATAATAGTATCGACATAAACATGGCTGCCAATACCTTTTACTTTCTGAACCAATCTTTTTAGCTCTTCTTCAGATTGCTTTTTTGTTTCTTTTGAATAATAACCTTCGATACGATGCAGGTAAGTGCCAAAACCATATTTATAAGAAATCCAGCTCAATAATTTAAAAGCTTTGTCGCGTTTAAATGATTCCTTTGAAATGCAAATTGCGCTAGGCCTCCATTCTTTATATGTTCTTCTACTGCCGGTTTTTTGGAGGAATACCTGTAAATTCCTGTTCAACTGGAAGATGGCATTGGAAAAAAGCGAAGCAAAGCTTTTACGGTTTTTGTATAATTTATTTAAATATAAATATATGACGGTCATTAAAATAAAAGCAAGTATTGCGTATGGGGTGTTTATTTTAAACATCACCCAAATGGAAACAATAAATCCAATTAATGATATATACCATCTCGACTTAAATAATGGCCTGTATGAAGGTGATGATCCAAAATGGTTCAGAAATGATATTAAACATAGTGAACCATAGGTAACCATAAAAAACATAGAAATAATCGTAGCAACTGAATTGATATTTCCAAGAGCAACGAATGCTAATGCGATCAGTATTGTTATAATAGAGGCATTTACAGGTTCACCGTCTTTTTCCCTGCCTTTTGCAAGCCACTTATTCATCGATTTTATGGGGAAGGACCTGTCCCTGGCTAATGCCTGCAATGTTCTTGGAGCTACCATCACTGAACCCAATGCTGAAGAAATAGTTGAAGCTGCTAAACCCAAAGGAATTGCAATTGCCCCATAGATGGCAATCTTACTCATAATCATCTGGTCATTAGTCAAATCTTCAGGACTTGCCGATACGACAAACTTATATACCAGAAAGAAGTAAATGATCATTCCAATAATGGTTGCTGCGATCGTACCTATAGGAATGGATTTAGATGGGTTTTTCAGATCACCTGATAATCCGACTCCGGCGGTCATACCCGTAAATGCCGGAAAAATAATAGCAAATACGAGAAAGAAACTGCCGGTGTTTCTGAATTGAGCTTTAAAAATACTAAATTCATGCTGAGCAGCATATTCCGTATCACCAAGAAAGAATAAAACAAGTGAAGCTGCGAGTATGATCACAACCACGTATAAGGCTTTCACTCCCAGGTTGGCTCCTTTAGTAAGAATAAGTACTGCTAATATCAGCATTGATGGGATGCTTATTGCTTGTTTATGTAATGTAAAACCATATGAATCTTGTACATATGAAAAAACAAAATCAAATGCTTCAGTAAATGCGATTACATAAAAAGCAACGCTTATGGCCTGCGACATAAAAAGTGCAATGCCTATAGTAGCACCGATGTTTAGGCCAAATGACCTAGAAATTATAAAATATTCGCCTCCCCCTTCAACCCTTTTATTGGTAGCAATTTCTGAAATCGCCAGAGCCGTAGGAATAGTAACCATATGGCCCAGCAAAATAATCAGTACTGCACCCCAGAACCCGACAGTGCCCACAGCAAAGCCAAATCTTAAAAATAAGATAGCTCCTAATATGGTAGATATTGCAGTAAAGAAAACCGGTGCTGTACCGAACTTACTGTTCGAAATTTGTTTGGCCAAAATATGATATTAATTACAAAAAATCAAATTTAATCATATTTCATTTAGATTTTTGAGAGTTGAGAATTCTTATTCTGCTAATTTTCTATCTTTGGCTCCAATTAATTATAAATCAAATCTAAAAAAATGAAATTAACAATGCTTCACAAATTATTTGCAACTTTATTAGTGGTTTTTGTTTGCAGTTTTACTGTTCAGGCACAAACTGTTACCAAAGAAACAACAGAGAAAGCCAGCCTAAGTACAACAAACAGTAAGGCTGAAACTACAACAGTTAAAGCTGTTGATAAGGATGTAAAAACTACAACTCAGGTAAATGCAATATCTGATACAGATCACGATAAAGCAAAGTCTGACAAAGATTGTGATAAGGTAAAGCCAAGTGAAAAAGATTGCAAAGACGCTAAAAAACATTCTTCAAAAGATTGTGATAAGAAAAAAGTGACCTCCAGCAATAAAGAGGATCAAGAGAAAAAGAAAAGCCTCGACTCATCGGGAGAGAAAAAATAAAAGAAATTATTATGAAAACCTGCTGCTAACACGGCAGGTTTTTTTATTGCTTAATTTGCCAGATAATACTCCATCGAAGCAACAACCCGTACAATTTTTATATAGGGTGTATTGCTATCCCTGTTTGAAATAGAGAATTGGCCCTGCCTTGCAGTTTTTAATTTACCCAGCTTACTTTGCGAATCCTTGGCAAATTTAATAGCTACTTCTCTACCCTTTGCTGTAGCTTCTTCAACCATACCCGGTTTAATATCATTTAACTTGGTGTACAAAAATTGTGTTCGGTTATCATAATCCTGGGGTTGAATGGCAATTCCCTGTTTCCCTAGTTGATCGACCTTTCTCATAACTTCTCTTACCTGGTCAACTTTTTCAGTATACACCGTAACCGTATTTTTGGAAGAATACCTATAATTAATGCGCTCCGGATTGTAATAATCATTTGCCTGACGGTCAATTGTTACCAGTTGTGAAGCACTGATCTCCTCATCCGAAAATCCATTATCTTTTAAAAAACTGATCAGCAGTTTTTGCTTATTTTCCATGTCTTTATACAGCGAATTCAGGTCGTTGCTTACTTGTTTGAATGTAATTGGCCATATTGCAATATTTGCTTTCACTTCCTTTTCAGCCAAGCCTTTTACTCTAACAATTCTTTCCGTCGACTTAAAATGAGTGATGGCTTTGTAAATAAACAATCCTAAAATGGTGAGGCCAAGTCCGACAAAAAATCCGGCAATGATTACAGATCTGCTATTTTTTTCCATGCTTATAAAGTTTAATTATTCGTTCAAATATAACCAAATAAATGCTTGTGTTAATGAAACGAGTCTCATTCTGAAAAAAGTATCTTTGTAAAGTTAATATGTGTTAAAGACGTGCTATTGATGAAACAAAAAATAATTTTTTCCATAACTAAAGCAATTATTGTAATCGCTGCATTTTTTACTTTCAATAACAATTCCCACATTCAGCAGCCTGATAAACCTTCTCTTAAACCCAATGACTGGTTTTACAGGCAAAGGGCGTTCCCCTACAATCAAATTAATCACTCAGCCTATATCAATGCATTAAAACAAAGCAAGATAGCACGTTTAAAAGCGCAGTCTCTAAGGGGCAGAGGACAGTGGGAGCTTTCGGGGCCGGTCAATATTGGTGGCCGCATAACTGACGTGGAAATGCACCCTAATGACCTTTCAACTGCATACTTGGGAGCTGCTTCCGGTGGTGTTTTTAAATCAACGGACCAGGGTTTATCATGGCAAGCCGTTTTTGATGATGCTTTGAGTCTTTCAATAGGAGATATAGCAATAGCGCCATCTGATCAGGATGTGATTTATGTGGGAACCGGAGAAGCCAATGCTGGTGGCGGGTCTCTTGCTTATGATGGTGTGGGTATTTATAAATCAACCGATGGTGGTGTTTTTTGGGAACATATGGGCCTGGAAGAAAGTCGTAATGTTGGAAGGATAGTTGTTGACACATATGATCCTGATGTTTTGTATGTTGCGGCAATGGGAAATTTATTTGCAGATGGTCCCGAACGAGGAATTTACAAATCTGTTGATGGAGGGCAATTCTGGCAAAGAAAATTATTTGTTTCCGATTCAACCGGGGCAATAGATGTGGTACTTCACCCAATCAATCCCGACACTATTTATGCAGCTATGTGGGAACGAATCAGGCGCCCTAACCGGAGAAGTTATGGCGGTTCTACTTGCGGTATATATCGTTCTTACGACGGTGGTGAAAACTGGACGGAATTAATAAACGGCTTACCCGCTTCAGCTAATCAAAAGGGAAGAATAGGTATTGATATTTCCGTTTCAGATCCCAACATTCTTTATGCGATTTATGCCGATAAGGCTGGATATTTTAATGGCGTTTACAAATCATATGACCATGGTGATACATGGACACAAACTAATGATTCAAGTCTTTCTGGCTCATATGCTTCATTTGGCTGGTGGTTCGGCCGTCTCAAGGTGGATCCGGCAGATCCTGATAATGTATTTGTGATTGGCTTTGATATTTACCGTACACAAAATGGCGGGAATAGCTGGACAAACCAATCTAGCTATAATGTTCATGTTGACCAGCATGCTGTTTATATTCACCCATTAAACAACAATTTTGTGCTATTGGGTAACGATGGAGGGCTTTATATATCACAAAACGGTGGCAACAGCTGGACATGG
>JAUVJI010000023.1 GCA_030596605.1 Bacteroidales bacterium
GATCCATTTGTGCAGCAAATACTTCCATCTGCCTGGCGTACAATTTCTTTTCTTCATCATTCAAAGATTCCCAGGCTGGCAATTCATCGATACGTTCTGATAAAATTGTGTTTTCTGGAGCAATCCCCAATTTGATTTGGTTTGCCAAAATTTGTTCACGAGCCTTGTCCCAACCCATATCAAATTTGCCTTTGTATTTAGCAATGTATTCGTCTGGCGCATGATGTGGTGAGTGCATTGAACCGGAGGCCCAAAGCATCATAAATGGTAATTCTTTGTCGAGCGATTTGTGACCTGTAATCCAATCTATAGCTCTGTCTGCCAAATCCTTATCAAGGTGCTCCGTCTTTCTGTACTGTTCCGGGTGGTGATCGTCCCACATAACCGGTATAAACTGATGCACATCTGCTGCCATGAAAGTATAAGCATGTGCAAATCCTTCATCACTTGGCCAGCGATCAAACGGCCCCACTTGAGACACTTCATACAATGGAGTATGATCCCATTTTCCTAATGCATAATTCACATATCCTTCCTCTTCTAAGTAGTTAGCCACAGATTTGGCTGACGGAGGAACGATTGCATTGTATCCAGGGAAACCCATAGCAGTCAATGCATGGCTTCCTAATCCAATCATATGGGGATTTCTTCCAGCCATTAAAGTAGCTCTTGATGGCGAACATAATGCCGTTGTGTGAAAATTATTATAGCGTAAGCCATTATCCGCCAGGTTATCAATATTTGGTGATTCAATAAGCCCACCGAAGCTTCCAACTTGTGCAAATCCAACGTCATCTAAAAGAAAGATAATCACATTTGGAGCATCCTTGGGAGGCATTTTCTTTTTTGGCCACCATTCTTCTGATTCCTCATAAGTTTTTGCAATTTTTCCCTTAAATTCAGGTTGAGATTCTTTTTTGGTTTCAGATTTTTCTTGAGACTCTTTGCATCCGTTAAGAAATACAAACATCATTCCTATTAAAAATAAATTCAGTGTTGTTTTCATTTTTTGGTTTCTTTAATTTATAGTTTACATTTTTGTTTCATTGCTTACAACTAAAGCATAGAGAACGCAAAATATTTAATCCTATTCTTTATCTATAATGCTATTTTGATTTTTTAACCGGTTTATTAATTCCGGCAATTTCTTCCAGCATATCAGTTGTAAGTGATTTAGGCCTTTCCAGTGGATATCCCAGGGCTCTGTCCCAGATAATATTTGCAGCTATCCCAAGAGCCCGCCCTATGCCAAATAACACAGTATAAAAATCATATTCACGAATACCATAGTGCCATTGAATCACTCCCGACTGGGCGTCAACGTTGGGCCACGGATTTTTAGCTTTTCCTTGTTCTTTAAGAATTGGAGGAACAACCTTATAAAGAATATCAACATATTTAAATATGGTATCTTCCTTTAAATGTTTCAAACTGAATTCCCGTTGTAATGTATACCTTGGGTCAGTTTTTCTGAGGACTGCATGACCAAAACCGGGTATTACCTGTCCCCCATTTAAAGTTTCCCAAACATATTGTTTTATTTCATCTTCGGATGGGACAACTCCCTCGCCGCCCATTCTTTCAACCAATTCATGCAACCACTGTAATACACCTTGTGCTGCCAATCCATGAAGTGGGCCCGCTAAACCATTGATCATGGCAGATATGGATAAATAAATATCTGATAAAGAGCTGGCAACCAGGTGACCCGTGTGTGCACTCACATTACCACTCTCATGGTCACTATGAATAATGAAATGCAGCCGGGTAACATCATCGTAAGGTTTCTCTTTACCCATCATGAATGCAAAATTTCCACCAAAGTCCAAATTTGGATTTGATTGGATACGATTTCCATCACGGTATAATTTGGCATAAATATACGTAGCTATTTCTGGAAGTTTTGCAAGCAGGTTTAAGGAATCTTCGTACATGGGATCCCAATAATCTTTTTTATTAAGTCCGGCATAATATTTTTTCGTAAAAAACGATTCACGGTGCATTGATAATACAGCCGTTGAAAATATGGTCATAGGATGACTGCAACAGGGGAATGCATCTATGACCTCATAAATGTACCTGGGTATGATCCTTCTTTTACTGAACTCATCCACCACATCAGCCACCTCCTTGCCGGTTGGAATATCACCCGTTAAAAGCAGATAGAACAAACCTTCCACATAAGGCATTTCAGCACCTTTTGGTTTGGGAAGGAGTTCAAATACTTCTTTCAATGTATATCCCCTATACCTGATACCTTCGTTTGGATCAAGGTAAGAGATATCAGTAACCATGCTTTTCACCCCACGCATTCCGCCAATGGCCTGGGCTATTGTTACCTTATCAATTACAGTATCCCCATATTCTTTTACAAGTCTTTCAGTTCTGGGTCTGAATTCTTCTATTTTTTCAAATAATTTTTCTTTCAAAGTAGTCATAGCAATTTTTTTTTATTTATAAACTACATGTTATCAATTATTGCACTTCCAAATTCGGAGCATTTCAATAAAGTTGCTCCTTCCATCAGGCGATGGAAATCGTAAGTAACCTTTTTCTGGTTGACAGATTTCACCAAGCCATTCCAAATCAAATCATGGGCTTCAATCCATCCCATATATTTCAGCATCATGGCGCCGGAAAGAATAACCGAACCCGGGTTTACCTTATCAAGTCCGGCATATTTCGGTGCTGTACCATGGGTTGCTTCAAATATAGCATGGCCCGTAATATAATTGATATTTGCACCGGGCGCTATTCCTATCCCTCCTACTTGTGCAGCAAGCGCATCCGAAAGATAATCTCCATTTAAATTCATGGTCGCAATCACATCAAACTCTTTTGCTCTTGTGAGAACTTGTTGCAGGGTAATATCAGCTATGGAATCTTTGATCATCAGCTTATCTTTCCATTTGCCGTTACCATGTGTTGATCCCAACTTTAAAGCATCTTCAACTTCAGCGCGAACCTCATGTTTTTGAGCATCTGTCATCATAGTATAGCCAGGCTCTACAAGTTTAGCATTCTCCTCTACACTCAAATCAGGATTGTTATCTTTGTTTCCAAAAATCCAGCTTTCACGTTCGGTCACAACCTTATCCCTGTATTCATTTTTTGCAATTTCATAACCCCAACTTTTAAAGGCTCCCTCAGTAAACTTCATGATATTGCCTTTATGCACGAGTGTTAATGATTTCCTTCCTTCTGAGATGGCATATTCAATAGCCGCTTTTACCAGTCTGTAACTACCTTCCTTAGATATTGGTTTTACTCCAATTCCGGATGTTTCAGGAAAACGGATATTTTTAATACCCATTTCATTTTGAATGAAGTTGATCACCTTGCGAACCTCATCCGATCCCTCCATCCATTCAATACCGGCATAAATATCTTCAGTATTTTCCCTGAAAATAACCATATCAACATCACCGGGTTTTTTAACAGGAGAAGGCACTCCATCAACGTATTTTACAGGTCTGAGACAAACATATAAATCAAGTAATTGCCTCAAGGCAACGTTTAATGATCGTATACCTCCACCGATGGGTGTGGTTAAAGGCCCTTTGATTCCAACCAAATATTCCTTAAAAGCCTCCACAGTCTCATTCGGAAGCCACTCTCCAAATTTATTAAACGAATTTTCACCGGCGTAAACTTCTTTCCATACAATACTGCGTTGTCCTGCATATGCTTTATCAACTGCGGCATCAAAAACTTTTTGGGATGCTTTCCAAATGTCGGGACCTGTCCCATCACCTTCAATAAAAGGGATAACCGGATTGTTGGGTACAATCAGCACTCCACTTTCCATTCTGATTTTTTCTCCTGTCATTATTTTTTTCCTATTTTATTTTAATAATTTAAATATCTATATATTTACGGATGGTAAAAATACAAAACTAAATTCGAAATTTATAGCATCCTTATAAAATATTGCTTTTTTAGAATCAATTTTAAATAAGCTCCTATTGCGAAAAGTAATTTACTTTGATTTTTTGTAACGCAGCTTTAAGAGGAGCGTCTTATATATTGTTACATAATTATTTCAAACATTAAATGTTTGTATATTTGTAAAATATATGGAACAATCACGTTTATTCCGAAGCCACAAAAATTCTGTTATTGGAGGCGTATGCGGAGGCCTTGGAGATTATTTGAATACAGATCCGCTTGTATTCAGGATATTATTCGTAGTGGCTTTTTTAGTAGGAGGCTCTGGTTTTCTTGTTTATGTAATCTTATGGATTGTTATACCCCAGGAGGAAATACCTGTTATTAACGCTTCAAAAAATAATGATATGGAAAATGAAACTAAAACTGATGATATAAAAACTGATAGTATGGAAGAACAAAAAAAACCTCAAAAAAACGATGGCAACCTATGGGGCGGTTTAATCCTTATTACTTTGGGAGCCATCTTCTTAATTGACAGATTTGTGCCACGAATCGATTTTGGAGATCTATGGCCATTAATTCTTATCGTAGTAGGAGTTATTTTAATTTCAAAAAATTACCAAAAGCCAAAAAACTAATACAATGAAAAAAGGTAATATTTTCTGGGGCGTAGTATTATTAACGCTTGGAGTTCTTATAGCATTAAGGAATTTTGATATTTTTTTCTTTAGCTGGGGTTCTATCTTCCGGCTTTGGCCGTTGATATTTGTTTTCTGGGGAATTGCCATTTTGCCGGTAAAATCTTTCATTAAACTGGTTTTAACAGTAGCTACAATTGCCCTGGCAATTATTATATTAGCGAAAGATCCAGGACCGCGTTATCACTGGTTTCAATGGTGGCCCGATAGGTATTCGTACGATTATGACAGGGATTATGACAAAGACTATGATCAAGACTACGAGGAATATACCTGGGAAGAACAGCATTTATCCGAATCCTATGATTCAAATGTATTTACTGCAAAAATGAACATTGATGCAGTAGCAGGAAAATTCTATATTAAAAATACAACTTCAGAATTATTTGAATTTGACAGCGAGGGTGATGCCGGCCCATATAAAGTTAAAATCACACAGGGAGAAAATATTGCTACAGTTGACATTAAACATAAAAAGCGTTACTTCAGGGGAGGTGATATAAACAATGATGTGTGGCTGGCATTAAATCCCGATCCTGTATGGAAACTTTATATTGATGTTGGAGCTGCTACACTGGAAATGGACTTAAGCCCTTTTAAAACTGAAAAAATAGATATTGACGGCGGAGCAGCAAAAATAGAATTAAAATTAGGAAACAGGGCCAGTCTGGCAAATGTCAGCATTGATGCGGGTGCTTCTTCTATTGAGATAAAGGTGCCCTTTGGATCGGCAGTGGAGCTGGAAACCAGTACTGTACTTTCTTCACGAAATATTAAAGGTTTTAATAAAATTAAAAGCGGGCTTTATCAAACACCCAATTTCTCTGATTCTGTTAATCAGATTTTTATTGAAATTGATGCGGCTGTTTCAAGTGTGAAAGTAGAACGATACTAATTCGATTGTCCAAGTGACTCCTTTGGAAATTATTTTTGATTGCCGATTTAAGAATTTTTATTATCAGTAATTTCTACCGTTAACTTAAAATAGTTAACCGTAAACTGATTTTTACTGTTTGAAAACTCATAAAACCGAAATTCACGTAATTTTTTTTTCTTTCTTTGCTCTAACAAAAAATTAACTGGTTTTAAGATAAACGTTCTGGTATGAAATTTATAAAATATTCTCTCTCCATTTTATCCATTTTTTTTCTTGTGTTTTTTTTACCCGAAATATCCAATGCTCAAAAGGGTGTTATCAGAGGATTTGTATATGAAAAAGAAACAGGTGAGCCGGTAATTTATACCAATGTTTACTTGTATAAAACATCTTATGGCGCTGCTACCGATATAAACGGATTTTTTTCAATTACCAAAATACCGATTGGAGACTATACTTTAATGGTAACATATTTGGGTTTCGACACCCTCAAAATGAATGTTACTGTAATGCAAGATCAAATTATTACTAAAAAGTTATACCTCGAAAAAGCATCCTATATGCTTGAACAGGTTCAGGTTACTGCTGACAGGGAGGAGGCAAGGACGGAGACAAGAACTTCTGTTATTAAAATTACCCCGAAGCAAATTAAAAAATTACCTACCATTGGTGGAAAGGCCGACCTTGCTCAATACCTGCAGGTTCTTCCAGGAGTTGTATTTACCGGTGACCAGGGTGGTCAACTTTATATCAGGGGCGGCTCTCCGGTTCAAAACATGGTGCTGCTTGATGGTATGATCGTTTATAACCCGTTTCATTCAATCGGTTTATTTTCGGTTTTTGATACAGAAATCCTCAGAAATGTTGAGGTCTATACCGGTGGGTTCGGCGCTGAGTACGGTGGCAGGATATCCTCTGTTATGGATATCACAACAAGGGATGGAAATAAATCAAGGTTTTCAGGTAAAGTTGGTGCCAGTACTTTTGGTGCAGACCTGATGATTGAAGGGCCAATTAAAAAACAAGATGAAAGTGGAGGAGGAAGCTCATCCTTTATTTTATCTGCAAAAAACTCATACCTCGAACAGAGCTCAAAAGTCTTTTATGAGTATATTGATGAAGACGGGCTTCCTTTCAATTATACTGATATTTATGGAAAGATATCAATAATGGGAGCCAATGGAAGCAAAGTCAACTTTTTTGGATTTAGCTATAATGACAGGGTTAATAACTACAAAGCCCTTTCTGATTACCATTGGGAGTCATTCGGTGGTGGTTCCAATTTTTTGGTAATACCGGGCAATTCACCTGTTTTAATCGAAGGCCATTTTGCTTATTCACAATATAAAATCGCCCTTGAAGAAGAAACAACTCCCTTGCGAACCAGTTCAATTAATGGCTTTAATCTTGGTTTTGATTTTACATACTTCTTTGGCAAAGATGAATTCAAATGGGGTATTGAATTACTTGGATTTACCACAAATTTTGACATTACCAACTCTGTCGGGATTGGAATTCAGCAAAAAAACAATTCGACTGAATTGGGGGTATATTTTAAATACAAAAAAACCATTGGAAAAGTTCTTTTGGAACCTAGTTTCAGATTTCATTACTATTCCACAGGCGGCCTGTCATACGAGCCTCGTTTAGCGTTTAAGTACAATGCCACTGATAACTTCAGGATAAAGTTTGCCGGAGGATTCTATTCCCAGGATTTGATCAGTGCGCATTCACGCAAAGATATTGTGAATCTTTTCAACGGTTTCATTTCAGGAGCATCGAATGTGCCTGATGATTTTGACGGGGAAGAAATTACCAGCATTCTTCAAAAAGGTGAACATGCTATTTTAGGCTTTGAGTATGACCTGGCACGGCATATTATAGTAAACATTGAAGGGTATTATAAAAATTTCTCCCAGTTAACCAACATAAATCCCAATAAATTATTGGATGATGATAAGTACCCTGGAGAATCCCAAATACTTACAAAAGATTTTATTCATGAAAAAGGGTACGCAACCGGAGCTGATTTTACACTTAAATTCGACAAAAACAGGTTTTATTTATGGGTGGTATATTCATTGGGTTATGTTAAGCGTAAATATGAAGATATTGATGGAGTGGTAAAAGAATATTACCCCCATTACGACAGAAGGCATAATGTCAATTTTGTGGCCACCTATGTTTTGGGTGATAAATATAACTGGGAGATCAATGCACGATGGAATTACGGTTCAGGATTTCCTTTTACACTAACAAAAGGATACTACCCCTTGGTAACTTTTACGGACGGTATTTATACAGATTACACCACAGCGCCTGAAGATTTGGGAATTTTGTATGCTGATCTGAATACCGGACGATTACCGCCATATCACCGTTTAGACATTGGAGTAAACAAAACTTTTACACTTGGCAGATATACTAAATTAGAAGCCAATGCTAGTGTTACCAATGTTTACAATCGTGAAAATATTTTTTATGTCGACAGGGTTACAGGAGAGAGGGTTTACCAGTTACCGATTATGCCCAGTGTAGGTTTGACGTTTTCTTTCTGATCTTCTTTTACTTTGATTATCTTTTTACTTACATAGTATTTTTAGCCACCAATATTTTAAGTTGATCAAGACAGGCTCTCTAAAGGAGAGTTATCAATGGTCGATAATTTATTCCGGGTTCCTGGTGGATTTCAGGATTTGGATGATTTTATTTCCTATTTAGGACATTGGATGAAGTTTTTAATTAAATAAATGGAGTGTAAAGGTAGGTAAATATTTGGTTGAATTAACTGAATGTATATTTTAATTAACTAAATGTTAATATTAAGTAAATTAATGTATATAAATATTTAATGGTTATATACTTGATAAAATTAAATGGATAGACATGTTTAATATATGCTAATTCTATTTAAATAAATGTTAATATTAGATGGGTAAATGGGAGAGTATTCAAAAAACAGAAGACAGAAGATGGAAGTTTGAAGATAGAAGTTTGGGACTGGAAGTGAAAAATGAGAATTGGCAGTATGCAGTTGGTAAAAGTTGAAGACAGTAGTAAATTGTTTCAATTACTCATGGCAGAAAAAACTTAAAGTAAAATGTAGCTGATTATTGCTACAAATGTTATTTTTTGACCAGCTATCTTAGCAGGTTCATAATAATTTTTTTTAGGAGTGAAGTCATTTAGTTGATATTAATAATGAAAGTACACTCGACTTGGAAATTATTTGCTATATTTGGGAATCAATAAATCTAAAACTACATGATATGAAAAAGATTAGTTTGTTAACCGTTTTATTGCTAATAGCAATTGTTTCCTTTTCCGATTCCAAAATTACACGAGGCCCAAATGTTGGCGAAATATATTTTATTGGGCCAACTCATACTGGCCTGGGATTATATTACTCAACTGATTTTGGCCAAACTGCCATTTGTGTCGATAGTACATTTACAAGCAGCATTATGTCAATTTGTGCAGATAAAACTGAAGGAGTAATTTATTATGTAACAATGCAAACATCGCTATATTATTCTGATGATTATGGTCAGTTAGGTAGTTGGGAATTGCGTAATTCTGGTATTAAAATTTATATAAATAGCGGTAGAAATGAAGGAGAAATATATTCAAATATTTCAAAAAAGAGCATTGATTATGGACAAAATTTCTACTACAATACTTGCAATGGATATTTTGGAGAGGGAATAGATACAGAAATTGATAATATGGAAAATAACGGTTATACTTGTGTTTATAGCATTTATAACTCGGATACTATATTCCTTTTACATTCAGATGATGACTTTGAAAACGTACAGGTTATCCAAGAGTTTAATTATCATTGGAGTAACGATGTTGACATAAGTAGAGGATTAGAGCCGGGTGAATTGTATTTTATGAATTTTTCATTAGGTGAATTGTATTACTCTGATGATTTTTGCCAAGAGTTTGATTATACAGATAGTTTTAACTTTTCAAGTGATTACAATATTGAATTAGTTGGGGGACAGCAATCAGGTGAGTTATTTTTGATTTACAATTTTGTAAACCAGATGTGGATAAATGCGCATATATATATATATCACTCAACTAATTACGGAAAAACATTTGAAGTATATCACCCCTTTTATAAAGGGAATGAACCAGTTCTTGCGAATTTTTCTACAATTAGTAAAGAAATACATCTTACAACACCTGTAGAGTTTTCAAACTTTTCTATTGGGAACATTTTTGAGTATCAATGGGATTTTGATAATGACGGAGCGATTGATTCTTTTGATGAATCACCAACTTATATTTATCAGGATACAGGTTGGTACTCTGTAAAATTGAGTGTTGTTGGACAAGATAGTACAAATTCGTTTGTTAAACAAAATTACATCCATGTTATTGACACAACAACAAAAATTACTACTAACATCATGTCAAGTATCTCTTTCTCACCAAATCCATTTGAAAACAATTTGACCATTTCATCCACAAATTCATACGAATACTATTCTATTTCAATTTATAATTTAAAAGGTAGAAAGGTTTTTGAAACGTATAAGCAAAATACTGAATCAATTACAATTAACACAATAGCTTTAAATCCAGGTGTTTATATTCTGAATATATCAAGCCAAAATAATTCATCAAACTATAAAATCATTAAAAAATAAGCCGTTATGAGAAAATCATTTCTATTTATTTTAATTGCTTTCAGCTTTTCTGTTATAGAGGGGCAAAATTGGACAGAGTTTACTGCTTCCGAAAGCACTGTCCCAAGTTACAATATTATTCAATCCAATGATACCATTGTAATGTTCAATGTTGTTATACCCGGCATGTTTGAAACCGTTATTGATACATTTAATCGTGTAAATATTAAAGAGCATGCAAAAATGGATTCAATTGGTTACCCTGAAATGCCAATAGTCTCTTTCCTGGTGGCAATTCCAGAATGTGACAGCGTGAATTTATTGATAGAACTTTTGGATTCAACACAATTTTCAGGCTATAACATATATCCGGCCCCTGAACTGGTGCCCGATACAACAGCAGGTGGAGCGATAGCCCTTGTTGAAAAGTTTGCTTATTACAGGCCAGCTTACGAAACAGATGCAATGTTTCCTGGATATATTGTAGAAACAATTGAAAAAGGGGCAATACGCGACCAGCATGTTGTAAGGATTGTACTTTATCCGGTACAATTTAATCCTGTAAAAGACATCATTAAAGCTTATTCTGATTTTCAGGTTACATTAACATTTAATAATCCATCTGGGCCTGTAAATAATGATGTAGGTATTTTCAATGAAGTAGTTGGTAATACTCTTATAAACTATCAATCAAATGGTTTAAATGCATCCGTAAACTGTGGAGCCGGTTTGGAAAATTCTGGTTCAATCTACTGGATTAATGAATTGCCAAATAATAAGGTTGATTCAGTTTGTGATTATCTAATTATTACTCCCCGGGATTTTTTTATTGATACGGTTGCAAAAAATAAAATTGAAGAATTGGCTCAACATCGTGCTAATTTTAATGGTTTTGATGTTGCTATTGTTAGAACTTCTACAATTGATACTTTTATTAATGTTTTGCCAGATATGTTTTTGTACGAAAAGATACAATATTTGATAAAAGAAACTTATGAATCAAATAATGCAAACCACACTTACGATGGCAAATTAGCTTATGTAAATTTATTTGGAGATGTTGAATTACAAGATGGAAGCCCAGGCGTCCCCACCTATTCCGAAGGCTTCGACGTCTATTTCACCCAGCTCACCTGGTATTTAAACAGCATGGGAGATACCATTTATGACGATTACCCCGACCTCATGATAGGCCGCTGCAGCGTAGATGACACTACCCAGGTAAAAAACGTAGTGCACAAAATCCTAAACTTTAAACCGAAGACAATAGACTGGAATGATGAATTTCTTGCAATATGCGGGTCCTTTCAGCCAATCCATACAAGTTCTATTCTATTTGACCTCGACGAGGATATCCCAAGCACATATAATAAGGAACTTATAGCGCTGGACACTGTAGTGGCATGCGGGGTTCCACCCTGGAGCTGGTTTTCATATAATAAATCTAACTTATTAACGAAATGGGCCGAAGGTAAAATGTTTATTAATTACATGGGGCACGGTTCGCCAAAAACCTGGAGCATTGGTGCTTTTAAATATGATGACCTGTCATCAATCCACAATAACAGGTTACCTTTTGTATTTAGTGCTGCATGCTCAACAGGGGCATTTCATAACAATGACACCTGTATGGCAGAAGCATTTTTATGTAATGATAACAACAGGGGTGCTGTTGCTTTTGTGGGAGCTTCAAAGGTATCAGGTATAACGGAGTTTTATTTACTACCACATTTTTATCATTCATTTTTCAGAAACTATTCAACAGTTTCGGGCGAAGCGATGATGGAGGCAAAAATAAAACTAAATTATAACGGTAGTAATATATATAACTTGTTTGGCGATCCGGCACTGCACCTTTTATATGAAAACGCCGATACTATTTATCCGGAACTATATGTAAGGCCTGATAGTATATTTTTATCCCCTGATTACCCAAACCATAATGATACGGTATTTATAGGGGCTACAGTACAAAACGGCTTTAATGTTGATGCAAATAATGATTTTTATGTATCCTGTTATGCAATTGATACTGTAAATACCGATACCATTTGGATAGGTAACAGCCTTATAGAGGGGTTAGAAGCTTATACAACTGAAAGTGTTGAGTTTACCTGGTTAACTGCAGGGACACCTTATGGTAGCTTTGGATATGATATTGTTATTTCAATTGATACAAGTATGGCAGTTACAGAGATGAACGAAAACAATAATATTGCGAAAAGCGCTATAAAGCTGTATCACTATGAAAAAACACTTACTGTTGCCAACGGTACGAAATTCAATTCCCATCCTGTTTCCTTTGATATCAATGCCTCTTACGAGGGTGAAGAAATTATTTTCGGTGACAGGATAATTTCAGCATCAGGAACAGTAATTTCCGGTAATTCGGATAAAACAAAAGCTTATACATCAATAGCTAACCTTACAAATAATACTAATTACCAGGTTGTTCAGGTTAATGTTGAAAACAATCCAGCTGAACTCGTATCCATTGGGAATCCTTCCTGGTCGTATTCATTACCTTTAAATACTAATAGGGTAAATGGTCCGGTAATAACCGACATGGACAACAACGGCCTTGAGGAAGTTGTTTTTCTCGAATTTACTTTAGGAGATACTATTTATTGTGTTAACAATGACGGGTCTGAAAGATGGAAACATGCAGCTGAAAACCTGAGTTCCAGTTGTCCTGTAGTATATCATGACCAAAGTAAAATTATAATTTATTTTAAATCGGACGGGAAAATAATGTTCATAAAAGAAAACACAAGTACATCCGTTCAGGTGATTGATTCTATTACAGGTTTTGATCCAAATTTCTCATCATTTATTGGTGATCCTGTAGTATCTGATTTAAACAAAGATGGTGTTCTGGAATTAATAATTACTTATCGTTCATTGGATGCCGGGAATAAATATAACATGATTTGTATTGACTTATCAACAAGGGATATATCGGATTCATTATTTTTTGGCAGTAATAACTACTGGCGAACTATTATATCTGATATTAATAATGATGGCATTGGTGAAATTATAACTTGTAGTGATAATAATGGTATTTTAGTATTAGACGATAACCTGGATACGGTTGCCAACATCATTGAAGAGAATTTATTCGTTGAAGAAATTGTCACTTTCGATTTTAATAATGATGGAGCTAATGATATTGTTTGCCAGACAAGAGAAAATTATATAGATTATTATCTGAATATATTTGATTCTACAGGGAATATATTGTTTAAAACTCCTTTAATTTATCGAATAGAAAAATGTTGGACTTCTGATATTGATAAAAACAGTACAAATGAATTCATCTATTCTAATCATGAAAATTTATTTGTAATCGAATTTCCAAATTCCGGCTCCTCCACCGGCTGGCCCGGCCAACAGGGCAATGTAAGAAATACAGGAGTGCTTGAACACCCTGCTTATTTTGCACCTTTTGGAGATACTGTTTACTGGATGAACACCATTTCCCTTGCAGATAGCAATATTGTTCCATCAAATTCGACCGTAATAATTAAACCGGGCACAACAATCAAAGCCCATGCAGGAAGCATCCTCGTGGTAGACGGTACTCTTATAGCCGAAGGATCGGAAAACCATCCCATTGTATTTACAGCAGATATAAATGGCGCTGATAATGATTACTGGCAGGGTATTATCATATCGAATAAAAATAAAGGAAGATTTCAATATTGTGAAGTCAGGGATGCCAAAATCGGTTTACTAGCCGAAGATTATAGCGATGTAGAGTTAAGAAACTGCCTGTTTGAAAATAATATTGTCGGAATAGGTGCATACAATTCTTCACCTTTAATAAAGGAGAATATTGTTACAAATAACAATACAGGGATTAAGTCATACAAAATCGCTTCCCCTGTTTTAACTGACCTTATATACGAACAACAGTTTAGGAACGGTATTATCAATAATGATAACTGTATTGTGTTAAGCGGCGGAACCGTCTTACTCTACAACGGTTATAATGATATTTACAAAGAACCGGACCATCCTTATTATATTTATATTGAACCCTCCGGTTCAGGTATCCAGATTATTAATGCTACATATAATTATTGGGGAACTACAAATATCCCGGATATTTATAGTAACCTCTTTCCATCTTATAGTTTTATAATTGAACCTGTTTTAGAATCCTCGCAATCTTGTTATAAGTCATCGGGCAGCATGGTATGGGATATGCTGAAATCAGCAATGATTTCGATAGATAATAATTATTTTAATGAAGCAGAGAGCATATTAAAAACTATTATTCAACAATACCCTGAATCCCAGGAGGCATATTTTTCGGTAGCGGCCTTATTCGATTGTTACAGCAAATCCAACAGCAACTGGAACAACCTGGAAAATTATTATACCGGATTATATAATGATTCAACAATGAATGAAAAGTTTAAAAAGCTTTCTTACGGTTACATGAATCTATGTAAAAGGGCAAACGGTGATTTCAGTGGAGCTATCGGCAACTATGAAAGTATCTTACTTAATGATCCAACCTATAATGATTCTGTCTTTGCTGTTATTGACATTGGGAACACATATGAAGAAGCCGGGAATTACAAATCATCTTTAGGACAACTTTCATACCTTGTACCAGTTTCAAGAGCAGGACATGCTGAAAAAACAGTTGATTTGCTTTTATCTCTGAAACCGGATAATAGGAAGAATAAATGTCAACCGGAAAATGAATTTTCTATCACTGAAATTTTTCCCAATCCATTCAGAAATGAAACGACCGTTTTTTATAAAATACCTTACACATGCAACGTAAGCATTAAAGTTTTTGATGCAACAGGCAGGTTGATACAAACGGAACAAACAGGAAATACAACTGAAGGGAATTATGAATATATTTTGCAGATGCCGGAATCAATACCGGGAATATATTATGTTGCTCTTGAGGCAAACGGGAAGCAGGTTGGGGTTAAGAAGATTGTGGTGAATTGATATTATTTCCCCTTCCTGCGTAAAAAATTTAAGTGGTCGAAGGCAGAAAAAGTCCGATGCGATTTAACAAAACCTTCTTTAATGGCTTTCACATCTTCGATGGTGTAAAACGCTTGAGGGTTAAATTTATGAACCGTTTTGATATATTCCTTGATATCCTTACGGTTAATGATTGAAAAGAGCATTTTTACTTTTCCTTTCATCCCTTCAACTTCCATGGCCGAAACCGCAAAATTATCTTCTCTTAAACTTTTAATTAAATTTCCAACATCCAGTTTTGGGATTACACGAACGAGGACTGTTCCTATCGACATCTTTTCTTCCAAAAGAATACCAAAGTAATTTCCCATAGCAAAACCCAATCCATATGCCAGATAGCAAAATATATTGTTCAGGTTCTGCATGATCTGCCCAATGGCCAACAACCAAATAATTACTTCAAAAAAACCAAGAATGGGTGCAAGGAATTTAAATCCTTTCGACACAAATATCAATCGCAGGGTACCAATTGAAACATCCAGTATCCTGGCAAAAAAGATAAGAAGGGGAAGAATTACCCAGGTAAACCATTCACTATCTAATAATTCTACTTGCATTTCTTTGAACTTTAATAAACTGCAAAATTAAATCAAACTTCAATCAAAAGTATTTGAATTCAATATTTATATGAATTAGCTATTTTTGTGCAAGTATGGACAATCCACGTTATGGAATAAATCCAGGTAAATATCCGTTATCTAATAATTAAAAATTTCAGCATTGAATATTTATACAAGAAAAAAACGTTGGAAATGGATATTGTTTGCAATAGCTATAATGATCGTTTCATTTTCATTGTGGTATACCAATATTCTGGTTAGGGAGATCGCAAGGGATGAAAGAAACAATATCCGGATTTGGGCTGATGCCATTTATCAAAAGGCTGAACTTGTAAATTATACCGACAGTTTTTTTAATCAAATAAGGGAGGAAGAGCGTAAACGGGTTGAATTAGTGGCTGATGCCTACAGAATTATTACTATTGTTGAAGAATCGGACGTTCTTAATTTTTTCCTGAAATTTATTACTGAAAACACAACTGTCCCTGTTATTCTTACCGACAGCAGAAATAAAATTAAAAATGCCATTAATACTGACTTTAATCCGGATACGGTTGAATACCTTAAAGGCCGGTTGAGGTCGGAATTTATGGTTTATACACCGGTTAAAATCTCATACGAAAGTGACAAGTTTGATTACCTCTATTATAAGGATTCTAAGCTCTTTACGGAATTGAGGGTGGTTATTGACGATTTAATCGATTCGTTTTTTTCAGAAGTTGTACTGAACGCTGCTTCTGTGCCGGTAATTATTACCGATAGCACTAAAACAAGAGTTCTTGAATATGGTTTGATTGATGAAACTAAAGCACAGGATTCATTATATATCATGAGCACACTTGAACATATGGCATATGATAATGAACCTATTGAGATTGAATTGTCAGACCAGGGTAAAAGGTACATTTTTTACCAGAATTCAGCTTTATTAACCCGAATCATGTACTTCCCATACTTCCAATTTGGTGTTATTGGTTTGTTCCTTATTATTGCCTATATTTTCTTCAGTTCAGCCAGGAAGTCGGAGCAAAATCAGGTTTGGGTAGGGCTTGCAAAAGAAACAGCACACCAATTGGGAACACCGCTTTCTTCGATGATAGCCTGGATTGAGCTTTTAAAAATGGAAGGGCATAAAAGCGAAACCATCACAGAGTTAAATAAAGATGTAGAACGATTAAGAAAAATTACTGAACGATTTTCAAAGATCGGGTCTGAGCCCAGGTTAAAGAATGAGAATATTGTTCAGGTTATTTATGATTCGGTCAACTATATAAAATCGAGGGCTTCCCAAAAAGTGAAATACAAAATAATTCAATCCCAGGAAGATAAAATAAATGCTCCTGTAAATCTGCATTTGTTTGAATGGGTTATTGAAAATATCTGTAAAAATGCCATTGATGCTATTGGAGGTGCCGGAAATATTGAAATTGATATCAGGGAAGAGGAAAATTTGGTATTGATTGATATAACTGATGATGGAAAGGGAATCCCTAAGTCAAAGTTTAAAACTATATTTAATCCGGGGTATACCAGTAAAAAGCGAGGATGGGGTTTGGGACTGTCGCTTTCACAAAGGATTGTCAGGGATTATCATAAAGGAAAAATATTTGTAAAAAATTCTAATATTAATAAAGGAACTACTTTCAGAATAATCCTTCGGAAAATTCAGTCGAAAAAAAACAGATCATAACATTGCCGCAATAAGGTCGAATTCGGGTGTACGACAAATTTCATAATAGAACGCTGATGACACGGATTTTTCTGATTTTTGCGGATATTTTCTTACCGTTTATCAGTGATTATCCGCTTAATCTGTGTCATCCGTGTTCCATTTTAAAATCTGATAAGGTAATTTGTCGTGCCCCTCGAATTCCTGAATGGATATTCATTAACTTTTTTTTTCCTATCTTTAGCAAAGAAATTTTTACTCAATTAATTCTACGATTTAATGCTCTCTCTTGATAGATTAAAAATATTGGCATTTCTTTTTATTCCGTTTATAATTCTATCCTTTCAATTACAGGATAATAATAATACAGGTATAACTCCTCCTGAAAAGGAAACTGTACAACCTAAATTGGAATATCCGGCGCCAGGGATAGGATGTCTGGCATGTCATAAGGGTATTGAACCAATTCGCGAACACGATTCTAAAATGATACGTGAAATTTACAGGGAAGGTAAAAAGATGGGTGATCCAAACGGTTGTATTGTTTGCCACTTTGGAAATCAGAAAGAAGAAAAGAACAAGGAGATAGCACATAAAGATTTTGTTCGCTTTCCGGGTTCTGTGTGGGTAAAGGATAAAACCTGTGGGAAGTGCCATGAAGATCATATTTATAACCTGCATCGTAATTTAATGCAAACAGAAGCGGGTAAAATCCAGGGCGCTGTTTGGGGTTGGGGGGCGCTAACAGGTTATAAAGTCAAATGGGGAAATTATGATATCGATGATCCGGATGGGCCAAAACCCAAATGGGGGACTGAAGAATACAAGGAATATATGAACCGGAAGATGGATATTTGTTTTCAGCAAGGGGAAATCCATTTGGAAATGTAATTAAAAGAGGTAATGATGTAATTGTACATTCAGCCAGTGGCCCTGATTTTATTGCTCCGGCATTAAAAAATTTAAAAGAAAACAATTCATGGAGGAATCCTGAAAAAGCCATTACGGCTATGTGTAAAATAGGTGTGCATATTGAAAAAATGGAATGCTATGCATGCCATGCTACCTGGGCTGCGCAATGTTATGGCTGTCATGTTAAGGTTGATTTTGCTAATGGAAACAAATCTGTTGATTGGATTAAGTCTGGAAGTTACCATTATGAGAATGGTGAGACTGCTGAAACTTTAAATGAAACAGATAAAATGTATCAACCGGGTGTAGCTCGTGAAGGCAGAACTTATATCCGATGGGAAGATCCTGTATTGGGTGTGAATGGAGAGGGTCGGATAACTCCTATTATCCCAGGTTGCCAGCAAATTACTACTGTGATTGGTAAAGATGGAAAAACATTGGTTTCAAATAAAATATGGAGAACCCCAGCTGGTATGGAAAACAGTGATGAAAACGGGCAAAGGGGAATTGATATGACGCCTGCTCAACCACATACCATCAGTGCAAAAGCAAGGGAATGTACTTCCTGTCATACAAATCCCAAAACCCTTGGTTATGGAGTTGAAGGAGGTGAATTCATGCAGAGTAATGAAGAAGATACCTATAAAGACTTACAAACTTATGATGGTAAAAACCTGAGTGTAAATGCCCGTCCACAGTTTCCAAAAATTGAAGATTTACCTATGGACTTATCACAGGTTGTAACCCGTGATGGCAAACAGGTCCAAACGGTAGGACATCACTGGCCATTATCAGGACCTTTGTCACAATATAGCCGTGAAAAAATGGAAAGAGTAGGAGTTTGTATCTCATGCCATCAGGATGTTCCTGACGGGAATTTATTCATTAAAGCTACAGCAGCTGCCGGTGAGGTTTTAGGATTGGTTCCTCACCACGATCACGAGCACATGAAACTCCTGAACATGGATATTAAATGGGCAGCAATGACACGTTTTCTTTTGCCTGTAATTTTTATAGTAATTTTTGTTATGGGATTTTTAATTTTGAGATTAAGAAAGAAACTAAAAAATAGTAATTGATTGTTTGCAATGTTCAATATGATTTTTATTGCTCGCAGATTTACGCATAATTTAGCAAGTCCTGACCTTCCAGGTTGAACATAAGCCCAGGCGGAAGCAAACCTGGAAGGTCGAAAAAATCAAAATGGAAAATCTTCCTCCGGATCAACTTCTTTCAGGCTTTCCTCCTCCTTTGGTTTTTCAGCTACCTGATGTATTGGATTTCCATCCACATAAATTGATTTGGGAGTTGTAGGGCAGGCATATTCACAAGCACCACAGCCCACACAAATTTCCTGTGTCACTTCAGGAATGGTCAATTTATCTTTATAAAAAACCATATTCACAGCCTTGGTCGGACAATGCTCGGAACATGCGCCACAGGCTGTTTCATCAGTATAAACAATACAGTTCTCCTTAATAAAATTAGTTTTACCTAACTGAATTGTTTTCTTTTCTTCGAGGTTAATTGGCAGAATAGCTCCGGTGGGGCAAACTTCACTACAAATTACACACTCAAAATTGCAAAAGCTGGCAAAATAATCCATCCTGGGTTGAAACAAACCCATTAATCCATATTCAGTAATTGAGGGCTGTAAAACATGAGTGGGGCAGGCACTAACACAAAGATGGCATGCTGTACAAAAATTATTAAAATGCCTAATACTTATAGAGCCAGGAGGTGTAACCGGATATTCCTTAACAACCGGGATCATTCCTTCTTTAATTTCTTCACCTAAAACTTTATTGGCCAATGATAATACACCAACAGTCATGACCGCTGACTCAGTAAAAAATTTTCTTCTGCTATTTGTCTTCTTTTCACTTTGATTTGTATATGTAACTTTTTTAAAAGATGGTTTAAAAGTAACTCCATTGCCCGGACATACCGTTAAACAGTTAAAACATCCTACACACCTTGTAAAGTCAACTGTTTTGGCATCCGTATCAATGCATCCTGATTTACAATTTGCCGCACAAACGCCACAACTTGTGCAGAGCGAATCATTCAATTGAATTTTAAAAAGGGAATATTTGGAAATCAATCCCAGCAATGTGCCTACCGGGCAAATTGTATTGCAATACAATCTTCCATGTTTATATGACATATAACCAACCAATCCAAGGAAAGCCACTGAAAATCCCATGGAATAAAAATTATAACTTTTTGGCTCTACCCGGTATAAGGTATAGATTTCAAATTTTTCTAAAATGAATGTTCCCAGGTTATTGATGCCATAATAAACAGGCCTGGCCACATCAGAGATAATTTTACCAAAATTACTGTATGGATCAAGTAAATTAACAAACAGTATTGATCCGAACATTAAAAAAACTGCAACTACTATAAGGATTGAATATCTTAACCAATTGTACGTTCTTTGCGATTTATAGAATTTCTTTTTTCGGAACTTTTTCGAAAAAAAACTTATAATATCCTGTAATGCCCCAAGCGGACAAAATGAAGAACAATATACGCGGCCAAATAATAAGGTAAGAATCAGAATCAAGATAAATCCGGCAGAAGATATTGCCAGCAGATTAATAAACTTAAATACTGACGGTATAAATTGCAAATAAAGAATACCATTGATCAGGGCAGAAGAAAAGGTATTTGCAAAATCGATAAATAGGAAAAAGATCAATAAAAAAAATATCAGGGAAACTGTTACCCTAAGCCTTTTCAAAAACAAAAATCCCTTCATCCTATAGTTTGATCCTGTTAATATTCAGGCTGGTAAGATCGTAGGTTCCAACACCCAAATCAGCCGCATGAGTTATGTAGGTAATATCTTCGGGTTCTGACCCAAAAAGCTTTGCAGCAGCAGCATCAGCAGCTACAATATCTGTTGATAATATTTGCGTTTTGTATGTTGTAACATCATTGACAGAAACACCACGGGGGCCATTTTTCATCATAACACGATAAGCATCAATTACGTTTAAATCAGGAGGCCTGAAAGTACAATAATCCGCAATGCATTGATGCAAATCATTGCGATGCCACCACATCCTGTCCCATACTACACCCATCAGGTTTTTCATGGCTATAGACAGGTCAGCCGAACTGTGATGTTTTAAAACAGGCACGTTAATAAATACATCTGATTCCAAAATTAATTCGTGGACTTTGGTTGTTTTAAGACTTACACCATTTTCAATTTCAACTGATTGGTAATAGCTTTCAGAATTGCCTGGGACAACTTTTACGCCTGCCTCTTTGGCCATTTGCTCAATCATACTTGTTTTATAACATTTATTCCACTCATCGCAAGTATTATCAAATACATACACTTCTTTTGCACCGGCATTAAAACAATGTTCAGCTATTCTTTTGATCAGTTTTGGATTGGTATTCCCCGCACGCTCAGGTACAACATCCCAACCTATATTTGGTTTAATTACTACTTTTTGACCTGTGTTTACAAAAGTTTTCATACCACCCAAAGATTCAATTGCTTTGTCGAACATTACATCAGGCTCACCGTTTCTAACCGCGACCAGATCATATGATAATTCTGGTCCATCATTGGGCCCGGTAAATAATTGAGAAACATTTCCAAATGCCATTGCTGTGGTTGCAGCAACAGTAGTATTTATTCCGGTCTTTATAAATTTTCTGCGTTTCATTTTAAAGGAATAATTAGTTCATGCTATAAAAATACAATTTTATCAGTTAATTACTAATGTGCCACATATAGTATTAACGATTATAGTAATCCAGATAAAAAACATTGCGAAACATTGCGGATAACTTATCCCGAAGGGATCCCTTTGGGAGCGTCCGTTGCGGTTAAAATTATGATGGCTATCGGGAAACCGCAGAGTAGCGCAATGTATGGCGCAGTGTACCGCAGAAAATAACTTTGTGAAACATCGGTAAATTATTTTATGAGCATTAGATGAGGAATTTTACTATATATTTGTGGCAATCAAACTTTTTAATCATGGCAACAAATATTGGGTTATCAATTTCAAAACTGAATACAAAGAGTATTGTTATAGATATTTTTGCACTGGCATTTATTTATTTTGTTCCAGCAATATCTCATTTATTGAATGTACCAATCTATCTTGTAGAACCCATGCGCATAATGCTGATATTGGCTCTTGCTCACACAAGTAAAAAGAATGCTTATTTAATTGCCTTAACACTTCCATTGTTTTCTTTTTTGATCTCGGCTCATCCAACTATTTTTAAAGCTGTAATAATGACCATGGAATTGTTATTAAATGTTTGGTTGTTTTATAAACTATCTGCAAAAGTCAATCAATTTGTAGCGATTCTTTCAAGTATCGTCATCAGTAAGATTGTTTATTACCTGTTAAAATTTGGTTTGATCAGTTTTGCAGTTATACAGACCGATTTGATTTCTACACCGATATATTTACAGATAATAACGTCTATTGTTTTCAGTGGCTACCTGTTTTTTATATTACGCAGAAGACAAATTTCTGAGACTGAAAAATAAAAAAATCTAAACCCCTAATTTGATATGGCAGGGATTTACCTTCATATCCCATTCTGCAAGCAGAAATGCCACTATTGCAATTTTCATTCTGTTGCATCTCTAAAGAATAAGGATCTTTTATTAGAAGCACTTCTTAAAGAAATTGCTCTCCAGAAAAACTATCTTGGAAATGAGAAGGTGGAGACAATTTATTTTGGAGGAGGAACTCCTTCATTACTTTCAGAAAGTGAAATCAATAAGATATTTCATGAAATACAATCTAACTTTAAAATTTCTGATAATGCCGAGGTCACAATTGAAGCCAATCCTGATGATTTAACCAAAACGTATATATACTCATTGAAGAAAACTCCTGTTAATAGGTTGTCAATTGGAGTACAATCATTCTTTGAGGAAGATTTAAAATATTTAAATCGTGTTCATTCAACTGATCAGGCATATAATTCGATTAAAGAAGCTCAACATGCTGGATTTCAAAACATGAGTATTGATTTGATCTATGGTATACCATCATTATCTGAAACAAATTGGTATAAGAACCTGGAAATCTTTTTTGAACTAAACCCTCCACATCTTTCTGCTTATGCCTTGACTGTAGAGCCAAAAACGGCATTGGATGTTCTTATTCGTAATAATAAAACAAATCCTGTTCAAGAAAAGCAAGTGGCTGATCATTTTCAAATATTGATTGATCAAATGGGCACAAATAATTACCTTCACTATGAAATATCCAATTTTTGCAAGGAGAATTTTTACTCAAAACATAATAAGAGTTACTGGTTGGGGGAAAAGTATTTAGGCTTAGGCCCTTCCTCTCATTCATTTGATGGTGATACAAGGCAATGGAATGTTTCTAATATCAATAAATATATTTCTGAAATAAATAACAACCAAGTACCAGCAGAAAAAGAAAATTTATCCACTGATCAGAAATATAATGAATATATTTTAACATCGTTAAGAACTATGTGGGGAACAGATGTAAGCTATATTCTGAAAAAATTTGGCAATCAATACAACCTTCACTTTAAAAAATATGTCAAAAGGTTTATTGATGACAAAAGAATATTAATTAAGAATGGTAAATATTGCCTGACAGATTCAGGCAAAATATTTGCAGATGGAATTTCATCAGATTTATTTGTCTAACTTATTGGGAATTATATAATTTTACAAATTCATAATTAAGAACTAACACGAATATCTTCCTGACACAGTGGTTATTATGGAAATGAAGTATGTTTTTATAGGGGTAGTATTATTTTTATATACAATTGTAGTTTACCTGTTTTCAAGATTGGGGAAGACCCGGGAAATAGGACCTAGAAGATTATTCCTAATCAGCTTCTTCCTTACACCTATCATGGGCTTAGCTTTTTTGTTAAGTTCTAATGAACGCAAAATGTACACCTACACTGAACAAAATTACAAATGTGAAAAATGTGGGTATACCTTTTCAGAATCATTTGACTGCTGTCCATTTTGTGAGAAAGAAGGTTACAAACATAAACTAAAACCTGTTAGTAAATTGATGACTTAAGTTTTTTTGAAAAGAAGTTTTTTTGTGATTATTTTCCCGTAAAGATTTAAAACCACAAAGTAAATCCCACTTTTAATTCTATTGTTCCCCTTAGGTTCCCAATTAAATTCATTTATACCGGAAATAAATTTCCCGACAAAAAGTGTTGTGATCTTTTTACCTTGCAAATTGTAAATCTCAAGACTACCAACATCATTTGTTTGAGTTTCAAATATTATAGTAGTCGATGAAAAAAATGGATTTGGGAAAATGGATATTTCTACATTGATAGTATTAAAAACAGGTTGAAAAACAGAAGTTGACAAAGTATCCTGATATAGATCATACTTATACATCGAACGGCCATAAGTTGCAGCAATTAAAGTTCTTGTGTCATTGTGAAGTGTTAAATCAGGTACAGGAACATTCGGCAGATTTGAACCTAACATTTCCCAGTTTTGTCCCAGATCATTAGTAACAAATACACCTACATCAGAAGCTACATATAATTTGGAATTGTCTTCAGGGTCTATAATTACATCATTTAGGGGTGACTCAGGTAAGTTGCCTGAAATATCTTCCCAGGATTCACCCTTATTTGTTGTTCTGAAAATATGAGGCAAAAATTCATCCCATCTGTAACCTGAAAATGTTACGTATGCTGTATTTTCATCAACCGGATCAGTTGCTACACGCGTAACCCATCGATCAGGCAAATCAACAGAAAGATACTCCCAACCCATTCCGTTCATAGCACTTACCCAAACATTCCCGTCATCGGTTCCAACATAAATAATCTCAGGATTTACCAGCGATACCGAAATTGTTGTGATGGTTCCATAAGTTAAATTAATTCCTGGGCCATTGGTCAAATCAGTACTGATAGCCAACCAGTTAGAAGCTCGATTAGTCGATTTGTATAAACGATTGGCCCCATAATAAAGGATCTCAGGATTTGTCGGATCAAAAACTACAGGTGTGTTCCAATTTTTTCTATCAGAACTACTTATCCCATTCATGGCAGTACTAAACCAATTACCTCCGTTTGTTGATCTCGCAAAATTCCCATACTGATATTCAGCATACACATAATTATTATCTTCAGGATCAACCAGCACATAAAAACCATCGCCTCCATAAATGCTTTGCCAATCATCCGTATTTCCTGTCATTGTTCTATTGGTTCCGTTATCCTGTGTACCTCCATATAAGCGTTCCGGATACTGAAAATCAACCTCACAAGTATAGAATTGCATTATTGGCATATTGTTAATCCAGTTCCAGCTACTTCCGCCATTTTGCGATATATACAATCCGCCATCATTTGCAATAACCACAAAATTATTGTTTTCTGGATGCACATATAAACCATGCTGGTCAACATGTACATCATTCGCAGAAATATTTGACCAGGAATTTCCACCATTTGATGTTTTATACAAATCAAAACCAATAACATAAGCTATATCAGGATCGACCGGATCAACACTAACCCTTCCAAACCACCAACCATACGATTGGTAACAGTAGGCTAATGAGCCATCATTTGTCTGAATCCAGGAATCACCATGGTTGTATGTTTTATATAATCCTTCAAAAAATCCGGTTTTATCAGCATAAATGCAATATAAAATTGAAGGATCGGATTTTGAAATATCAATACCGATTCTTCCAACATCTCCACCGGGTGATGGTAATCCTTCAGATAGCTCCATCCATGACTGACCCCCATCATATGTCCGGTAAATTCCACAAGTCCAGCCACCATAACTTCTGCGATTAGGCTTTCTTACCCTTTCCCACATGGCAGCATAAAGCGTATCCGGATTGTAAGGGTGAATAACTATATCAATACCGCCTGTGGAATCTGATATAAATAATACATTTTCCCAGTTCTGGCCACCATCATTGGTTTTATATATTCCCCTGTCAGGACTTTCAGCAAATAAATTCCCCATTGCGGCAACATAAACGATTTCAGGATTTTGAGGGTGAACAACCATTCTTCCAATGTTGCGGCTTTCTTCAAGACCAATATATTCCCATGAATCGCCACCATCAAGGGATTTATATAAGCCTACCCCATCATATGACAGCGATCCCCCGCCGGCATTGGCTTCCCCTGTACCAACATATATTATATCCGGATCAGAGGGTGCAATTGCTATATCTCCAATAGATAAACTTAAAGCATCATCAAAAATGGGATTCCAATTTTCGCCCAAATCTGTTGTTTTAAAAACTCCTCCGGAAGCAGCGCCTGCATAAATAGTTTCCATGCTTGACGGATGCATTTCCACATCTGTTAACCGACCTACAATATTGGTAGGCCCTGCAAATTCCCAAAAGGTGGTATCTTCCGTATAATTTTGAAAATTCCTGAATTGCTGTGCTTGTTTTACAGAGTGAATGTAAGCGTCATGATTGATTTCACCTGTTGGATAAGCTCTTTGCATAAAAAACCATTCATTTGGTTTTTCATTTTTTAAACCTGGAGTGTGTTTTTCAAATATATCTAATAAAAAAAAGATAGTTCCTGAGAAAAGAAATACTGAAAGTAATAAAAAGAGGATTTTCTTTTTCATTGTAAATGATTTGCAACAAATTTACAACTTTGGTTTTGAATGACAGTATTTTATGAAGAGAGATAGGGGATAAACAGAAATTAGTTTAAAAATTTATTGATTGTTGAGAATAGTTCATCAGCATTGATTGGTTTTGTAAGATGTTCATCTCCTCCGGCTGCAAGACTTTTTTCCCTGTCCTCGGGCATTGCATAAGCAGTTTGAACTATAATAGGAAGGTCTTTTCTGAATTTTTTAATTTCGTCGATAGCTTCCAGCCCACTTAGGACAGGCATTTTGATATCCATTAAAACGAGATCGATAGATGCATTTTTACGGCACATTTCAATGGCTTCTTTTCCATCTTTTGCCCACAACACCTTAACATTTGTTTTTTGAAACAAAGCTTCGAGATAGGTATAATTTAAAACAGAGTCTTCTGCGATTAAGAATATTTTATCACTCCAGTCAATAGGTAGTGGCGTAGTGGGACGTACTTTTAATATATCTTTTTCATAATCCTTGCTTATGGGCAATGTTAAATAAAATACCGATCCTTTTTCCGGTTCGGAGACAACAGATAACGAGCCTCCAAGTAATTCGGATAATTTCTTGGAAATTGATAATCCCAGGCCGGTTCCTTTCCTTTCACTTTCTTTTGCATCCTCTACCTGCCCGAATCTTTCAAAAATCATATCCTGCTTGTCAACAGGTATTCCAATACCGGTATCTTTCACATAAAATACAATCTGATTTTCGGATGAAATAGTAAAGCCAAACTCTATATATCCTTCTTCAGTAAACTTCAGGGCATTTCCAATGAGATTTGACAAAACCTGCCTGATCCGGCTTGGATCAGTATTGATAAAAAATCCTTCTTCTACAATGGGCTTATTCAATCTAAGCTCCAGATGAGGTTTGCCGATTTTATTTTTCATCTTCAGGAAAGTGGCATATAACTCATCCATCAGTTTATTTACATCACAATCCGCAAAATTGATTTTAATCTGACCGGCTTCGATTTTTGTAATATCAATAATGTCTTCAATTAGGTTCATTAATGTATTACTTCCCTGGGTTATATAATTAATGAATTCTGCTCTTTCCTTTTTAGTAAGATCCTGATCTGAAAGAATTTCCGAAAAACCAATAATGGCATTCATTGGAGTTCGGATTTCATGCGACATGTTGGCTAGAAATACTGATTTTAACATATCTGCTTCTTCAGCTTTTTCAACCGCTTCTTTTAATTTGTCCTCCGTTTCTTTGATCTTGGTAATATCATGCACAATGAATAACAATGCATTTTTCCCTGAGTAATGGATTTTACTTGCATGAATTTCAACAGGAATACATTCACCGTTAGAAGCTTTTGAAACGCCTCTGAAGTTTACTATTTCACCGGTTATCCACTTTGGAAATGTTTCAGCAACTATGTTCTGGTCAGACTTAGGGATGAGGTCCATGATGTTTTTGCCAACCAATTCTTCTTTCTCCATTGCATGAAGTTTACATGCTGCCGGATTTGCATCCAAAACATTTCCATCATAATCTTCAACGAAGACCGAATCCGGAGACTCATAAAATAGTGTTCGGAATCTTTCTTCGCTATTTCGTAATTCATCTTCGGCAATTTTACGATCAGTAACATCCCTGTTACTTGCCCTTATTCCAAGATATTTTCCATCATCGCCATAAACCTTCTGACAAACATGGTTGATCCATTTTATTTGCTGATCTTTGGTAACAATTCTATAATCTATATTAATCACATAATAATCCGATTCTTTAGCTTTTGAAATATGCTTTTCAAAATTCTGAATATCTTCGGGATGAATTATTTTTACTAATAAATTCGGATCATTTGTAAATTCCCCGACATTATAACCTGAAATCCTTTTGCATGATGGGGACATGTAGATGATCACGTTATCCGAAGACACCCAATATTCCCAATCATACGTGAAATTGGCCAGCGTTCTGAATTTCTCTTCACTTTTGTGGAAATCATCTTCAGCCTTTTTTCTTTCACTAATATCCCTGATAACACCCTCTGAACCAATTGGTGTACCTTTTTTATTTCTCAATATCCTGGCATTTAGCGATGCATCTATTATCTTTCCATCTTTTCCTATCAGTTGTATATCCTGATCAGAAATGGCTCCATCCCTTAATAGTACCTTTCCAAGATTTTTTACGAGCGATTTATCAGTGAAAAAATTATTAATTATTTGACCATGAATTTCATTCGGATTAAATCCTCCTATTTTTGATACCGATGGGCTTACTTCAACGATAGTTCCATCTATATCAGCCCTGAAATACACATCCTGGTACGATTCAAAAATCCTCCTGTATTTTTCTTCACTATTTCTAAGAGCATCTTCTGCATTTTTACGTTGCAACGCAAAAGATCCCAGTTTTACAATTGTTTCAATCGCTTCAGGTTTGTCTATTTTCTTACTTTCCGGAAGCAGTATCATTACATTGCCGTAAACAATATTCTCCCAGGTTAATCCAATTAAATAAATTCCTCCAATATTTAGTTTCTGTTGTATCAGGGCAAAAGTGTTTTTGTGGAAAATATTATAACCCAACTCGAATAAACCATCATTGTATTTGATTAACTTACCGAAAGACAAATTTTTTATTAGTTCATGATTTAATTTATGGTTAAGCTGATCAGGGCTGTCATTTATAATATTCAAAAGATTTTCGCTCTGATCTTCAGGACACTCAATATGTTCCGTTTTGGTTATATTAGCAAAAAGATCG
The DNA here is from genome assembly GCA_030596605.1 of Bacteroidales bacterium. Taxonomy (GTDB): domain Bacteria; phylum Bacteroidota; class Bacteroidia; order Bacteroidales; family JAADJA01; genus JAADJA01. The sequence continues at coordinate 29,653 of JAUVJI010000023.1, forward strand.
TAAGAAAAGAGCAAAATTATCGAATCCCCAATAATTTCTTTAATTTTTTCACCTATAAATTGAAAAACATTATAATCCGATTTTAATTCAACAAACTCTAAAGATTTTTCTAATAAAAACTCCAGGTTTTCCAAATGTTCTTTTTCTTTTTCTAACTCTAATTTTTTTTCAGTTATATCAGTAGCAAAAGACAATAGGGCAGGTTTATTTTCCCAGTCTATTAATTCTGATTTTATTTCAATCCATTTAACATTCCCTATTAAATCAATTATTCTGAAGCTATATGCCTCATGCTTTGATTTTTCTTTATGTGCACGGGCAATTTTTTCACGAGCAATATTCTGGTCTTTGGGATGTACAAAATCCTGAAAAGGAGTTTTTAGCAACTCGTCCATACTGCAACTGAACATCTCCAACAATTGAGAATTACAGAATTTGATTTGGTCGTTTTGCAGAACATAAATAGCCTCGAAAGCATTTTCAATGATGACCTTATAAGCTTGTTTACTTTTAAGAAGATTTTGAACTAATAATTTTCTTTCGGTAATATCATTGAAAATGATATAAATACCATTTATTTTATTGTTTTTTCTTACTAAACTGGTGCTTATCTCACACCATACAATAGAATCATTTTTATTTTTCCATTCAAATTCAAATATACTATTTTGTTTCTCTGAGACTATTGACTCAATAATAGCCTGAAAACGCACAATATCCCTGGCCTGTAAATTCGGGATTTTGGTAACTTTCTTTCCAATGAACTCTTTTTCATCAAAGCCGGATAATTTTAGTATATTTTGGTTAACAGAAGTAATAACCCCTTTTAAATTGGTACTGATGATTCCTTCAGGAGCAATCTCTACGAGGCTTCTGTATTTTTCTTCTGAGCTAATTAATTCTTTTTCATACCTTACAGTATCAGATATATCCCGAAAATAACCTACTGTGGCTGTTACATTATCTTCATTATTAATCAAGGGGGACAATGCGACTTCAAACCAGAAATGACCCTTCGGAAATTCCAACTGCACCTTAATTATGCATGATTTAGCTGTTTCAAAGACCTCATCAATTTTATTCTTAAGTTCTTTGGCTACAAACTCTTGAAATACTTCGTTAAGCGCTTTGCCCTTAAAATCAGCAGCAGTAATTCCATAAATACTTTTAAAATCAGAACTATCCCAAACTTCGATATGTTTTCCAAGTTTGTTGTAAACAGCAATAAGGGATTTATTAAGGGAAAATAAAATATCTTCATAGAACTGAACAGTACCTAAAAGTAGATTTTTATCAGGCCTGTTCAAATTTTGACCGGATTCCAGGCGACTCATGTCCTTATCCTTATTTTGATCATCAGGACGCTTATCACCAAAATCCTCCATCGACATATTATGTCTTGATTTTACCATGCAACGAAATGCAAAACATTGATTCAGTAACTGAACCAACTATTTTACCATAACCTTGATTTAATTTCTCCGCTCAACTCAAGCAATCTCTTGCTAATTCTACCATGTAATAATAAGTTGGAGCAGAATTTTACCTCTATTAGTTAAATATTCTGGTGCAAGTTAAAAAGAAATCCGGATAAAAAAAATTATTTAGTAAAAAAGTATCAGGTAAATTACAGGTAACACAATCCCCAAAATTGTAACAATTGCCCCCCTTCTTGTAATGCCATTTTTACCTCTAAGAATAAAAAGCCCTGAAATAGCAAGTATTATCAAGGCGCCGGCATATATATCAGAAAACCATGTCCACCATTTTCCGGGATTATAATGTAGAAAGTTCACGGCATGAAAAATGGGCCTGCGCTTTATTTTTTCAACTACTCCGTTTCCTGTTTCCAGGTCAATAATAACATTTCCCCCATCAACAAAAACTTTTAATTGTGTATTTCCCGGGAAATAGTGTTTCTTGTAGTTCTTCTTTTCACCAATCTGATTAAGGATATCCAAAACTACATTTTTATCTATTTGATCAGCATAAGCCGGGATATGAACTGTTACGTTCATATGGGAAATTATGTAGTTCGGGTTCCAGTCATTAATATGATTAACAGCTATACCCGAAAGCGAATAAATTATTGTCAGTGCGAAAAAAAAGTATCCCAGGTCGCGGTGTATTGCCTTATTCCATTTGCGCCATTTAATTTTCATAACATCCAAAATTAAAATCTGCAAAAATAAAAAAAGGTCGGAAATTTCCGACCTTTCTTTTTTTTTGTTTTTTACTGAATTAATTCTCCTCAGGCTCAGGGATTACCTCAAACGAAATGCATTCTATTGAATAAAACGCCAGGTAATCTTTATCACTCTCCTGAATTTCTTTGCGATAATTTTCAATTTTTTCCATTCCACTTACATGTTCGCCCTGATCAGCTTTTTCACCCAGACCTCCTCCACCGGCATGTTCTTCACCTTCTGCATGCTCCTCGCCTTCTTCTTCCTCTGCACCTTCTTTATGCTCTTCAGCTTCTTCTTCTTGAGCAGCCATTTCTTCTTTAATCTCTTCTTCCCATTCAATCAAATAAGCTTCATCAATGATTAGCTCATTAATAATTCCGGTTACCTGAACAATTGAACCTTCAAGTTTAGCATCAAAACTTGGTATATTTTCACCTGCTTCAATTTTAACCGTATTTTCGGTATCTTCATCAATGATAAACATTCGTTTACCACCATGTTTGCAAGTATGATTAACCAATCCTTTGATTTGGACCTCCTTGCCTACATATTTTTCAGCGCTTGCATCAAAATCTGCAATGGAAAGCATAACCAATTCCTCAGTAATTTCCTGATCATCTGTTTCGGCTTCTGTCGATTTGTTTTGTAAATTGTTGCATGACATGAAAAATGCAGCCAATAAAATTAAAATAAAAAGATTTTTAGTCATTTTTTCCTCCGTGTTTAGTTTTTTTTGCAAAAGTATTTCAAATTCCTTTAAAATCAATAAAAAGTACTAAAAATAAAGTTAATTTATAAGGTTTATAAATTATTGTTAATTAGTGTCTTAATTTAATAACTAATAAGATTATACTTATCAAATCATTTTCAAAAAACTCACCTCCTTATCAGTAAGGAACCTCCATTTTCCTCGTGGTATGTCTTTTTTAGTTAAGCCTGCAAAAGCCACTCTATCGAGTTTTACAACTTTATAATCAAATGTTTCAAAAATCCGGCGTACTATTCTGTTTTTCCCTGAATGCAGTTCAATACCTATTTCCCTTTTATTATCAGTATTTTGCACATAAGCGATAGAATCAACTTTAATAAATCCATCATCTAACTTTATTCCCTTTAAAATTTTATCAAGGTCAGATTTTTTAAAGTTTTTATCTAAAACCACATGGTATATTTTCTTTATCTGGTGTTTGGGGTGGGTTAATTTTTTTGCAATATCTCCATCGTTCGTAAAAAGGAGCAGGCCCAGTGTATTTCTGTCTAATCTGCCAACAGGGTAAATTCTTTCCTTGCAAGCATTTTTCACCAGGTACATCACGGTTTTTCTTTCGAACGGATCATCGGTAGTGGTTATATATCCCTTTGGTTTATTCAGCAGGACATAATATTTATTTTCAACCTTTAATACTTGATCGTCATATTGAACTTTATCATTTGGCGAAACTTTCACCCCAAGTTCTTTAACAATCTTTCCGTTTACTTTTATAACGCCTGATTGAATAAGTGTATCTGCCTCCCTTCGTGAACAAATACCGGCATTTGCAATATATTTATTAAGCCGGATCAGGTCAGTTTCCTTTTGCCTATTTCTTTCTGAGTTATTTGAAGAAAGTAAATGCTTTTTATTACTTTTACTTTTATGAGTTTTTGAATAGTTTCTCTTTTTTAACATAGATTGTATGCAATGAAAATTATTTATAAAAATCTTTTCAAATTTACCAAATTATTATTAACCTCTAATTGACTGAAATATAACTCTATAGAATTTATTGCACAAGAAATTTTTCCACTTCATTCAAAAATTAATAAAAAGATAGCTTTTTGAAAAGTTTTTTTATGTAAATTTGGAATTCTTTTATTGAGCAATTATATTTGTCGAATTGACAAGCTAATTATTAACTTGTTGAACAAGTTATGAAGAATAATTAAAAAATTGAAGCTATACAATTAAAAAATTATGAAGAAAAAATATATAATTTATCTCGTTTCTTCTTTCCTTTTTTTATGCATACTTAGCATAAACAATGTTATGGCTGACCTGCCACCTGATCCGGGTGGCGGCCCAGGAGGTGGAGATTTACCTGTTGGTGGTGGATCACCTATTGGAGGAGGTTTATTAATTTTACTTGGATTAGGTATTTCTTATGGCATTAAAAAGATTCATGAACTTAAAAAAAATAGAAACAATTAACCATCATATAATGAAAAAACACATAAAAATTTTAGTTCTGATTTGCTGGCTTGCAATTATTCCCATTGCTTTATTGGCCCAAAATCCACCTCATCCAAATGGTGGCGGAGGACCTGGCGGTGGTAATACTCCTGTTGGTGGTGGCGCACCTATTGATGGAGGAATGATCATTATGCTTGTTTTAGGTTCAGTTTATGCTGCTAAAAAGAGGTTGGCACACTTTAAGGAGGATTAAAAAGTAATTTTTTAAGAAATTGTACTATTTAAGTGCTTTACAGTTCATTTGAAATTGTAAAGCACTTTTTATTCGTATGGCAAAGCAAAAATACTACGTAGTTTGGAAGGGTAACAATCCCGGAATATATGATTCATGGGATGAATGTAAAAAACAGATTGATGGGTTTACGGATGCAGTTTACAAATCATTTAAAGATAAAACCCTTGCCGAAAAAGCTTTTACTGAAGGAAGCGAGTATTATATCGGGATGGATGAACGCATCCTGAATTTTTCAGAAGAGCAAAGGATGTTGGTAGGAGAACCAATCCCAAACAGTTTTTCTGTGGATGCAGCCTGTAGCGGAAATCCTGGTATTTTAGAGTACCGTGGTGTTTACACAAGTTCAGGAAGGGAAATTTTTAAACAGGGACCTTTCCCTGAAGGAACCGTGAACATTGGTGAGTTTCTTGCCCTGGTACATGGACTCGCCTATTTAAAACAGAAAAATAAAAATATTCCGGTTTATTCCGATTCCAGAACGGCTATCTCCTGGGTAAAGAAAAAAAGAGTTAATACAAAACTGGAAAAAAATAAAAAAAATAAAAAATTATTTGATTTGGTTGAACGTGCATTAACCTGGTTAAACACCAATGACTTTGAAAATCAGATACTAAAGTGGGAAACAGAATACTGGGGAGAAATCCCTGCCGATTTTGGAAGAAAATAAGTTTTTAACAATTTTTTATTTATTTATATACCGCATAATATTTTTTATATCTTTATTGCCCTTTTTCCAATTCAATTTTTTATGGAAAACTTAATACAGGCTTAATGAAAAATACCATGATATTTCTTTTATTCGCAATCAAAATAATCAAATTTATAAATTAAAAATTAATGTTATGAAAAGGTTTACTATTTTTCTTTCAATTGTTTTCCTTGCATTATTTGCAGGAAATCAAATGGTTAACGCACAATTATGGTCATTAGATTTTGAATCCGCAGGAGGCTATACAACGAGTGTTGCTGAATTTAATGATGGGGGTTATGATTATTTTACACGAACAGATGGAAGTGATATTGGTTCAGGTGCTGTATATAACAGTCCGCAAGGAACTTATTTTTTTGCAGGTCAGGATTTGGATGGTGAAGGAGCAACTCCTCCTTTATATATAAATATAGATGATATTGATATCTCTGGTCAGTCAAATCTCCAATTCAAGATTTATATGGCTGAAGATGATGAGGGCACCAATGAAGATTGGGATAATTCAGATTATGTTCATATATATTTTGATATAGATAATTCCGGCACTTATACCAATTTGTTATGGATAGAGAATGATGGAAGCACTTATAATAGCGCTCCATATATAGATACTAATTTTGATGGGACAGGAGATGGCACAGAAATTACATCTACATTTACTCAATTTACAGTTCCTATTGCAGGTTCGGGAAGCTTAATTGATATTCAAATAGAATTTGGTGGCCTGACAAGCGGTGATGAAGATTTTGCAATTGATCATTTGGAGATCTATGCTGGAGGCGGCAATAGTTTACCAGCTATCACCAATGTAATACAAACACCATCAAGCGACATCACTTCAACAACAACCGTATCAGTCTCTGCTGATGTAACTGATTCGGATGGAACAATCAGTTTGGTTGAATTACACTGGGGTACTGCATCAGGAGTTCTTACAAATACAATCAACATGTCGAACACAGGTGGTGATACTTACACAACTGACACAGACATCCCGGCACAAGCTAACGGAACAACCGTTTATTATGAAATTGCTGCAACAGATGATGAACCGGAAACAACCACATCACCAGAACAGAGTTACACTGTTACCGACCCGGCAACAACCACAATCCCTTACAGCGAAACATTTGATGCTGATCTCGGAGATTGTTACACTTATAGTGTTTTAGGAACGACAAAATATTGGGAACATGGCACATACGGAGGAAATGGCTATGCTGACATTAATGGTTATAACTCAGGAGAAACAGAGGAAGACTGGTTAGTGTTACCAGGAATTAATTTTGATAATTATACTAATGAAATAATGTCGTTTGATACATGGTGGAACTATGGTAGTGATAATGAAACTAATTACCTGAAGTTATATTATTCTGCCGACTATCCAGGAATAGGCGATCCTTCTGGTAGTTACACATGGACTGAATTAAGTTACACCCAGGGTGCTGCATCAAACTGGACATCTTCAGGGTATATTGATTTATCAGCTATTACAGGAACATCAGTTTATATTGCTTTTAAATATCATTATGAAGTAGGAAACTACAGACACTGGGAAATTGACAATATTTCAATTGTTGAAAGTGTGCCGGTTAATGTTACTTTCCAGGTAAATATGGTAGAAGAAACCGTATCAGGTGATGGCGTACATGTTGCCGGAAGCTTTAACAACTGGGATCCCGGAGCTACTCTTATGACTGATCCTGATCTGGATGACATTTATACGGTTACTCTTTCATTATACTCCAATAGAGAATATCAATTTAAATATATGAATGGTAATGCCTGGGGTACAGAAGAAACAGTTCCGGCAGAATGTCAGGCACCGGGAACAACAAATAGATTTGAATTTACAAGCAGCCCCGATTATTCTATTCCTGTGGTTTGTTTTAGTTCCTGCGCTGATTGTGGAACTTTGTTCGATTACGACATTACTTTCCGGGTTGATATGCAAAATGAAATCGTTACAGGTGATGTTTACCTGGCTGGTGATTTTAATGGCTGGGCCGACCAGGCAATGACAAATACTGGAGGAACGATTTATGAGCTTACTATTACTTTAACAGAAGGTTCTTATCAGGAGTATAAATTCAAAAATGGTTCCGGTGGCTGGGAAAGTTTTACTGGAAGCTGTCTTGTTGCAGATTATGGTAATAGATTTATGACAACTCCTTCTGCTAATACAGCACTCGACCTAGTTTGTTTTAACTCATGTGATGCTTGTCCTGTTGCGGATTTTGTTTTGATAAATGAAGTAGATGCCGATGATGTACTGACAGATGACCTGGAATTTATTGAGTTGTTTGATGGTGGTGTAGGGAACACCAATTTATCAGGCCTTGTTGTGGTTCTTTTTAATGGAAGTGACGATGCATCGTATTTACCTGTCGCTGACCTTGATGGTTATTTCACAGATGCTAATGGTTACTTTGTTATCGGGGATGCATTAGTACCTAATGTAGATTTAGTTATGAGCAGTGGTTTCTTACAAAATGGAGCAGATGCTGTAACTTTATTTATTGGCGATGCTGCTGATTTTCCTGATAATACGCTGGTTACTACAACCAATCTGATTGACGCATTGGTTTATGACACAAGTGATGCTGATGATCCTGGATTACTACCCTTATTAAATGCAGGACAACCCCAGATAAATGAGGGTGGTAGAGGAAATAAAGATGAGCATTCTAATCAAAGAATACCAAACGGCTCAGGAGGACAAAGAAACACTTACACTTATGATCAATCGCCTCCTACACCAGGTGCTGTTAATATTTTAATGTTTACTGACTGGACAGGGTTGGTTGATGATAGTAATTGGGATAATCCCGGCAACTGGACAAATGATGTTCCAAATCCAGGATTAGGAGCATCAATTCCTGATGTAAGCAAAGCCCCCTTCCCAATAATTAACGGCCCGGCAACCTGCTTAAGCTTATACATGGCTGCAGGATCAAGTCTTGAAATTGGAACCGGTGGATCTTTAACTGTAATAAATAACTTTACAAATAACGGTAACTTAACCATAAAATCTGATGCAACTGGAACAGGATCACTGATTGAAGGCAATGGCGTTAATGCAACAGTTGAGCGTTACCTGTCGCAAGATAAATGGCACTATGTATCAGCTCCGGTTGATGATCCAAACACCAGTATATTCACCGGATTATACATGATGTGGTGGGATGAACCTAGTGAATTATGGGATTGGGTATTAAGTGCAGATTCAACACTAGCCGTTGATATGCAAGGGTATGCTCTTTGGTCAGAAGGAAGTATGACAGGAGATGCTACCGTTTATTTTAACGGTACCTTGCATGCCGGTGCAAAATCAATAAATACTTTAAATACACCTGGCTCACCTCCCATCCCTACAGATGACTTTACCGGATTTAATTTCGTTGGAAATCCGTATCCTTCTGCACTCGACTGGAATGTAAATGATGGAAGTGGTTGGACAAGGACCAGCACAAATGTAGCTCTGACATTATATATCTGGAATCAAACTGCCGGCAACTATGGTGTTTATGTTAAGGATGCAGGTAGTGGAACCAATGGAGTTACCAATGTAATTGCACCCCACCAGGGATTTTTCATTTATTGTACAGCCACCGGTTCATTAGCAGTTGATAATGGTGCACGTATTCATTCTAACAATAATGTTTTAAAAGGAGGTACAGATTCTGAACAATATCTCAAATTCAGTATGACAGGAAATAATTATCAGGATGAGTTAATTATTGATGTAAATAATGAAGCCACATTTAATTTTGATGGCATGTATGATGGATTAAAGATGACAGGTTCAGATGATGCCCCTCAAATTTACAGTCTTTCAAATGATGAAACAAAATTATCTTTAAATGCAATCCCAGTGGCTAATAATCAGGCAACTCTTCCGGTTGGAGCAGAAGTTGGAGCAGCAGGTACTTATGTACTGACACTAACTGATATAATCGGGTTCGAAGGAACTCCTGTTTATCTTGAAGATTTGCAAACCAACACAATTGTAAATATTAAGTCTCTTGTTAATTATAAATTCGCAGCTGCACCAGGTGATGAACCGATGCGATTCTTATTGCATTTCAGTCATAGTGAAGCACCGGCAATTAATGAAGGAAATTCATCTGATGGTATTATTGCTTATTCCTTTGAAAATACCATTATAGTAAATGCTGAAATTCCGATTACAGGTGATGTAAAAGTGTATGATTTATTAGGCAGGGAAATTATCAGTGAAAAAGTTACGGAAGTATCATATCGTGAATATCAGATGAATGAACTTTCAGGATACTTCATTGTTTATATTATCTCTGATGAAGGAGCTTATGCTGAAAAAGTTTATCTGAAATAATATTAAAACCAATTCTTATGAAAATATATAAGAAACTAAACTTAATATTAGTCGCATTGTTAATACTGATCTCTTTTTCAGTATTTGCAGATTTGCCACCTGATCCTGGTGGAGGACCAGGCGGAGGAGATTTACCTGTTGGTGGGGGGTCACCTATTGGTGGAGGCTTAATTACCCTGCTTATTGCGGGATTTACTTATGGAATTGTCAGATTTAACAAATTGCGAAAAAAGGATTTATAAAATAGTATAAGACAAATTTTATCTTTCATTGCAGCCCGATGATCATCATTAATTGTGTTCGTCGGGCTGTTTGTATTAATGACTAAAGTTTCGCACTTAATTAGAAACATGTAAATAACTGAAATTTATTGTTTTATATATGTAAAATTTCTCCGTGTCTCTTTGTGTCTCCTTTGCGGTACTTTTGCCAAGGGCATTCCTTTGGAAGTGAAATAGCTGTTACACAGAGTTGCTCAAAGAAAAAATTAAAAGGAAATGGATAATTCAAAATGTTGATATTTAATAACATATTAGTTTTTTACTCTATTTAATACACACAATAACTGTAAATTAAGCGTTAATGCGAAA